>JAKIXW010000216.1:2053-5777 GCA_022708865.1 Acidobacteriota bacterium
CCCGCCGCGAACACCGCCACCAGATTCGCGATCAGCTCCGGTGGGGTTGACCAGCCCAGTGACGACGACACCCGATCCGTTGCGCTCAACTCCGAACGCGCTTCGTCGAGCACGTCAGTCACCGATCGGCCTTCCAATGCCGGACCCGGATTGACTTCCGGCACAACCTGATCGCCGTGCACCCGAACAGCCGTCGCATAGTCGGTCACGCCGACCGGCAGATCGTCGTAACCCTTGCCGAATGCGTCCAGTGACAACACCGCGACCTCACCCATCCCGGCCTCATCGAGCCGGTCCCGCGTGCAGAACGTCACTTCGTCAGAGCTGTTGAGTACCGCCTCGGCGCCGATCCACCAGATGCCCAGCAGCACCGCCGCGGTCTGCCAGTGTGCCGGCAGCAGCACCCCGACCCGGGTCCCCGGGCCCGCGCCCAGCTCGTCGCGCAGCAGGTTCGCCGTCTTGGCCGCCCAGTTCGCCAAAGTGGCCGTTGATAATTCGACCCGCTCGCCGGTGGCGTCGTCGTAGTAGGTGATCCGCGGGCCCGCGGGATTGTCGCGCAGCAGGGGATCGAGCAGCGCGCCCGTCAGGGTCAGTTCACGCATTGCGGATCATTGGATCCCGCGGTCAGGATCGGCGACGGCGCCGGTGGCGCATCCTGGCCCGAGCCATCGGTGCTGCCCGACGCCAGATCGGCGGTGGCCGAATCCGGCGACCCCTCGAGACCCGAACCCGGTCCGGTGTAATCGGCGGCCAGCACCACCCGGACCGTTCCCGGCGGCACCGCCGCATTGGCCACCACCGGCAGCCCGCCCAGCTCACGCGCGACGGCCTGACCACCCAGATCGTCGACGGCGGGGGCCTGCACCTGGGTGCTGGACACCTTCTCGGCGTCGTTGTTGCCGACCTGGCCGGTCGTAAAGCCCTTGCCGGCAACGATTTCCGACACCGCGGCCGCCAGGCCGTTCACATCGGAGTCGTTGAGCACGTCGACCGTGGTCTTCTCCGGGCTGTAGGCGATCTGCTCGGTCTTACCCTGCGCCTGATCGGTCAGCAGGCCGTTCACCCAGTCCTTGACCTGGTCGGGATCCACCCGTACGACGCTCTGCATGCCGTCGTCGCTCCAGCCGTTCTCGTCGAGCACCGGAATGGTGGCGAACGCCACGCTGCCGGCCGCCAGCTTCTGCAACTGGTCGACGAACTTCATGATGTCCCAGCCGTCGGAGAGCACCACGCTTCGCTGCACCGCACCCTCGAGCCGGTTCAGCGTCGCCGGACTGGCCAACGTCTTGCTCGAAATCACCTGGTGGGCAAGGGAAGCCATGACCGCCTGCTGGCGGACCACCCGATCGAGGTCACCGCGCGGCAGATCGTGGCGCTGCCGCACGAAGCTCAGCGCCTGCGGGCCGTTGAGCTTCTGCCAGCCCGCCGGAAAGTCGGCACCCGAAAGGGGTTCGTACACGGCATTTTTCAGACACACGTCGACGCCGCCGAGGGCGTCGGTGATGAGCGCGAAACCGAGCAGACCGATCTCGGCATAGTGGTCGACGGTCACGCCCGTCAGTTGGGCAACCGTCTTGATCAGGGCCTCGCGGCCGGCCTCGATGCCGCGCTTCTCGCCCTCGGCCGGATCCATGCCCTCGTTCTCGATGAGTTCCTTCATCGTGTCGAGCTTGACCTCGCCGAACACGCCGTTGATCTTCATCTTGCCCATGCCCGGCGCGTTCACGTACGAGTCGCGGGGGATCGAGATCGCCGTGGCCGACCGGCCGTTGTTCGGGATGCGGATCAAGATGATGGTGTCGGTGTTGGTGGCCACGTCGTCGCCGGCCCGCAGCGTCGCCAACTCCTCGGCCGACAGCGGATTGCCGTGCGCGTCGGTGCGGCTGTCCACACCGACCAACAGGATGTCGATGGCACCGTCGTCCCCGCCGCCGCCCAGCGCCGCGGTGCTGATGTGCTTGATGCCGTCCTCGAAGCCGTTGATCTTCGTCCATGCCACGCCGGTGGCCAGCACGATTGTGACGGCGAACACCGTGGAGAGGACGCGCAGGATCCGGACGGGCACTTGCCCAGGCTACTGGCGAACCACCCGCGATCCCGGTAGCCGGAGTCGGCGTGCCCGCCCGATACCCTCGACGCCGTGAGCGACGAATTGCCCGTGGTGACGGTGACCTATTCACCGGGCCCGCACCTCGAGCGGTTCCTGTCATCGCTGACCGTGGCCACCGAGCGGCCCGTCGACGTGGTGATGGCCGACAACGGGTCGGTCGACGGCAGCCCCGAAGCGGCTGCCGCGCGCTATCCCAATGCGACGCTGCTACGCACCGGGGCCAACCTGGGCTACGGCGGGGCGGTGAACCGGGGAGTCGCGTCGTTCGCCTCGTCGACCTCGGAATTTCTCGTCATCGCCAACCCCGACGTGGTGTGGGGACCCGGCAGCATCGACGCCCTGCTCGAGGTCGCCGGCCGGTGGCCGCAGGCCGCGGCCGTTGGCCCCCTGATCCGCGACCCAGACGGATCGGTGTACCCGTCGGCGCGGCACCTGCCCAGCATCCTCCGCGGCGGCATGCACGCCGTCGTCGGGCCGTTCTGGAAGAACAACCCCTGGACCGCCGCCTACCGGCAGGACCGCGAACAGCCGAGCGAACGGCCGGTCGGCTGGCTGTCGGGATCTTGCCTGCTGGTCCGCCGGGCCGCGTTCGACGAGATCGGCGGGTTCGACGAGCGGTACTTCATGTATATGGAGGACGTGGATCTCGGGGACCGGTTCGGCCGCGCCGGCTGGCTGAACGTCTACGCGCCGTCGGCCGAGGTTCTTCATGACAAGGGTCATTCGACGGGCCGCGACCCCGCCGCGAATCTGGCCGCCCATCACGACAGCACGTGGACGTACCTGTCGTCGCGACATACCGGGTGGTCACGGGCTCCGTTGAGGTGGTCCATGCGCGGTGCGTTGGCCGTACGATCAGGCCTCGTGGTGCGCAAGGCGCGCCGGGAAATGAGGAGGCGCGATGGCTGAGTTCGACCCGAAGAAGGTGGACGCCGTCGTGCTGGTGGGCGGCAAGGGGACCCGGCTGCGACCGTTGACCCTGGGACTGCCCAAGCCGATGCTGCCGACGGCCGGCCTGCCGTTCCTGACGCACCTGTTGTCGCGGATCGCGGCGGCGGGCATCGAACACGTGGTGCTGGGCACGTCGTACAAGGCCGCGGTGTTCGAGAACGAATTCGGCGACGGCTCGAAGCTGGGGCTGCAGATCGACTACGTCTTCGAGGAGGAGCCGCTGGGCACCGGCGGCGGCATCGCGAACGTGGCGCCCAAGCTGCGGCACGACACCGCGGTGGTGTTCAACGGCGACGTGCTCTCCGGGCTGGACCTTGGCGCGCTGCTCGGATTCCACTACTCCAACGATGCCGACGTGACGCTGCATCTGGTCCGGGTGGCCGACCCGCGCGCCTTCGGCTGCGTGCCCACCAATGCCGACGGCCGGGTGACGGCGTTTCTCGAGAAGACGCAGGATCCGCCGACCGACCAGATCAACGCTGGGTGCTATGTGTTCGACCGCGCCATCATCGACCGGATTCCACGCGGCCGCGAGGTGTCCGTCGAGCGTGAGGTGTTCCCGAGCCTGCTGTCCGACGGGGTGAAGATGTGCGGCTATGTCGATGCCACCTATTGGCGCGACATGGGCACGCCGGAGGATTTCGTGCGCGGATCGGCGGATCT
>JAKIXW010000216.1:5787-6067 GCA_022708865.1 Acidobacteriota bacterium
GCCATCGCCGGCCCTCGGTGACCGCCGCGGCGAGTCGCTGGTGCACGACGGGGCGTCGGTGGCGCCCGGGGCGCTGCTGATCGGCGGTACCGTGGTCGGCCGCGGAGCCGAGATCGGCCCGGGCGTGCGGCTGGACGGTGCGGTGATCTTCGACGGGGCGAAGGTGGAGGCCGGCTCGGTGATCGAACGGTCCATCATCGGGGCCGGCGCGCGGATCGGGCCGCGGGCGCTGATCCGCGACGGGGTGATCGGCGACGGCGCGGACATCGGGGCCCGTTGC
>JAKIXW010000217.1:0-5658 GCA_022708865.1 Acidobacteriota bacterium
GGCTGCGCAGCACGTCGAGCACCAGGCCCACCACGATCAGGTACACGCCCAGGTCGAAGAACAGCGCCGTCACGAACTTCACGTGCCCGAGAACGGGCACGTCGAGTTCGATCAGCGCCGAGGACAGCGCGGGCGCCCCGAGCAGTAGCGACGCGGTGGCGGTCGCCGCGGACAGTCCCAGGCCGGCGCCCAGGATCTTGCCGGCGTCCAGCGGCAGCGTCTCGCCGAGTTCGTAACGGCCGCCGGCGAGGTAGCGCAACACCAGGGCCAGCCCAGCGGTCAACCCGCCGGCGAAACCACCGCCGGGTGTGTTGTGTCCGGCGAAGAAGAAGTAGAAGGACAGCACCATGATCAACGGGAAGATGACGCGGGTGGCCACCTCGAGCACCAGGGACCGGTAGCGCGGGTCGCGGTATTCACTGCCGCGCAGCCAGGTGATGTCACCGACCGCCGGGCTGTACGGCATGTTCGACGTGGTCTCCGGTTGCCCGCCGGCGTCCGGGACGCGGGGTGCGGCGCCGAAGCGCCGGTGCCGGAACACCAGCGACGCCACCCCCGTCGCAGCCGCCACCAACACCGAGATCTCGCCGAGGGTGTCCCACGCGCGGATGTCGACCAGGATGACGTTGACGGTGTTGGCCCCGTGACCGCGCAGATAGGCGGCGTCGGGCAGCAGGCTCGAGATCGGGATGGTGTAGCGGGCGGCCATCGCGAACGCGGCCAGGCCGGTGATGCTCGCGCCCACCACGACCGCCAGCACGGCGCGGGGCAGTCGGGCCCGCCGCATGTTCGCGGCGTCGGCCTCGGCGGGGAGCACCCGCAGCACCAGCACGAAGAACACCAATGTCAGTGTCTCGACCAGGAACTGGGTCAGTGCCAGGTCCGGCGCGCCGTGCAGCGCGAAGATCGCCCCGCAGCCGTACCCGGTGACGCCCACCAGCAGCACCGCGGCCAGACGGTTGCGCATCACGGCGGCACCGAGCGCCCCGCCGACCATCAGCAGCGCGATCACCGGCTGCAGCGGACCCTCCCACAGCCGCAGTTCGGGCCGGTCGCGGGCGCCCAGGGCCAGCATCGTCACGGGCAGCGCGACCAGCGTCAGCAGTATCACCGACTGGGTGGCGGGCAGCGAACCGCGTTGCGTCACACCGGTCACCTTGATCGAGACGAACTCCAGGCCGCGCAGGGTGGCGTCGTAGATCCGGTCGGCGTTGCCCAGCGGCAGCCACCGGCCGCCCGCGCGCGGTAGCCGGGCCCGGGCCACGAACGACGCGGCACCGATGAGCAGGACGGCCGCCGACAGCACCAACGGCAGGTTGAACCCGTGCCACAACGCCAGGTGGTAGTGCGCGCCACCCGGCAGGGACTCCGCGTACGGATCCAGCAGCCGTTCCAGCAGACCCGGCACGATGCCGAAGAACAGGCCCGCCGCGGCCAGCACGGCGGGGGCGAACTGAAAGCTGATCGGCGCGCGGTGCAGCTGCGCGACGCGGGCACTCGGGCTGCGTAAACCCTTGCGCGCGAAGGCGCCCCACAAGAACCGCAGGCTGTAGATCGTGGTGAACACCGACGCCGCCACCACCCCGGCCAGCACCCACGGCGCCCACGGCCCCAGCGAGGGGCTGTGCAGCAGTGTCTCGAAATCGGCCTCCTTGGCGACGAAGCCCAGGAACGGCGGCAGGGCGGCCATGCTCGCGGTTGCCCCGGCGGCGATCACGAACAGCGCCGGCATCCGGTGGCCGAGCCATGCCAGCCGGCGGATGTCCCGGGTGCCGGTCGCGTGGTCGATGATGCCCACGACCATGAACAGCGCGGCCTTGAACATCGCGTGCGCGCACAGCATGGTCAGTCCCGCGAGCATGAGGTCGCCGCCGCCCGAGCCGACCAGCACGGTGATCAGGCCGAGCTGGCTGACGGTCCCGAACGCCAGGATCAGTTTCAGGTCGTACTCGCGGACCGCGCGCCAGCCGGCCAGCAGCATGGTCAGCAGCCCGAGCCCGACGACGATCGGTCGCCACGGCGGCGCGTCGGCGAACCCTGGCGTCAGGCGGGCCACCAGGTATACGCCGGCCTTGACCATCGCAGCGGCGTGCAGGTACGCGCTGACGGGGGTGGGTGCCGCCATGGCGCCGGGCAGCCAGAAGTGCATCGGCACGATCGCCGACTTGGACAGCGCACCGATCAGGACGAGGACCAGTGCGACATTGATCGCGGTGCCCGCCAGGCTGTGGTCGGCGGCCTTCGCCACCAGTTCGGACAGCAGGTAGGTGCCGCTGTAATGGCCCAGCACCACGATGCCGATCAGCATCGCCAGCCCGCCGAGCGTGGTGACCATCAGGGCTTGGGTGGCGGCGCGGCGGCTGGTGGCGCGTTCGGCGTAGTGGCCGACGAGCAGGAAGGACAGCACCGACGTCAGTTCCCAGAAGACGTAGAGCAGCAGCATGTTGTCACTGGTGACGAGGCCGAACATGGCGCCGGAGAAGGCGACGAGTTCGGCGGCGAAGCTGGGCAGCCGTTTCTCGGTGTGGCCGTCATGATGGTGGAAGTAATCGGCGCAGTAGAACAGGACCAGCGCGCCGATGCCCAGGACCAGGATGCTCATGATGGCGGCCAGGGTGTCGAACCGCAGGTCGATGTTCATCGACAGCTGCGGCACCCAGTCCAGGCGGTAGACACGGGCATCGGATTGATCGGCCGGCCAGTTGGTGGCCACCCAGTGCAGCGATCCCAGGGGGACCAGTGCCAAGGGGTAGAACGCCCGTCGCCCCCACAGATGCACCAGCAATGGGGCCACCGCGGTGGCGATCGCGTGAGCGATCAGGATGGCGAGCATCGGTTGGCAGTCTACGGGTTGGTGTTCCGCGACGCGTTCGGCTGCGGTTGGCTGGATGCATGATCGAACCCCGGATCGTCAGCGCGAGCCGCGAGGTCGCCGCACCGGCGGCCGCGATCTTCGAATTGATCGCCGACCCTGCGCAGCAGACCCGCTGGGACGGCAACGACAACCTGGCGCAGGCCGCGCCGGGGCAGCGGGTGCACCGCGTCGGTGACGCGTTCACCATGACGCTCACCAACGGGGCCGACCGGGTCAACCGGATCGTCGAATTCGAGGAGGGCCGCCGGATCGCGTGGCTGCCGTCGGAACCCGGCGGTGAGCCTCCCGGGCACACCCTGGTGGCCCACACCTACGACTGGTCGAACCTCAACGACCCTAACCGGTTGAAGAGGGCCCGCGCGACGACGTCGGAGTCGTTGGCCCGTTCCCTGGACCGGCTGGCCGCCCTGGCCGAGGCGCCGTGACCCGAGGCGCCATGATCCCGATCGCCCATTGACCCAGCGCCCCCGGCGAAGTGCACTCGCACAACGTCGCCGCCTGCGGGTCGAAAAGGGTTCAGCCGCCGTGGCTATCGGCGAAGGACCGCAAGGCCTCCACCTGAACCGGATCCAGCGACGGGCGCACCGTCTCACGGGCGGCCGCGACATCGGCGGCGGTCACGTCGGCGGCGTCGATGGACCGCCGCATCGCCGTCAGCGCGGCCTCGCGCAGCAGTGCAACACAATCGGCGGCGCTGTAACCGTCCAATTCGCCCGCCAGACCGTCCAGGTCGACGTCGGGAGCCAGTGGCACGGACTTGGCCGCCGAGCGCAGGATGTCGCGGCGCGCATCGGCATCGGGCGGCTCGACGAACACCAGCTTCTCCAGCCGGCCGGGCCGCAGCAGGGCCGGGTCGATCAGGTCGGGCCGGTTGGTGGCGCCGAGCACCACCACGTCGCGCAACGGCTCGATGCCGTCGAGTTCGGTCAGCAGGGCGGCCACCACGCGGTCGGTGACACCGGAGTCGAAACTCTGGCCGCGCCGGGGCGCCAACGCATCGATCTCGTCCAGGAAGACCAGCGACGGCGCCGAATCCCGGGCCCGCCGAAACAGTTCGCGCACAGCCTTTTCCGAGGACCCGACCCACTTGTCCATCAACTCGGCGCCCTTGACCGCGTGCACCGAGAGCCGGCCCGAGGACGCCAGCGCCCGCACCACGAAGGTCTTGCCGCAGCCCGGCGGGCCGTACAGTAGCACCCCGCGCGGCGGGTCGACGCCCAGGCGCTCGAAGGTGTCCGGATGTTGTAGCGGCCACAGCACGGCTTCCGTCAGGGCCTGCTTGGTGGCGACCATGTCGCCGACGTCGTCCAGCGTCACCGACCCCACCGAGACCTCCTCGGTGGCCGACCGGGACAACGGCCGGATCACCGACAGCGCGCCGACGAGATCCTCCTGGGTGAGTTTCGGGTCACCGCCCGCGCTACTGGCCCGTGACGCCGCCCGCAGTGCCGCCTCCCGCACCAGGGCCTGCAGATCGGCCACCACGAATCCCGGTGTGCGGCCGGCGATTTCATCCAGATCCAGACCCTCCGACGGTACCCCGCGCAGCAGCACCTCCAGCAACTGCTTGCGGGTGGTGCCGTCGGGCAGGGTGAGCCCGAGTTCGCGGTCGCACAGATCGGGTGCGCGCAGCCGCGCGTCCACCGCATCGGGCACCGCCGACGTCGCGATGAACGCCACCCCGGCGGTGGCGACGGCGGTGCGCAGCTCGGCCAGGATCAGCGAGGCCACCGGTTCGGGGGTGGCCGGCAGGAGCGCATCGACGTCGGCGATCAACAAGACGCTTCCCTTGTCGTCGCCGTTGCACACCAGGGCCACCGCGCTCTTGACGATGCGCAGCCGGTCGTCGGCGGCCAGCGCGCCGATCTCGGGCCCGTCGAGTTCGACCAGCCGGCGGTGCGTGCACACCACCCGGACCATCGTCGCCTTGCCGACCCCGAGCGGGCCGGTGACGAGGACGCCCAGATTGGCTGTCGCACCAAGGGTTTTCAACAGTTGCGGCTCGTCGAGTGACAGCTTGAGCCACTCCGTGAGCTTGCCGGCCTGCACGTGGCTGCCCTTGAGGTCGTCGTAGGTGATCGCCGGTTGACCGGATTCGGCCACGGTGGCGACCGGAGTGTCGCGGGGCTGCGCCGGGGAAACCGTCGGTTCCGGCGCGGGCACCGGCAGGTCCTTGCCGTTCGCCCAGCCGACCGCCGAATTGGGTTGCACGCTAACCGGTCCGGCCGGGTCGACGGCGGTGACGGTGAGTAGTTCCGAGGTCCACGTGATGCCGACCGCGGTGGCCAGTGCGGAGCTGGCCTGCGACGTCGAGGTGCCCGGGCCGAGGTCGCGCGGCAGCAGCGACACGGTGTCGCCGACCGTCAGAACCTTGCCGAGCAGCGCCTGGCGCAGCGTGACCGGGGGCACCGAGCGCGACGCCAGGTTCGATCCGGTCACGCTCACCGAACGGGCCCCGTACACCGTCACGGGCGCCACGATCACCGTGGTGTCCTCCCGAAGCCCGGCGTTCGACAGCGTCACGTCGTCGAGCAGGGCGGTGCCCGCCGGCGTGTCCGGGCCGGCCACCCCGACTACCGCGGCGGTGCTCCGCGATCCCGTCAGCGATACCGCATCCCATTCGCGGATGCCAAGGGCGGCAATGGCTTCCGGATGCAACCGGACCACACCGCGACGTGAGTCCAGTGCCGAGGTGTTCAGCCGTGCCGTCAGGGTCAGCTGGCTCACCCGTCGCCCCCCGGGCGGCGCAGCCGCAGCCGGGCCGAGCGTCGAGCGGCGGCCCC
>JAKIXW010000217.1:5689-5986 GCA_022708865.1 Acidobacteriota bacterium
GGCTGGTCCTCCCAGACCTCCGGATGCGAGGCCAGCCACGCCTTGCTGCGCACCGCGAACGGGATGTGGCAGACGTAGGCGACGATGATCACCAGGATGGTCAGGTACGGGAACACGAACGCACCGGCGGCGACGATGGCCACCGCCGCCAGCAGGGGAGCGACCAGCCGCGGCGGAACCGCGAACGTGTGGATCTTGCGCATCGGGATGCGGCTGACCACCAGCAGCGACAACAGGATCAGGTACAGCGACACGAACCACCATGAGGTCCACCAGCCGTCGCCCCACTGCATCCGC
>JAKIXW010000218.1 GCA_022708865.1 Acidobacteriota bacterium
GGCTGTGGGGCGGGGTCGAGCCGCCACCGCTGACTGGGTGGAATCGATGGTCGGCAAGCACAAGAACCTGCCGACCAGCCAGGTCGTACTCGTGGCCGAGGGAGGGTTCAGCGAGCAGGCCCGTGAACTTGCACTTGCCGAGAAAATGATCCCCATCGAACCCAAGATGCTCGATGATCCGGATCCTGCCCTGAAATTGCTGCACTCTCTCCGATCGCTTTGGCCGAAGGTGGTCAATCTGACCCCAATCCGTGCCGAACTGGATGTTGATGTACCGGGCCAAGGTATCGAGACGGTCTCTGCGCCACCGGATCTGCACATCTTCGCTGAGGACGGCTCACACATCGAGCTGCTGCCAATGGTCAAGGCGCTCCTCGACGCGAATATCGCTAACATCACCGAACAGATTGACCTGCGGAACATCGCCGAGGACCTGGACACCCACGCGGAGATCACAGTCGGACCTGGCTGGATGATCGAGCAAGCTGGCGAGCAACGATCGCTTTATGTAGCGCGTCGCGCGGAAGGCCAAGCGCTGGAACTCTTTCGGATCGACGGAATGAAGATCACGGCAAAAGCCGTCATCCACGTGGGCGAGGTCCAGATGCAGTCCCGGCGCCTTGCGGAGATCGACGTGAACTATGCCTTCGGCGAGGGCCCGGTCGGGGATGGGAAGGCGCTGATCGTCATTACCGAGGGCGAGAGCGGCGGCAAACTGTCGGTCCAATTCAGCCAAGGACCGACAGCTCCAGCGGCCAACACAACGGGGCGCTCGAACTTCAACCACGCACCTTGCTATGAAAAAGGGCTCCACGACAAGACGAAACAGGGCCGCGCATGGTGCCGCAAACATGGCCCAGCAGCGACGGCGAGCTAGTCAATCCGCCGCGCGGTCATGGTTTCCATGCTTGTAGTCCAGGGTCCGGCATGCCCACATTTTGCCCACAATCTACTTGAAGTTACAGGTATCTAGTGGGTCCAGTCAGTATGAATATTTGCAGTTCAGAGCCACTAGCGGGTCGCTGAACAGGGCGCTGCGCAGAACCACGACTTCTTCTCGGGTTCGGGTTCGTCGTACGTCATCGGCAAGGCCGTGGTGACGGAAGACGAGGACTGGGACTTCTAGTTCCGTCCAGACGCACGAATTGGCGCGAAACAACAAGCGCTTTGCGCCAATTCGTCGCACAGGACCCGGTGAACGAGGGGTGAATGAGGACTGAACTGTCCCACCCGCGCTGGCGGCCATGACGGCCGATCGCGACAATGAGCGGGTGACCACAAAAGAGTTGCTGCACCGGGTCCTCGACTGGCTGCGCGCTGGCTATCCCGAGGGTGTGCCGGGCCAGGATCGCGTTCCGTTGCTGGCACTGCTGCGCAACACGCCGTTGTCCGAGGATCAGATCAAGGAAGTGGTCCGCCACATCACCGCCACCGACTCGACCGCGTTGGCCGACGGGTCGATCACCGGCGACGAGATCGAGACGTTCATCGCCGAGGTCACCCACCACGATGCGGGGCCGGAGAATGTCCGCCGAGTGGCCGCCAAGCTGGCCGCGGCCGGCTGGCCGCTGACGGGTGTCGAGACGCAAGCGCCGGAGGCCTAGGAGCCGAAGAGCCACTTTCTTCCCGAAAACCCAAGCGGGAGGGGAAGAAAGTGGCTCCTGGGTGGCACGAACTAGATGGTCGCGGTGTCGATGACGAACCGGTACCGCACGTCACTGGCGAGCACCCGCTCGTAGGCCTCGTTGACGTATGAGGCGTCGATGACCTCGATCTCCGGGGTGACGTCATGTTCGGCGCAGAAGTCCAGCATCTCCTGGGTCTGCGGGATGCCGCCGATCAGTGAGCCGGAAATGCTGCGCCGCCCGAAGATCAGCGCGCCCGCCGGCACGGTCATCGGGTTCTCCGGCATGCCCAATTCGACCAGGGTGCCGTCGGTCTTCAACAGGCCGAGATAGTCCGCGAGATTCAGGTTGGCCGACACGGTGTTGAGGATGAGGTCGAACCGGCCCGAGAGTTCCGTGAACGTACCGCGTTCGGAGGTGGCGAAGTACTCGTCGGCGCCCAGGCGCAGACCGTCCTCCATCTTCTTCAGCGACTGGCTGAGCACCGTGACGTGCGCGCCCATCGCGTGCGCGAGCTTGACCGCCATGTGCCCCAGACCGCCCAGGCCGATGACGGCGACCTGCGAATCGGAGCCGGCGTTCCAATGCCGCAGCGGTGAATAGGTGGTGATGCCGGCGCACAGCAGGGGTGCGGCCTTGTCCAGCGGAATCGAATCCGGGATGCGCAGCACATAGTTCTCGTCGACGACGATCGCGGTGCTGTAGCCGCCCTGCGTGCGCTGGCCGTCACGGCCCACGGCGTTGTAGGTGCCGACCATTCCGCCGCCGGTGCAGTACTGCTGCTCGCCGGCCCGGCAGTTGTCGCACTCGCGACAGGAGTCCACGAAGCAGCCTACGCCGACACGGTCGCCGACCTTGTATTTCGTTACCTCAGAACCGATTTCGGTCACGATGCCGGCAATCTCATGGCCGGGCACGATCGGGAACTTCGCCCGGCCCCATTCGTTGCGGACGGTGTGAATGTCGGAGTGGCAGATGCCGGCGAACTCGATGTCGAAGGCCACGTCGTGCGGGCCGACGTCGCGGCGCGCGATGGTGGTCCGGGTCAGGGGTTCGCTGGCAGCGGTCGCGGCGTAGGCGGGGATTGTTGTTGTCATGCCTTCTTCTCGTGTTCCTACAGATGTTTCCAGATATGCATAGTTTAGCGAAGTAATTTCCGCACGCGCCAGTGAATGTGGCTGAACACACCCCAACGCGCCGCCCGCCCGGGTTGATTCCCGGGGTGCGGATCAGTTGATCGGAGCGTTGATCCAGCGCAGGTCGTCGAGAATGCCGCGGGCCGCCACCAGGCCCTGGCCGGTCTGCCACACCTCGTTGTTCACGGCGAACACCCGGTTGTCCCGGTTGGCCGAGAGCTTGCGCCACGCCGCACTGTCGAGCACCGCGTTGGCCCGGTTCTTGGCCGCCGCCGAATCGAACGACAGGTAGATGATGTCGGCATCGGCCGCGGAGAAGTCGGCATCCTCCAGTTCCTTTGTGGTGGAACCGATTTCGACGTAGGGATGGTCGGTGAACCGCTGGGCGGCGGGCCGGTCGACCCCGACGGTGGCCAGTACCGAAGCCGGGAAGTTGTCGGCGCCGTAGACCCGCACGGTGTTCTCCGTCAGCTGCACGATCGAGGCCTGATAGTGCGCGGCGTCAGCGGCGACCGCGGTCTGCGTGGCCTGGTCGTCGAATGCGGTGATCAGATCCTGGGCCGCGGCGCTCCGGCCGGTGGCCGCGCCAACCGCCCGCAGCGTGTCCTGCCACTTCGCCCCGCCGGGTCCGGTGAACACCGTGGGCGCGATCGCGGACAGCGCCCCGTACGTCGTCGCCCCGTCGGCCGGGGTACCCAGGATCAGGTCCGGCTGGGCCGCCGCGATCCCACCGGGATCGAGGTGGCCGGGGGAGCCGACCACCGGTACGCCGTGCAGCACCGTCCCCAGGTACGAGGGCTACACGCCGGGTACCCCCGCCGGGTTCGGCGGGCACCGGCTCGGCCGTACACGATTCGTCGGGCCGGCGCTGATTGCCCAGCACACCGGCCGACGCGATCTTGGTGGTGCTGGTGACGGTGCTGGTGGACGGAGTGACCGGGGACATGCCCTGCGGCTGACTGCAGCCGGTCGGGGCCAGCAACAGGACGGCCAGAACACCGGCTGAAATCGGGACCGCACGCACGGCCCCGACGGTAACAAAGATGATCCGGCGCACCCCGTCGACGTGCGGGTTGGGGCCGTCGGGAAGACATCTACGACGTATTGTCGGACCCGCGCCGACAGACGGGTGATCGGCGGCTAGGATTCTGCACAAGTCCGCGATGTTTGGAGGATCTCTTGACCGCCGAAGCACCCCCGATTGGTGAACTCGAGGCCACCCGTCCTTACCGGGAGCGGATGGGACCCAAGGGCAACCTGATCTACAAGCTGATCACCACCACCGATCACAAGCTGATCGGCATCATGTACTGCGTCGTGTGCTTCACGTTCTTCCTGCTCGGCGGCCTGATGGCGCTGCTGATGCGGATGGAGCTGTCGGCCCCGGGCCTGCAGTTCCTGTCCAACGAGCAGTTCAACCAGCTGTTCACCATGCACGGCACCGCGATGCTGCTGTTCTACGCGACGCCCATCGTGTTCGGCTTCGCCAACCTGGTGATGCCGCTGCAGATCGGCGCCCCCGACGTCGCCTTCCCGCGACTCAACGCGCTGTCGTTCTGGCTGTTCCTGTTCGGCGCACTGATCGCGCTGTCCGGTTTCATCACCCCCGGTGGTGCCGCCGACTTCGGCTGGACCGCCTACACCCCGCTGAGCAACGCGATCCACTCGCCGGGCGCGGGCGGTGACCTGTGGATCCTGGGCCTGGCCGTCGGCGGTCTGGGCACCATCCTGGGCGCGGTCAACATGATCACCACCGTCGTCTGCATGCGTGCCCCGGGCATGACCATGTTCCGGATGCCGATCTTCACCTGGAACATCCTGGTGACGTCGATCCTGGTGCTGCTGGCCTTCCCGATCCTGACCGCCGCGCTGTTCGGCCTCGCCGCCGACCGGCACCTCGGGGCGCACGTCTATGACCCGGCCAACGGCGGGGTGATGCTGTTCCAGCATCTGTTCTGGTTCTTCGGCCACCCCGAGGTATACATCCTGGCGCTGCCATTCTTCGGTGTGGTCTCCGAGATCTTCCCGGTGTTCTCCCGCAAGCCGATCTTCGGCTACACCACGCTGGTGTACGCGACGCTGTCCATCGCGGCGCTGTCGGTGGCGGTGTGGGCGCACCACATGTACGCGACGGGCGCGGTGCTGCTGCCGTTCTTCTCGTTCATGACGTTCCTGATCGCGGTGCCCACCGGCATCAAGTTCTTCAACTGGATCGGCACGATGTGGAAGGGCCAGTTGACCTTCGAGACGCCGATGCTGTTCTCGGTCGGCTTCCTGGTGACCTTCCTGCTCGGTGGCCTGTCCGGCGTGCTGCTGGCCAGCCCGCCGCTGGACTTCCACGTTTCCGACACCTATTTCGTCGTCGCGCACTTCCACTACGTGCTCTTCGGCACCATCGTGTTCGCGACGTATGCGGGCATCTATTTCTGGTTCCCGAAGATGACGGGCCGCCTGCTGGACGAGCGCCTGGGCAAGTTCCACTTCTGGCTGACGTTCATCGGGTTCCACACCACGTTCCTGGTGCAGCACTGGCTGGGCAATGAGGGTATGCCGCGCCGGTACGCGGACTACCTGCCCTCCGACGGGTTCACCACGCTGAACGTGGTCTCCACCATCGGTGCGTTCATCCTCGGCATCTCGACGCTGCCGTTCCTCTGGAACGTGTTCAAGAGCTGGCGTTACGGCGAGGTCGTCACCGTCGATGATCCGTGGGGTTACGGCAACTCGCTGGAGTGGGCCACCAGTTGCCCGCCGCCGCGGCACAACTTCACCGAGCTGCCGCGGATCCGTTCCGAACGGCCGGCCTTCGAGCTGCACTACCCGCACATGGTGGAGCGCATGCGCGCCGAGGCCCATGTGGGCCGCGACCACACCGACACGCACACCCACGCCTAGGAAGTGTCGACGTCGCAGGTGCCGGTGCTGATCACCGTCACCGGTGTCGATCGGCCGGGTGTGACCTCGGCGCTGTTCGAGGTGCTCTCACGTCACGGTGTTGATCTGCTCAATGTCGAACAGGTGGTCATTCGCGGGCGGCTGGTGCTCGGTGTGCTGGTGTCCGGCGGCTCGGGGGATGCCGACACGGCCGAGGGATCGCCGTTGTGCCGGGAGATCCAGGACGCCGTACACGAACTCGGGCTCGAGGTCAGCATCGAGCGCAGTGACGACATCCGGGTCATCCGTGAGCCATCCACGCACACCATCGT
>JAKIXW010000219.1:0-4312 GCA_022708865.1 Acidobacteriota bacterium
CAAACTGCTGATGACGTGGGTCGACCAAGCTGTGGGGCACGCCGCATTCGACGTCGCGGGTACCACCGACCCGGAGTTGCTCAGCGCCTACATGTACAGCCGATCGCAGAGCGTGATGGGCGGTACGTCGCAGATCCAAAAGAACATCATCGCCTCACGAATCCTCGGACTGGGAGTGTAACGACATGTACGGCATGCCAACCGAAATCGATGTCCAGGCCGACGGTGCCCTGCGCATCATCACACTCAATCGGCCCGACGCGCTCAACGCCGTCAACGACCCGCTGCACTGCGGACTGGCCCGGCTGTGGGATGAGCTCAGCGAGGATCAGGATGCGCGGGCCGCGGTGCTCACCGGCGCCGGACGGGCCTTCTCGGCCGGCGGTGACTTCCACTACCTCGACGAGATCCGCCGCGATGATGCGTTGCGCGCCAAGACGATCAAGCACGGGCGCGACCTCGTTCTGGGGATGATCCGGTGCCGCATCCCGGTGATCGCCGCGGTCAACGGCCCGGCCGTCGGACTGGGCTGCAGCCTGGCCGCCCTGTCGGACATCGTCTACATGGCACCCACCGCGCACTTCGCGGACCCGCATGTGTCGGTCGGGCTGGTCGCCGCCGACGGTGGCCCGTTGGTGTGGCCCATGCAGATCAGCTTCCTGCAGGCCAAGGAATTCGCGCTGACCGGCCAGAAGATCAGCGCGCAGCGCGCCCTGGAACTCGGGCTGGCCAACCATGTGGTCGAGGATCCGGTGGCCGAGGCGATCGAGTGCGCCCAGGGCATCCTGAAGCAACCGCAGCAGGCCGTGGAGGCCACCAAGCGGCTGATGAACATTCAGCTGGAGCGCTCGCTCCAGCATTCGCTGGACTATGCGAACCTGTCCGAGTTCGTGTCGTTCGGGACCGCCGACTTCAACAAGATCGTCGACCGCCTGATCGCCAAGAAGTGAGTGATTTCGGTGCGCTGACCGTCGCTGGGCGACGGAGAATGCACCGAAATCCCGATCGGAGGGCATCATGACCCGAGTCAGCGCCGACATCGGCGAACTGATCGTGGCCGCCCGCGCGGGGTCGCAGCGTGCGGCCGGCCGGCTGCTCAGCCTGGTGGAGAGCTCACGCCGCGACGAGGTCCTCTCGGTCATCGCCCCCGCGCCGATCCAGGTGATCGGAGTGACCGGCCCGCCCGGGGCCGGCAAGTCGACGACGGTGGCGGTGCTGGTCGGTGCGTACCGGGCCCGCGGGCTGCGGGTGGCGGTGCTGGCGGTCGACCCGTCCTCGCCCTACAGCGGCGGGGCGCTGCTGGGTGACCGGATCCGGATGGCAGCCCACATCAACGACGCCGACGTGCTGATCCGCTCGGTCGCCGCCCGCGGGCATCTCGGTGGTCTGGCGGCCGCGGTTCCGGCGGCGATCAGGCTGCTGGCGGCGCTGGCCTACGACGTGATCGTGCTCGAGACGGTCGGGGTGGGGCAGTCCGAGATCGAGATCGGTGCCGTCGCGGATCCGACGATCCTGATCCTCAATCCCGGCGCCGGTGACGCGATCCAGGCGGCCAAGGCGGGCCTGCTCGAGGTCGCCGATCTGGTGGTGGTCAACAAGGCCGACCGCGAGGGGGCCGACCAGACCGTCCGCGATCTGCGGGCCGAGACGCATGCGCCGATCCTGAAACTGATTGCGGCCCAAGGGGATGGGATCGACGAGCTGGTGGAGGCGATCGACGCGCACCGGCGATCCGACACTGCGCAGCGCCGGTCGGCCCGCGCCCGGGCGCAGATCCTGTCGCTGGCGCAGAGCCGGTTGCAGCACCATCCGGACCTTGACGCGCTGGCCGTCGCGGTGGCGGCCGGCGACAGTGATCCCTACACCGCGGCGGCCCGGCTGCTGGCGCCCCCGTCAGCCGAGTGAGGCGACGATCTGTGGCAGATCGGCGGTGGTCCGGATCCCCGGTGCCGCCGCGCACACCGCGGCCACGGCGTTGACGGCCCGGTTGGCGGTATAGGCAGGGGAGACCTCGGCCATGCGCTCGAGGGGGACAGGCATCCGCAGGTCGATCTCGAGGGGCGCGTCGCCGGCGACCGAGATGTGCCAACCGGTCTCGTTCAGCGCCCAGTCCTGCGTGAGTTCGCGGGTGCAGTACCAGTTGGCGCGGAACCGCAGCAGTGGCCGGCCGTTGCGGCTGCCGGTGATGGTGACCCGTTGCGCGCCAACACTTCCCGCTGGCAGGTGACCGGCGGCGATCTCGATGTCGCGCCGGGTGGTGGCAAATTCGCCGACGGCCGTGACCGAATCCAGCGGCAGGCCCAGGGTGTCGGCCAGTTGTCGCAGCGACGGCCCGAAGCTGTTCTTCAGGTACTCGGCCCGGAACTCCTCGAACGTGCCCGCCGGCTTGCCGAAGCCCATCACGTCGAACAGCAGCTCCGGTGAATTGCGTTGCGACAGATCGGCATACTCGTCGATGGCGAGGTGGTCGAGCCGGCGCTGGATCGACGACAGCGTCAGCGGCACGGCCTCGGTGATGAACCCGGGGCTCGACCCCGTGCTGTGGACGGAGGTGCTGCCGGCGGCGCAGGCCTTCTCGACGGCGTCGCGTACCGCGGCGTCCATCCCCGCCGGGTGATGGAACTGGCCCGCCGTGGTGACGACGTTGCAGCCCGCGGACAGTAACCGGCACACCACGTCGATGTCGGCGAAGTTCGGCATGTAGAGCACGCAGTCGGGTGCCAGTGCGACGATGTCGTCGACGCTGTCGGTGGCGATCACCCCGGTGGGCTCGGTGCCGCAGAGTTCGCCCGCGTCGCGGCCGGCCTTGTCGGCGCCGTGCACGTAGACGCCGGCCAGGTGCAGGCTGTGATGATCGATCAACGCACGCAGCGCGTAGCTGCCGATGGTTCCGGTGGACCACTGCACCACGCGGTATCCGTTGGTCGACATCCATTCCCTCACTTCCGGGTACGGACCGGCGTTTTCTGCGTCCAGGAGAGGCCGGCCGTGGGCACCGGAGCGGGCCGGGTCAGCAACGAGTGTAAGGGGAGTTCTGGCGATGCGAGAACGTGGTTCTGCGGTTTGGGGCGCTAGCTGACGGCGAATCCGTGGGCGCAGAAACCCCAGACTTCCTCGGCTGTGATCGGATGCACACTGTCGTCATCGGGTGGCGCGCTGGATTGCGCCGTGAACATGACGGTCTGCATCGTCATCGCGGCGATCCGCCGGGGGTTGACCCCGGGGCGCAGCGCACCCGCCGATTCGGCTTCGTCCATCAGTTCGGTGAACAACACGATCAGCGGTGCGTGCGCGATCCGGACCTCGGTCGGATGGGAGATGAGCAACTGTGGGGCGAAGTCGGTGAACAGCGGCCGTTTGGCGGCGGGATCCGGCCGAGAAAGCTCGAATAGCAACTCAATTGCCACTTTGAGGCGATCGAGCGGATCCGACTGTCCGGCGGTGGCCGCCCGGATCTGGTCGGCCGCACGGCTCAGCGCGTCCTCGAACAGGGCCAGCAGTAGTTCGTGCTTGCCGTCGAACTGGAGATAGAAACTGCGCAGCGATTGCCGTGACCGGTCCACGACTTCCTGGACGGTGAAGTCGGTGCTGCCCTTCTCGGTGATGATGGCCTGGGCGGCATCCAGGAAGCGCTGCACGCGTTGGGCCGCGCGCAGCTTGGCGGTTTTGATCGACCGCTCGACGGCCCGCTGCTTCCAGGCGGGCTCTTCGCTGGGGCTGCTCACCAGGACCCGATTTTGCGGGGCCGAGGCAGGGTGTCGCGATTTGACATGCACGAACTGTACCGGAGAACGGAAAGGCATTGGGCCACTACGTGCCCAGGATTGGCACTTTTTTGAGATTATTACTTCCTCCGACCGAGAATGGTATTCTCCAATGACGCCAACGGGCCGCCTGGGTCCCGTGTCGGCTTTCGCCGGCCGTAATTGACGTCCCACGACGCGTATGAGGTGACTGGATGCTGCTGGAGTTGGATTCCGATCAACGGTTGTGGCGCGATACGGCGCGTGACGTGCTGGCGAAGGAATGCCCGGCATCGTTCGTGCGCAGCGTTGCCGAGGACCGGACCGGCTCGGTGGATACCACTCCGTTGTGGCGCAACTGGATCGCACAGGGCTGGACCGAACTCACCGAACCCGGTGAAACCGTCGAGCTCGGCATCCTGATCGAGGAACTCGGCCGGGCCACCGATCCGACGCCGCTGCTGGCCACCCTGACGCAGTTCAACCCGCTGGTGCCCGGCCACGCCGATCCGGCGCGCAGCGGCGCGGCCGTCTACGACGGGATCACCGCCGCGCGGTCCGGTGCCGGG
>JAKIXW010000219.1:4361-5945 GCA_022708865.1 Acidobacteriota bacterium
CCCGCCGGTGTGTTTCTCGTTGACGCCGAACAGGTTTCGTCTCGACGCGTGCCGGTGTTCGACCCGGTGATGCACGTCGCCGAGGTGACGCTCGACGGTCTCGAGGTCAGCCACGCCAGCCAGGTTGCCGGAGCTGATGTGGCGGGGGGCCGGGACGTCGCGCTGACCGGCATGGCCCTGACCATGGTGGGCGCCTGCCAGCGGGTGCTCGACCTGGTGCTCGAACACGTCCGGGATCGGCAGCAGTTCGGTGTGGCGATCGGTTCCTTCCAGGCCGTGCAGCACAAGGCCGCTGATATGCACGTGGCGATCGAACGGGCCCGTGCGCTGTCCTACTTCGCGGCGCTGACCATCGCCGACGACGACCCGCGGCGCCGGCTGGCCTCGGCGATGGCCAAGGCCGCGGCCGGGGAGTGCCAGTCGCTGGTGTTCAAACACGGCGTGCAGTTGTTCGGTGCCATGGGTTTCACCTGGGAGAACGATGTCCAGTTCGCGCTCAAGCGCGCCAAGGCCGGCGAGCTGATGCTCGGTGGGGCCGCCGAACACCGGGCCGTCATCACCGACACCACGCTGGCGGGACGAAGCCAGTGCAGCTGACATTCGACGCCGAGGTCGAGGCCTTCCGCGCCGACTTCATCGCGTTCCTGGACGAACACCTGCCCGATCCGGCGGTGACGGCGCAGCGTTCACGCTCGACGGCCGACATCCCGGAGTGGGCCCGGGACTGGCAGCGAGCGATGTTCGACAACGGCTGGCTGCTGCCCGGCAATCCGCCGGAGTTCGGCGGCCGCAACGCGTCGATCCTGCAGCAGTACGTCCATCGCGACGAGCTGTCCAAGCGGCGCATCTACCAGAGTTTCAACCCGCAGGGGCTCGGCATCATCGCCGCCTCGCTGCTGTCGTTCGGCACCGATGAGCAGAAGCAGCGCTGGGCGGTGCCGATCCTGCGCGCCGAGATCACCGCGGCGCTCGGGATGAGCGAACCCGGTGCCGGCTCGGATCTTGCGTCGCTGCGGACTTCCGCGGTTCTGGAGGACGATCACTTCGTCGTCAACGGACAGAAGGTGTGGACGTCGGGCGCGCACCACGCCGACGTCATCCTGACGTTCGTGCGCACGGACCCGGATGCACCCAAGCACAAGGGGATCAGCGTCCTGGTCATCCCGACGGACACCCCGGGCGTCGTGCGCCGGCCGTTCGCCTCGATCTGCGGGCACGACGATCTGGATTTCAACGAGGTCTTCTTCACCGATGTGCGGGTGCCCAAGGAGAACCTGGTCGGTCCGCTCAACGGCGGCTGGGGTGTGGCCAACGGTTCGCTGGGCCATGAGCGCACGCTGCTGTGGCTGAGCTACGCCGACTGGCTCGAGCAACTCGTCAACGACTTCACCCCGGTGACGGCACTGGACCGTGACCGGTACGCCACTTTGGTCATGGATACCTACGCGTTGCGCGCGCTCGGCTCGATCGCGCTGTCCCGCGAGGCCCGCGGTGAGCAGGACGTGCCGGCGTTGTCGGTCCTGAAACTCTTTGGCTCCGAGGCGTTTCAGGATTCGGTCGGGTTCGCGCTGGAGTCCGCCGGCG
>JAKIXW010000021.1:0-13737 GCA_022708865.1 Acidobacteriota bacterium
CGCTCAGTGCGGCGTCGGTGGCGCGGTGCGTCAGCACCGCCACTCGCGCACCCACCCGCTGGCCGTCGCCGTCGACGATGCCCTCCTGACGGACCTCGGCGATACTGACCTCCTGCTTGGCGAATTCGGCTGCCACGGAGGACAACACACCCGGCAGGTCGTTGACGTAGAGGCTGACGTAGTACCGGGTCGGGACCACCCCGATCGGCGAAATGGGTAGTTGCGCATACTTCGACTCACGCGGGCCTCGGCCCCCCTGCACGCGGTTGCGCGCGGCCATCACCACGTCGCCCATCACCGCGGACGCCGTCGGATTGCCACCGGCGCCCTGGCCGTAGAACATCAGCCGCCCGGCCGCTTCGGCCTCCACCACGACGGCATTGAATGCGCCGTTCACGTTGGCCAGCGGATGGGTGAGCGGCACCAGCGCCGGGTAGACCCGCGCCGAAACCCGTTCCTGCCCATCGTCGGTGGTGATGCGCTCGCAGATGGCCAGCAGTTTGATGGTGCAGCCCAACGCTTTTGCCGACGCGAAGTCCTCGGCGGTGACATTGGTGATGCCCTCGCGGTAGACGTCGTCGGCGGTGACCCGGGTGTGGAAGGCGATGGAGGCCAGGATCGCGGCCTTGGCGGCGGCGTCGTAGCCCTCCACGTCCGCGGTCGGGTCAGCTTCGGCGTAGCCCAACGCGCTGGCGTCGGCCAGCGCGCTGTCATAGCTGGCGCCGGTGTCGTCCATCGCCGAGAGGATGTAATTCGTTGTGCCGTTGACGATCCCGGCCACCCGCAGCACGGTGTCGCCGGCCAGCGACTGGGTCAGCGGGCGGATCACCGGGATGGCACCCGCGACAGCAGCCTCGAAATACAGGTCGACGTGCGCCTGCTCGGCCGCCTGCGCCAGCTCACCGGTGGACTGCGCCAGCAATGCCTTGTTGGCGGTCACCACGGACTTGCCGCCCTCGAGGGCGGCCAGGATGGCCTTGCGCGCCGGTTCGACCGGGCCCATCACCTCGACGACGATGTCGACGTCGTCACGGGACACCAGCGCGTCGATGTCATCGGTGAGCATCTCGACGGGTACCCCGCGGTCGGGGCCGACGCTTCGCACCCCGACGCCGCGCAGCACCAGTGGCGCGCCGATGCGGGCGGCCAGATCGTCGGCGCTGTCCTCGATGATCCGAACGACCTCGCTGCCGACGTTGCCCAGGCCCAATACCGCTACGCCGACCGGCTTTTCGTATCGCTCTGCGTTTACCACGTCTCAACCCACTTCCAGACTCAACAGATCGTCGACAGTCTCGCGACGCAGGATCAGCCGCGCCGTCCCGTCTTGCACCACAACCACCGCGGGCCGGCCCAACATGTTGTACCGACTCGACATCGAATAGCAGTAGGCACCGGTGGCCGCGACGCCCAGCAGATCCCCGGGGGCCACGTCGTCGGGCACCCAGGTGTCCCGCACGACGATGTCGCCACTCTCGCAGTGCTTCCCGACGATCCGGGCCAGTCGCGGCGGCGCGGAACTGGTGCGCGACAACAGCCGGGCGTCGTACTCGGCGCCGTAGAGCGAGGTGCGGATGTTGTCGCTCATCCCGCCGTCGACGCTGACGTACCGGCGATGCGCGGTCGCACTGATCGCCACATCCTTGACCGTGCCGACCTGGTACAGGGTGACGGTGCCCGGTCCGGCGATCGCGCGGCCCGGCTCGACCACCAGGCGCGGGGTCGGCAGTCCGACGGCCGCGGCCTCGGCCCGCACGATCGCGTTCAGCTTGTCGGCCAGTTCCTGCACCGGCGGTGGATCATCCTGCGGCAGATACGAAATGCCCAGCCCGCCGCCGAGGTCGACGGTGGCGATCTGCGCGGTCTTGTCGACGCCGAATTCGGCGACCACGTCGCGCAGCAGGCCCAGCACGCGATGGGCGGCAATCTCGAAGCCGGCCACATCGAAGATCTGCGACCCGATGTGGCTGTGCAGACCGACCAGTCGCAGGTTGTCCGTCTCGAAGACCCGCCGGACGGCGGCCATCGCGGCGCCGCTGGCCAACGACAGCCCGAACTTCTGATCCTCGTGCGCCGTCGAGATGAATTCATGGGTGTGCGCCTCCACCCCGACGGTGACGCGGATGAGCACATCCTGGACCACGCCATTGGCGCCGGCGATGGTATCGAGCCGCTCGATCTCGGTCATCGAATCCAGCACGACGTGCCCCACCCCGGATTTCACGGCGGTAGCCAGTTCATCAATCGACTTGTTGTTGCCGTGCAGGGCGATTCGCTCGGGCGGGAAGCCGGTGTTGAGTGCGACGGCGAGTTCGCCGCCGCTGCACACGTCCAGCGACAGACCCTCTTGGTCGATCCACCGGGCGATCTCGCTGCACAGGAAAGCCTTGGACGCGTAGTTGACGTTCCGGCCGCCGCCGAAGGCTTCGCCGATCTCGCGGCAGCGTGCGCGGAAATCGTCCTCGTCGATGACGAACAGCGGGGTGCCGTATTCGCGGGCGAGATCGGTGACCGCGACCCCCGCGATCGTCACCTCGCCGTCTTCGCCGCGAATCAGGTTGCGCGGCCAGACGTTCGGGGCCAGCAGCAGCAGTTCCTGCGAAGACGACGGCGCGGCCGGGGCGTTGCCGTGGTGGATCTCCTCGGCGTGCCGAGGGCCAGCGGGATGGGCGTTCACATCCGCTCCGGAGCCGAGACGCCGAGGATGTTCAGGCCGTTCTCGATCACCTGACGAGTGGCCTGGCACAGCGCGGCACGGGCCCGGTTGAGATCGGTGATCTCCTCGTCGCCCATCGGCAGCACCCGGCACGAGTCGTAGAACCGGTGGTAGTCCCCGGCCAGATCCTCGAGGTAGCGGCACACCCGGTGCGGTTCCCGAAGGGACGCAGCCGTTTTCAGCACCCGCGGGAACTCACCGAGGCTACGGATCAACGCACCCTCCTTCTCATGGGTGAGCAGGTCGAGGTGGGCGTTGTCGGGTGTCAGACCGAGCTCGGCGGCGTTGCGGGCCAGCGCACACAACCGGGCGTGTGCGTACTGCACGTAGTAGACCGGGTTCTCACTGGACGCGCTGGACCACAGCTCCAGGTCGATGTCGATCGCGGTGTCCACCGACGAGCGGATGAGCGCGTACCGGGCGGCGTCCACACCGAGCGCATCGACCAGGTCGTCGAGCGTGATGACGGTGCCGGCGCGCTTGCTCATCCGGACCGGCTGGCCATCGCGCACCAGGTTGACCATCTGGCCGATCAGCACCTCGACGGTGTCGGGATTCTCACCGAGGGCGCTGGCGATCGCCTTGAGCCGGGCGATGTAGCCGTGGTGGTCGGCGCCGAGCATGTAGATGCAGAGGTTGAAGCCGCGCTCACGCTTGTCGACGTAGTAGGCGATGTCGGCGGCGACGTACGCGGGCTCGCCGTCACTCTTGATGACGACGCGGTCCTTGTCGTCGCCGTATTCGGTGGTGCGCAACCAGGTCGCACCGTCCTTCTCGTAGATCTTGCCGTTCTCCCGCAGCCGCGCGATCGCCTGGTCCACCCGGCCGGTGGTGTGCATCGAGTCCTCGTGGGTGAACACGTCGAAGTCGGTGCCGAACTCATGCAACGAGCGCTTGATCTGGGTGAACATCAGGTCCACCCCGATGGAGCGGAAGGTCTCCTGCTGCTCGTCGACCGGCTGGGACAGCGCATCCGGCGCCTTGGCGAGCACCTGCGCGGCGATGTCGTTGATGTACTCGCCGGCGTAGCCGTCGTCCGGGGTCGGCTCGCCCTTGGCGGCGGCGATCAGCGAGCGGGCAAACCGGTCGATCTGGGCGCCGTGGTCGTTGAAGTAGTACTCCCGGGTGACCGCGGCCCCCTGACTGGCCAGCACCCGGCCCAGCGCATCACCGACGGCGGCCCAGCGGGTACCGCCAATGTGGATGGGCCCGGTGGGGTTGGCCGATACGAACTCGAGGTTGATCACCTGGCTGTTCAGATCCGGCGATGTGCCGTACGCGCGGCCCGCCGCGACGATGTTCTCGACCAGCACGTTCTGCGCGGCGGCATCGAGTCGCAGATTGACGAAGCCGGGCCCGGCGACCTCGGCGGCGGCGATCCCCGGCGCTTTCGTCAGCGCGTGGGCCAGCCAGCCGGCCAGCTCACGGGGGTTGGCGCCGACCTTCTTGCCCACTTGAAGTGCCAGGTTGGTGGCGTAATCACCGTGCTCTGGGTTGCGCGGACGCTCGACGGTCACCGATTCGGGCAGGACGGCGGGGTCGAGGTCGTGCGCGCTGAGCACTGCGGACGCGGTGGTCCGCAGCAGCTCGGCCAGATCAGCGGGGGTCACGAGGCATCATCCTATGGTCTGGCCGGTCGGCGCCCGAATCCGTTTCCCACGCGAATGCTGATGCGGGAATGCGACCTCCGATGCGCTAGTCTGTGCAGGCCCAATGGCGAGGTTCTCCACACCACGCCCCCGTAGCTCAGGGGATAGAGCGTCTGCCTCCGGAGCAGAAGGCCGCAGGTTCGAATCCTGCCGGGGGCACCAGCTTCGACCAGGCAAAACATCTTAAGTCGCACCAGTCTGCCTATGCCACGCGCTGAATCCACAGATACGGCCCGGCTGCGAAGCTCGACTTCGTCCCGAACCTGATTGCTGCCGTTCTCTGCTGGAAATCGCCATACTTGGGCAGACGGAATTCGACCTTAGTTCGGGCGGTGATTCGGATGGCGGCGGGCGTCACGTGCGGTTCCTGTGGCACAGGCCTTCGGGACAACGCCAAATTCTGCGACCAGTGCGGCGTTTCGACAGCGGCACCGATCGATGCGGCGCAGTACAAGCAGGTGACCGTGCTGTTCGCCGATGTGGTGGGCTCGATGGAGCTTGCCGGCGCCCTCGAGCTGGAGCGTTACCGCGAGCTCATGACCGACTTGTTGGACCGCTCGGCGGTGGCGGTACGCCGCTTCGGCGGAACGGTGGAGTCGACCGGCGACGGCGTGATGGCCATCTTCGGCGCCCCGATTGCGTTGGAGGACCACGCCCTGCGGGCATGTCTGGCCGGTCTGGCCATCCAGGAGGCTGCCGGACCATTGGCCATCGACGTCGCGGCCCACGACCGGGTAAACCTCAGGGTGCGGGTCGGCCTGAATTCGGGACGCGTGATCGCGGGCGAGATCGGCTCGGGGTGGCTGGGATACGGCGCAACCGGCCGACATGTCGGGATGGCGCAGCGCATGGAATTAGTGGCGCCCCCGGGTTCGGTGATGCTGTCGGAGTCAACCGCGTCGCTGGTCGAAACGAGTGCCACGCTGGCCGGCCCCGAATGGGTCCACATCAAGGGCGAGGACGAACCAGTGCGGGCCTACCGACTGCTGGCGGTCAACCCTCGACAAGGGCTCATCGAGCGAGCCCAAACGAGGCTCATCGGCAGACGCCGGGAGATGGCCACTCTCGACAACATCGTCAATCGTGCAACGGGAGGCCACGGCGCTGTCGTCAACGTGGTGGGACCCCCGGGTATCGGCAAATCCCGGGTGGCCCGAGAGGCCGCGACACTGGCCACTGCTCGTGGCGCGCAGGTGATCTGGTCATTCTGCGAGTCCCACGCCCGTGACGTCCCGTTCCATGCCGTGACGCGGCTGCTGCGAGCAGCAATGAACGTGATCGACCTCGACGACGCGGCCGCTCGCGCGACGGTGCGTGAACAGATGCCGGATTCCGACCCACAGGATCTGCTGCTGCTCGACGATCTGCTCGGTATCGCCGATCCCGCGGTGGTGCCCCCGGTGATCGATTCGGATGCGCGGCGGCGCCGGTTGACCGCGCTCATCACCGCCGCGACGCTGGCGCGGACCAGACCGATGGTCGTCATCGTCGAAGACGCCCATTGGATCGATGCGGTCAGCGAGTCGATGATCGCCGACTTCCTGACCGTCATCTCGCGCACGCCGTCGATGGTGTTGGTAACGGCTCGCCCCGAATATCGGGGGGCGTTGACCGAGGTGGCTGGTGGGCAGTCAATTGTACTTGTGCCCCTTGGCGATTCGGATGTCGAGGCGTTGCTCGGCGAGCTGATGGGTTCGGATCCATCCGTCGGTGAGCTGGCGGCGACCATCGTAGAACGCGCCGCCGGGAACCCGTTCTTCACCGAGGAGATGGTGCGCGAGTTGGCCCAGCGCGGGGTGCTGGCGGGGGAGCGCGGTGAGTTCGTCTGCCTGACCAGTGCGGCCGACGTCGAGGTGCCGGCCACCGTGCACGCGGCCATCGCAGCGCGCATCGACCGGCTGACCGGCCCGGCGAAGCATGCGCTGGATGCCGCGTCGGTGATCGGCATCCGGTTCCGGGGCGAGCTGCTCGCGGCGCTGGGGGTTGACGCGGCGGTTGACGAGTTGATCGACGCCGAATTGATCGAACAGGTCCGCTTCACGCCGACGGCCGAGTACGCCTTCTGCCACCCGCTGATCGCTGCGGTCGCCTACGAATCCCAGCTGAAGCACGATCGCGCCGAATGGCACCGGCGGCTGGCCGCGGTGATCCAGGAGCGGCAGCCCGGCGCGCGGGACGAGAATGCGATCCTCATCGGCGAACACCTCTATGCCGCGGGTCAGCTGGCCGACGCCCACAGCTGGTACATGCGCGGGGCCGCCTGGTCGTTGTTCCGCGACATCGACGCCGCCCGGACCAGCTGGCAGCGCGCCCGCCGGATCGCCGACGAACTACCGGACGCCGACTCCGACCCCGTCGTCATATCGATGCGCCTCGCGCCGCGCACGATGCTCTGTGCCACCCATGCCCTGGACAGGACGAAATACGAATCCACGGGGTTGTTCGCGGAACTGCAGACCCTGTGCGAAGCCGCCGGGGACAAGGTGTCCCTCGCCATCGGCATGGTCGGCCAGGCCGTCGATCTCCTCTATGACGGGCGGGTCCACGAGGCCGCGCGGCTGGCGGCCGAACACATGTAACTGATGGAGTCGACCGGCAATCCGGACCCGATGATGGCGATGTCGACCCAGTACTGCGCCACCTGGTTCGAAGCCGGCGACTTCGACAACATGTTGCGGTGGTCGCAGCGCGTGATCGACCTGGCCGACGGTGACCCGGTCAAGGGCGCCGGGTACGGCAACGGTTCCCCGCTGGCGTTGGCACTGGTGTGGCGGGGCATGGCGCGCTACTGGCTGGGCCTGCCCGGTTGGCGACAGGACATCGAAGAAGCCGTGGCGCTGGCCGGCCACCGCGACCCGATCATCCTGAGCACCGTCCGGCTCTGGAGCTACGGCTTCGCGATCTACTACGGAGTCATCCGCCCCGATGATTCCGCGGTCGATCTGATGGAGGACGCCCTGCGTATCACCGAGGCGGCCGGCAATGACGCGGCGGTGAGCCTGGTTCAGTTCGGCCTGGGTGCCGTGCTGCTGAGCCGGGACGCCCTCGCCGACCGCCTGCGTGGCATCGAAGTCCTGGGGCGCGCTCGCCAGGTGTGGATCCGGCGGCAGGTGGCGTTGCAGGACCTTCCGGTCATCGACCTGTGG
Organism: Acidobacteriota bacterium; assembly: GCA_022708865.1. GTDB lineage: Bacteria > Actinomycetota > Actinomycetes > Mycobacteriales > Mycobacteriaceae > Mycobacterium. Next base: position 7,512 of record JAKIXW010000021.1, read on the forward strand.
GTGGCCCGCGAGAATGCCCGCTCCGGCGAACGTGATGCCGCGGTCCCGGTGATGCGCCGGATCGTCGACGAACTGCATGAGTCCGAACGGCTCGGATACGGCGTCTGGGCCACCGGCGTGCTGGTGGAGACGCTGCTCGAGCGTGACGGGGTGGGCGATGTGGCGGAGGCCGAGCGGGCGATCGACCGGTTGGTCCGGCTGCGCAGCGAGGTGGTCTCGTCGGTCCGCGAGATCACCTTGTTGCGACTGCGCACACTGCTCGCCCGGACCCGTGGCGACGACATGGTCTTCCGGGATCTGGCGGGGCATTACCGCGCGTTGGCGGAGTCGCTCGGCTTCGAGGGGCATATCGCCTGGGCCGGGGCACTCGCCAGTGGTAGCACCATCAAAATGCAGTAGTTGACTACTGCGGTCGTCCCCCCATTCGTCGGCCAGGCTCCCCACTGACGCATCGGACCAAGGGGGCAGTGATGAAGCGACATTCGGCAGCGGGGTTCGTCGGTCGGGTTGGGGGGTTGGCGGTGGCGCTCGGTGTGGGTGCTGTGGTTTCGCTGGGCGCACCGACGGCGTGGGCCGACGAGACGACGGTGGATGGCACATCGGGGTCCTCCGCGCCGGCGGCAGACGAGCAGGGCCCGGCCGACTCGCCTGCGAAAGATCCTGCCGAGCGGACGGACACACCCAAGGACGATTCGGGCACCGACGTAGGCGAGGACAACCCGGCATCGACGCAGTCCGATGAGCCGTCCGCCGGCGCCGAGGAGTCGGCGCCGGAACCGGTTGCCGCGCAGTCCCCTGACGGCAATGACCGAAAAGGGGCCAAACACCGGGCGCCCCTGAAGGCCGCGGCACCCTCGGAGGATCCCGCACCGGTGAAGACCGCGCCCGCCGGGTCCGAGCCGGGCGGCCGGCTGCCGGATGTCGTGGCCGGCCGGGCGGTGTCGGCGCACCCAGAGGTCGAGGTGGCGGCGGTTCATGTCGCGCCGCAGCCATCACCCACGGCGTCCGTTGTCGTGGCGCCGGTGGCCACGCCGGACACCGTCGTCGATCCAGCGGCGCCGGCCATCACGTCGATGGTGGTGGCCTCGAAGGCCGCCTCGACATTGCAAGGGGCCCAGGGCTCTCTCGACGATGACCTCGGGTCGCTCGCGACCCCCATGGTCATGGTGATGGCCGCTGCCGCGAGGCGTGAAGTCGGCGCCACCGACACCGGGGACGCCAACACCGCCACCGGGCAGACCACTGCCCAGCCCTACGCTGCCACCCTGGCTGCCGCCGCACCGACCAATCAGGCCCCGGTGATCACCGCGGCCACGGCCAATGCCCCCGGCTTCTTCTTCGGATGGGTCGGCGGCAAGGTCACCGCCACCGACGCGGAGAAGGACTGGCTGACCTACGCGGCAACGACCACGACGAAGGGCACCGTCAGCGTCAACGCGTTCACCGGAGACTTCACCTACGCCCCGACCGCGGCGGCCCGGCATGCCGCCGCAGCGGATGCCGCGACCGACGCCGACAAACACGACGTGGTGACGGCGACCGTCACCGATGGCAAAGGCGGTGTCGCCTCCCAGCCGGTCACGGTGTCTATCCGTCCGGCCAACAACGCCCCGACCGTCGGGTTCTTCGGGCTGTTCGGGGTCCGCGTCGATAGCCCCAACGCCAGCACCGGAGTGGTGACCGGCAAGGTCATGGCCATCGATGCCGACAAGGACACCCTGAAGTACTCGGCTGCGAACACGGCGAAGGGGACTGTCGTCGTCGACGCCAGCGGTGGGTTCACCTACACCCCGACCACCGCAGCACGGCTCGCTGCCGGAGCGACGGGAGCGCCCTGGTCGGCGCTGTCGGACACGTTCGCCGTGACCATCAACGACGGCCACGGCGGCAGCACCATCCAGGCGGTCAACGTCCCGATCGCGCCTCTCGTCAAACCGACCGGTGTCGTCGACCGCGGGACCGCCCAGCTTCCCTCGGGCGACCATGTTCTGGTCGGGAACGGGGCGCGCGCACTCATCGTCAACTACGCGGCCAGTGGGACCGCCGAAAGTCCGGCCGTCGATGTATCACTGGTCAGAACGGCCGACGGCACCCGGGTGGGTGCCACCGTCACCCTCGCGGGGTATGAGAAGAGCACGCCCGTGCTGACCGCCGACGGCACCCGCGCGGTCGTCACCACCTACACCTCCACCGGGGCGGGCGATACGACCGGGATCGCCGTGATCGATACCACGAGCGGCGCACAGATCGGAACGACACTCACTCTCGACCGGTACGTATCGGGTGTCTTCAGCTTCGGTTCGAACGCTCTGATCGTCGGTCCGAACAGCGACGGCTCCGAGACGCAGTTCGCAGTGTTCGACACCAAGACATCGACCCAGGTCGGACCCACCCGAACTCTCAGCGGGGCGTGGGGTTCGCCGATATTCAACGCGGATTACACGCGAGCGGTGTTCGCCACGTACACCGATGTGGCGGTGCTCGATACGGCCACCCTCACCCAGGTCGGCAGCACCATCACCTTGCCCGGTGTGTCGAACTGGAGGTTGATGAGCGCCGACACGAAGCGCTTTCTGGTCCTCAGCGCCGTCAATGACACGGTCGCGAACTCCTCCTCCACTGTGGTGACCATCGTGGATACGGCGACCGGCAACCAGGTCGCGGCGCCACTGACCCTCGTGGGTGCTTCGGTGACCCCCGTGCTGACCGCCGACTCCAGTCGCGCCGTGATCACCACCGGCGAAACGCACGACGGCGGCTATTCGCTGATCAATGCCCAGGTGACGGTTGTCGATCTGAACAGTGCAGCCCAGGTGGGCACCACTGTGACCATTCCTGGTGATCCCAATTACCCAGCAACACTGCTGAGCTCCGATGGGACCGGTGCGTTGATCTCGACCGCCACGGGTTCCGCCGCGATCATCGACACCAAGACCGGCAGCCAGATCGGCGGCACCTTCACCATCTCCGGCCGGCCCGATTCCTTCGAGTTCGTCAATGCCGCTCATACCCGCGCGGTGATCGGAGCCCGGCTGGATGGCTCGTCCCCGTTCGACCGCACGTTCCGGGCGACGGTCATCGACACCACCACCGGCGCACAGATCGGCTCCGGCGTCACGGTCCCCGGCGACGACTACGGGACGGTGCGGCTGAGCGCCGACGGCACCCATGCCTTGATCGTCGTTCCGGATATTCCCCCGATCACCGATCTGTGGAGTCTGCTCACCGCTCAGACGTACACCAGCGTGGCGGTGATCGACACCACGACCGGCAGGCAGACCGGCAGTACCCTGAGGTTGACCGGGGCGCCCACCGGCCCCGCTCCGTACTACATCCGGCTGCTGAGCCCAGGCAACACCCGCTTCCTGGTCATCACCAATCGGTGGAACCAACTCGCCTACTCCGGCTCGGTCTTGATCTCGGTGATCGACGGCACCACGGGTGTTCAGTCCGGTTCCACGGTGACGATCCCGGGCAAACTGACGGACGACCCGGTGTTCAATGCCGACGGCACCCAATTCGTGTTGTTGCACTCTGTTCCACAACGCTTCGGCACGGCGCCCGTTCTCATCTCGACCGTGTGGATCGTGTGATCGCACACGACCACACGCGTGGTGGCCGGCTGTTGATACCGGCTATGTGCTCGCCTCGATCGATGGCAGCGTCGACGGTTCGCACCGCCGGGAGGGGCTTCCGAACAACGCCGACGACACACTCGGGCCACAGCTGCGCGTCGTGCAGGCCGTTGACGGGCTCAGGGGCTATGTTTTGGCGACAGCCGAATACCACGGACGCTATTCCCCTTATCGCTCGCCCGTTCGCGCAGTAAGCAGGTAGCGTCGAGAAGAGCAACTTCGAATATCAACCAAGCACACCAGCAGCCCGGTCGGCGCACCGGCACCAGGGAAGTAGGGATCTCACCACCATGGCGCGTATCGGAGACGGCGGTGACCTGCTGAAATGCTCGTTCTGTGGCAAGAGTCAGAAGCAGGTCAAGAAACTCATCGCGGGCCCCGGCGTGTACATCTGCGACGAATGCATCGACCTGTGCAACGAGATCATCGAAGAGGAGCTCGCCGACGCCGACGACGTCAAGCTCGACGAGCTGCCCAAGCCGGCCGAGATCCGCGAGTTCCTGGAGAGCTACGTCATCGGTCAGGACACCGCCAAGCGCACCCTGGCCGTCGCCGTCTACAACCATTACAAGCGCATCCAGGCCGGCGAAAAGGGCCGGGAATCACGCTCGGCGGAGCCGGTGGAACTGGCCAAGTCCAACATCCTGATGCTGGGCCCGACCGGCTGCGGCAAGACCTACCTGGCCCAGACGCTCGCCAAGATGCTCAATGTCCCGTTCGCCATCGCGGACGCCACGGCCCTGACCGAGGCCGGCTACGTCGGCGAGGACGTCGAGAACATTCTGCTCAAGCTGATCCAGGCCGCCGACTATGACGTCAAGCGCGCCGAGACCGGCATCATCTACATCGACGAGGTCGACAAGATCGCCCGCAAGAGCGAGAACCCGTCGATCACCCGCGACGTCTCCGGTGAAGGTGTGCAGCAGGCGCTGCTGAAGATCCTGGAGGGCACGCAGGCGTCGGTGCCGCCGCAGGGTGGCCGCAAGCATCCGCATCAGGAGTTCATCCAGATCGACACCACCAACGTGCTGTTCATCGTTGCGGGTGCGTTCGCCGGGCTGGAGAAGATCGTCTCGGACCGGATCGGCAAGCGTGGTCTGGGCTTCGGCGCCGAGGTGCATTCGAAGGCCGACATCGACACCGCCGATCACTTCGCGGAGGTCATGCCGGAGGACCTGATCAAGTTCGGGCTGATCCCGGAGTTCATCGGCCGCCTGCCGGTCGTGGCGTCGGTGACCAACCTGGACAAGGAATCGCTGGTGCAGATCCTGTCCACGCCGAAGAACGCTCTGGTGAAGCAGTACACCCGGCTGTTCGAGATGGATGGTGTGGAACTGGAGTTCACCGACGACGCGCTCGAGGCCATCGCCGATCAGGCCATCCACCGCGGCACCGGGGCCCGCGGGCTGCGCGCCATCATGGAGGAAGTCCTGCTGCCGGTGATGTACGACATCCCCAGCCGCGACGATGTCGCCAAGGTGGTCGTCACCAAGGAGACCGTGCAGGACAACGTGCTGCCGACGATCGTTCCGCGCAAGCCGTCGCGGTCCGAGCGTAGGGACAAGAGCGCGTAGCCCTCGTCGAGCGCCGAGCCTGCAGTCAGATCGCAACGCCGGTCGGATCTTCGCTCGACGCGCTGGCTCGGCGGGGGGTTATTGCTTGACCCGGTCCCCCCGGCTGTAGATATTCATCGAGTCCCCGCGCAGGAAGCCGACCAGCGTCAGCCCGGACTGCGTGGCCAGATCCACCGCGAGTGACGACGGCGCCGACACCGCCGCCATGATCGGGATGCCGGCCATCACGGCCTTCTGGGTCAGTTCGAACGACGCCCGCCCGCTGACCATCAGCACCGAACCCGACAGCGGGATCCGGCCGCGCTCCAGCGCCCAGCCGATGACCTTGTCCACGGCGTTGTGCCGGCCGATGTCCTCCCGCGCGGCCATGAGCTCGCCGCCGGCGGTGAACAGACCCGCGGCGTGCAGACCTCCGGTGCTGGCGAACACCTTCTGCGCCTCGCGCAAGAGCGCGGGCAGCGTCACCAGGGTGTCGGCCGGGACGACCGTCGGGTCGTCACCGGGACAGTACCGGCTGATGGTCGTCACGGCATCCAGCGATGCCTTCCCGCAGATTCCGCACGACGACGTGGTGTAGAAATTGCGTCGCACATCCACGGCGGGCATCAGCACCCCGGGCGCCAGGGTCACATCGAGCACGTTGTAGGTGTTGAGGCCGTCCGCGCCGTCGCCGGAACAATAGCGCGCGGCGGCCACGTCGTCCCGGCCGCCGATCACTCCCTCGGTCAGCAGGAAGCCCTGGGCCAGTTCGACATCGGCGCCCGGCGTGCGCATGGTGACGGTCAGCGGGGTGCCGTTGAGCCGGATCTCGAGGGGTTCCTCGACGGCCAGCGTCTCGGCCCGCTTGGTGGCGGTGTCCGCGGTCAGGCGCGTTGCCCGCCGCCGTGCGGTCACCCGGCCCATGCGGGTTCCAATCTGATCACCACCGCTTTGGACACCGGGGTGTTCGATCTGTCCGCGGTGTGGTCCAGTGGGATCAGCGGGTTGGTCTCGGGGTAGTAGGCGGCCACGCATCCC
>JAKIXW010000021.1:13747-25757 GCA_022708865.1 Acidobacteriota bacterium
GGCCGGTGTCGAATACGGCACCACCTGAAAGTCTTTCGCGCGCCGCTCTTCGACGTGACCGTCGGCGCCGGGGAACTCGGAGACCAGGTCCACCCGATCGCCGGCCGCCAGTCCCAGAGCACTGATGTCGTTGGGGTTGACGAACACCACCCGCCGGCCGCCCTTGACGCCGCGGTAGCGGTCGTCGAGGCCGTAGATGGTGGTGTTGTACTGATCGTGGCTGCGCAGCGTCTGCAGCACCAGCCGGCCCGGTGGCACCGGGACCCAGCTCAGTGGTTCGACGGAGAAGTTGGCCCGGCCGGTGTGGGTGGGGAACTCGCGCGCGTCACGCGGCGGGTGGGGCAGCTGGAATCCGTCGGGTTGGCGGATTCGGCGGTTGTAGTCGGCGCAGCCCGGCACCACGTCGGCGATGGCGTCGCGGATCGCGTCGTAGTCGGCGCAGAACCGCTCCCACGGCACCGGGTGAGCACTGCCGAGCACCTGCCGGGCCAGCTGGCACACGATGGCGACCTCGCTGCGCAGCTGATCGCTCGGAGGGTGCAGCCGGCCGCGCGAAAGGTGCACCATCGACATCGAATCCTCAACCGAGACAAGCTGTTTACCGCCTGCCTGGATGTCCCGGTCGGTGCGGCCCAAAGTTGGCAGGATGAGCGCGGTGCGGCCGTGCACCAGATGGCTGCGGTTGAGTTTGGTGGAGATCTGCACCGTCAACGCACAACTGCGCAATGCGGCCTCGGTCACCTCGGTGTCGGGGGTCGCCGAGACGAAGTTGCCACCCATGCCGACGAACACCGACGCCCGGCCGTCGCGCATCGCGCGGATCGCGTCGACCGTGTCGTAGCCGTGCTTGCGGGGTGTCCGGATGCCGAAGCGGGAGTCGAGGGCCGCATGGAACCGCTCGGGCATCTTCTCCCAGATGCCCATGGTGCGGTCGCCCTGGACGTTGGAGTGTCCGCGGACCGGGCAGACCCCGGCGCCCGGCTTGCCGATCATGCCGCGCATCAGCAGCAGGTTGGTCGCTTCGCCGATGGTGGCCACGGCGTGGCGGTGCTGGGTCAGGCCCATCGCCCAGCAGATCACCGTGCGCTGCGACGCGCTCAGCATGTCCGCCACCCGGCCCAGCTGTTCGCGGGTGATGCCCGTGGCCGCCACGACGGCGTCGAGATCGACTGCGCGCGTTTGCTTCTGGTATTCGTCGAACCCGGCGCAGTGCGCGTCGATGAAGGCACGGTCGAGCACCGTGCCCGGCGCTGAGTCGTCGGCCTCGAGCAACAGGCGGCCCAGTCCGGCGAACAGTGCCATGTCGCCGCCGATGCGGATCTGCACGAACTCGTCGGCGATCGGCACGCCGTGGCCGACCAGGCCGTGCACCTTCTGCGGGTCCTTGAACCGGATCAGTCCGGCCTCGGGCAGGGGATTGATGGCAATGATCTTGGCGCCGTTGGCCTTTGCCTTCTCCAGCACCGACAGCATTCGGGGGTGGTTGGTGCCGGGGTTCTGCCCGGCGATGACGATGCAGTCGGCGTGCTCGAGATCGAGCACCGTCACCGAGCCCTTGCCGATGCCGATCGACTCCGTCAGCGCCGTGCCCGAGGATTCATGACACATGTTCGAGCAGTCCGGCAGGTTGTTGGTCCCGTAGCTGCGGACGAACAACTGATACAGGAACGCGGCCTCGTTGCTGGTGCGTCCGGAGGTGTAGAAGCACGCCTCGTCGGGGGAGGCCAGCTCGCGCAGATGTTCGGCGATCAGATCGTAGGCGCGGTCCCAGTCGATGGGGCGGTAGTGCGTATCGCCCGCTTCGAGCACCATCGGGTGGGTCAGCCGGCCCTGCTGGGACAGCCAGTACTCGGGCTTGTCGGCGAGTTCGGCCACCGAGTGGCGGGCGAAGAACTCCGGCGTCACGGTGCGTTTGGTCGCCTCCTCGGCGACCGCCTTCGCGCCGTTCTCGCAGAACTCCGCCAGCTTGCGGCCACCGTGCTCCTCGGGCCACGCGCAGCCCGGGCAGTCGAAGCCGTGCCGCTGGTTCAGCCGGGACAATGCCGCCGCGGTGCGCGCCGGGCCCATCTCGGTGACACCGCGCTGCAACGCGACCATGACGGCGGTGACGCCGGCGGCCTCGTGTTCGGCGCCCGTAATGGCCACGGCATGCTCGTCGAAATCGGCGTCGATGTCCTGCTCGGGGTGGCGGCGACGGCCCATGTGATCAAGGGTATGCCCCGATCCCGGGCCTGAAGCACCACGGTAGCCTTAGACAAGCTAAGATCTTCTCCATGAAGCGATCGTTGTCCGCGCTGACTGCCGCCCTGGCGCTATCCGTTATCGCGCCCGCCACCGCGCACGCCGACGTCGACACCGACTTCCAGAACACGCTGCACACCTTCGGTATCTACGGACAGCGTGACTTCAACGCGTGGATCGGCAAGCTGACCTGTGAACGTCTGAACCGCGGGGTCGACCACGACGCCTACGCGTCGCAGCATTTCGTCGCCAACCAGCTCGATCGGCATTCGACCGAGGCGCAGACCTGGCAGTTCCTCGGCCTGGCGATCGCCACCTACTGCCCGGACCAGCTTCCGGTCCTGCAACGCGCATCCGTTAATTCCGGGTCCGCCGAGATTCCCAGCTAGGAGTACCAACATGGTCCGTAAGCGCTTGAGGATGACGATCGCCGCCGTGGCCGTTGGCGCCAGTGTGCTGGCCGTCCCCGGGGTCGCCTCTGCCGATGCGACCGATGACTACCCGATCCCGAACCGGATCCTCAAGACGCCGTGCACCGCACAGCAGATCATGCTGGCCGCCCGCGACGTGGAGCCCATCTACTTCGAGCGCTACATGACCGACTACAAGAACAAGCCCGCCGACGTCCAGCAGGGCGCGCGGGACCGCATCAACTGGTTCTTCTCGCTGGACTACGCCGGCCGCCGGCAGTACTCCGAGAACACCGCGACCAATGCGTTCTTCGAGTCGATGGCCTGGAAGTGGCCGAACTGGGCGAAGCTGTTCTTCAACAACAAGGGCGTCGCCGCGCACACCACCGACGTCTGCCAGAACTACCCGGACGACCAGAACATCTGGAACTGGTAGTTCTCGGGCCTTCTATGCCAGCCCAGCTGGCGTGGCCGGCATCGAGTCAGCGATTCTGCGACGAGATGCGAGTAGCGGTAGCCGAGGCTGCTGACTCGATGAGCCGGGTCAGCTCGATGAGGTGGTCTCGGGCTCCGGCACGGCCGGCCGCGCGGCGTGCGTGCTGACCCGCTGCGGCCACCAGAACCAGCGGCCCAGCAGCGCAGCGATCGACGGCGTCATGAACGACCGGATGACCAAGGTGTCGAACAGCAGGCCGATCGCGATCGTGGTGCCCACCTGTGCGATGACCCGCAGATCACTGATCGCCATGGTGGCCATGGTGAACGCGAACACCAGGCCCGCTGACGTCACCACCGAGCCCGACCCACCCATCGCCCGGATAATGCCCGTCTTGAGCCCGGCGTGGATCTCCTCCTTGAACCGGGCCACCAACAGCAGGTTGTAGTCGGATCCGACCGCCAGCAGGATGATCACCGACATCGCCAGCACCATCCAGTGCAGCGGATGGCCCAGCAGGTGCTGCCACAGCAGCACCGACAGACCGAACGACGTCCCCAGTGACAGGACCACCGTGCCCACGATCACCGCCGAGGCGATCACTGCCCGGGTGATGATCAGCATGATGACGAAAATCAGTGCCAGGGCCGCGATTCCGGCGATCAGCAGGTCCCAGTTCGAGCCCTCCTGCATGTCCTTGAAGGTGGCCGCGGTGCCGCCGAGGTAGATCTTGCCGCCCTCGAGCGGCGTGCCCTTCATGGCGTCCTTGGCCGCATGCAGGATCGGCTCGATCAGCGCGACGCCCTCGGGTGACATCGGGTCGCCCTCGTGGCTGATGATGAACCGCACGGCCTTGCCGTCCGGCGACAGGAACTGCTTCATGCCGTTCTTGAACTCAGGGTTCTCGAACGCCTCGGGCGGCAGGTAGAACGAGTCGTCGTTCTTCGCCGCGTCGAACGCCTCGCCCATCGCAGATGAATTGTCCTGCATGGCTTTCAACTGCTGCTGCATGCCGTTCTGCGTCTGGTACATCGTCAGCATCATGGTCTTCATGGTCTTCATGGTGTCGACCATCTGAGGCATGAGCTTGACCATCTGCGGCATCAGGGTGTCCAAGCGCTCCATGTCCGGGAGTAGCTGCTGGATGTCGTCGGTCATGGTGTCGATGCCGTCGAGGGTGTCGAAGATCGACCGGATCGCCCAGCAGGCCGGGATGTCGAAGCAGTGCGGTTCCCAGTAGAAGTAGTTGCGCATCGGCCGGAAGAAATCGTCGAAATCAGCGATGTGGTCCCGTAATTCGGCGATGTCGAGCGTCATACTCTTCATCTTGGTGACCATGCTGTGCGTGGTGGCGGCCATCTCCTCGGTGATGGCGTTCATCTTGTTCATCGTGTCGATGGTGGCCTGCATCCGAGCTGCCTGGTCGAGCATGCTGGCCATCGAGTTGTCCATGTACTTCTGGTTCATCTGCTGGGTAACACCCTGCATGCTGATCTGGAAGGGGATCGAGGTGTGCTCGATCGGCGTCCCCAGCGGCCGGGTGATGGCCTGCACCCGGGACACCCCGGGCACCCGGAAGATGGATTTGGCGATCTTGTCGATGACGAGGAAGTCGGCCGGGTTGCGCATGTCGTGATCGGTCTCGATCATCAGCAACTCGGGGTTGAGCCGCGCCGACGAGAAGTGCCGGTCCGCCGCGGCGTAGCCGACGTTGGCCGGGATGTCGTCGGGCAGATAGTGCCGTTCGTTGTAGTCGGTCCGGTAGCCCGGAATGGCCAGGAGTCCCACAAGGGCTAGGGCGATGGTGGCGACCAGGATCGGGCCGGGCCAGCGCACCACGACGGTGCCGACGCGCCGCCAGCCTCGGGTGCGCATCTTCCGTTTCGGGTCCAGTGCACCGAGCTTGCTGGCGACGGTGACGACGGCTGGACCGAGGGTCAGCGCTGCGACGATGATGACGAGCATGCCGATGGCCATCGGGATGCCGAGGGTCTGGAAGTACGGCAGCCGGGTGAAGTGCAGACAGAAGGTGGCGCCGGCGATGGTCAGGCCCGAGCCGAGCACGACGTGCGCGGTGCCGTGGAACATCGTGTAGTAGGCCGAGTTGCGATCCTCGCCGTGTTCACGGGCTTCCTGGTACCGGCCGAACAGGAAGATGACGTAGTCCGTCGAGGCCGCGATCGCGACCATCGTGAGCAGGTTCACCGCGAAGGTCGACAGGCCGATGATCTCGAAGTGCGCCAGCGCGGCGACGACGCCGCGGGCCACGGCGAGCTCGATGCCCACCATGGCGATGGCCAGGAGTGTGGTGACGATGGACCGGTAGATCAGCAGCAGCATCAGCATGATGACGCCGAACGTGATTGCGGTGATGAGCTTCAGACTGCGGTCACCGGCGATGTGCATATCGGCCTGCAACGCGGCCGGGCCCGTGACGTAGGCCTTCACACCGGGCGGTGCCGGAACGTCGGCGACGATCTTCTGCGCGGCCTCGACCGATTCGTTGGCGAGCGACTCGCCCTGGTTGCCGCTCAGATACACCTGGACGTAGGCGGCCTTGCCGTCGTTGCTCTGGGAGCCGGCCGCGGTGAGCGGATCGCTCCAGAAATCCTGAACGTGCTCAACGTGTTTGGTGTCGGCGAGCAGCTTCCTGACGATCTGGCCGTAGTACTGGTGCGCCTCGTCGCCCAGGGGCTGATCGCCCTCCAGGACGATCATGACCGAGCTGTCGGAGTGGAACTCGTCGAAGACGTGGCCGATGCGTTTCATCGCGACCACCGACGGTGCATCCTGCGGGCTCTGCGAGACGGTGCGCTGCTGGCCGACGACCTCGAGCTGGGGGATCGTCACGTTGAGCACCACGGTGAGGGCGATCCAGCCCAGGATGATCGGGATCGCCAGGTGACGGATCCAGCGCGGGATGCCTTCGCCGCGCCGATGCCCAACCGGTTCGAGGACTGCTGCGGAAGGCGCCGAGCCGGCGTCGCCGGCGTTGGTCATGCGTTCTTCACCAGACAGAAGGTCTGGGCGTTCACACCGGAGGTGCTGTTCTCGTTCTTGACCACGTCGTCGACAGTGATCCGACAGCTGATGGTGTCGCCGTCACCCTGCGCGACGATGTTGGGCATGACGCCGGGTGCGGTGGTCGACAGCGTCAGCGACCAGGGCAGGGTGGCGCCGTCGACGCGTTGCGGCTTGGCGTCCAGATCCAGGTAGTTGATGTCGGCGGTGGCGCCGGGAACGCCGAAGATCTCGTACGTGACGACCTTGGGGTTGAACGGCTTGACGTCATCGTTGGCCGCGTAGGTGGTGCCCGAGTTGAAATCGTGGCCGAAATACCCCCGGACGCGGACCACCAGGAACGACGCGACGCCGAACACGACGAGGATGACGAGCGGAATCCAGAGCTTCTTCAAGACTTTGAACATCGCACTCTCCGCACCGTTGGTTCTGTGACTCCGTCTCGCACAGCCGTGCAATCAGCCGACTCCAGCAGATAGATTAGACCATATAACAGAGTTGCGTGACGCCGCGCCCTCCCTGCCGGTAGTCCAGCCTCGCGGGGACCCAAATATGGGCGTGACGCGGACGCTGCCGGGCTTTGCACACATGCTCAGCAGGTGCCATCACATCCCCGCATCAACTGTGATCCACGCGATATCCGACGGTTCAGCTGCGCAGTCGACGGCTCCCGAAAGTTTGCTGTCGGGTTCTCATATGCCGCCGTCCGCGGCGACTTCTGCTGGTGACGCGCACGTAACACTCTCGGAATCGAAGCTCTCTACCGTTGGCCGGTCGAAGTCATGCAAGCGAATAGAAGCACATCGAAAAATTGAGGAACCCCATGAGTGGAAACGCCGTCAGGCTGCAGGCGATCAACAACGTCGAGGGATACGTCCCGCCGGCGATCAGTTTCGTGCCTGGGGAGGCACCTGGCGAGATCTTCGGATCCAACGTCTTCACCAAGGCCGAGATGCAGCTGCGGCTGCCCAAATCGGTGTACAAGTCCGTCGTCGCGACCATCGAGAAGGGCGCCAAGCTGGACCCCGCCGTCGCCGACGCCGTCGCCTCGGCGATGAAGGACTGGGCGCTGTCCAAGGGGGCCACCCACTACGCGCACGTCTTCTACCCGATGACCGGACTGACCGCCGAGAAGCACGACAGCTTCCTCGAGCCGGTGTCGGACGGCCAGACCTTGGCGGAGTTCGCCGGCAAGACCTTGATCCAGGGTGAGCCGGACGCCTCCAGCTTCCCGTCGGGCGGTCTGCGCAGCACCTTCGAGGCGCGCGGCTACACCGGGTGGGACGTCACCAGCCCGGCGTACATCCTGGAGAATCCCAACGGCAATACGCTCTGCATCCCAACGGTTTTCGTGTCGATGACCGGTGAGGCGCTGGACTACAAGACTCCGCTGCTGCGCAGCCAGCAGGCGATGGGCGCCCATGCCGAGCGCATCCTGAAGCTGTTCGGCCATACCGATCTGGCGAAGGTCGTGTCGTTCTGTGGGCCCGAGCAGGAGTACTTCCTGGTCGACCGGCACTTCTTCCTGGCGCGCCCAGACCTGATCAACGCCGGTCGCACGCTGTTCGGCGCCAAGCCGCCCAAGGGTCAGGAGTTCGACGACCACTATTTCGGCGCGGTGCCCGAACGGGTGCTGGGCTTCATGATGGACACCGAGCGGGAGCTGTTCAAACTCGGTATTCCGGCCAAGACGCGGCACAACGAGGTCGCGCCCGGTCAGTTCGAGATCGCCCCGATGTTCGAGCGGGCCAACATCGCCGCCGATCATCAGCAGCTGCTGATGACGGTGTTCCGGACGATCGCCAAGAAGCACGGCATGGAGTGCCTGTTCCACGAGAAGCCGTTCGCCGGCGTCAATGGCTCGGGCAAGCACGTCAACTTCTCGGTGGGCAACGGCGAGCTGGGTTCGCTGCTGGTGCCCGGGGACACCCCACACGAGAATGCGCAGTTCCTGGTGTTCTGCGCGGCGGTCATCCGCGCCGTGCACAAGTTCGCGGGTCTGCTGCGGGTCTCGGTGGCCTCGGCGACCAACGACCATCGCCTGGGCGCCAACGAGGCCCCGCCCGCCATCATCTCGATCTTCCTGGGCGACCAGCTGGCCGACGTGTTCGAGCAGATCGCCAAGGGCGCGGCGACGTCGTCGAAGGGCAAGGGCTCGATGATCATCGGCGTCGACACCCTGCCGGTGCTGCCGACCGACCCGGGCGACCGCAACCGCACCAGCCCGTTCGCGTTCACCGGCAACCGGTTCGAGTTCCGTGCGCCGGGCTCGGGGCAGACGATCAACGTGCCGATGATCGTCCTGAACACGATCATGGCCGACTCGCTGGACTACATGGCCAACATCCTGGAGCAGGCGGTCGAGGACGGCACCGATTTCGACGCGGCCGTGCAGCAGCTGCTCACCGACATCATCACCGAGCACGGCGCGGTGGTGTTCAACGGCGACGGCTACTCCGACAACTGGCAGGTCGAGGCGGCCTCCCGGGGCCTGCCGAACTTCAAGACCACTCTGGATGCGCTGCCCGCACTGATCGCGCCGGAGTGCATCGCATTGTTCGAAAAGTACGGCGTCTTCAACGAGCGCGAGCTGGAAAGCCGCTACGAGGTCCGGATGGAGCAGTACGCGCTGACCATCGCGGTGGAGGCCAAGCTGGCCCTCGAGATCGGGTTGACGGTCATCCTGCCGGCGGCGGTGCGCT
Organism: Acidobacteriota bacterium; assembly: GCA_022708865.1. GTDB lineage: Bacteria > Actinomycetota > Actinomycetes > Mycobacteriales > Mycobacteriaceae > Mycobacterium. The sequence continues at coordinate 22,558 of JAKIXW010000021.1, forward strand.
ACCAGACCGAGCTGGCGCAGAACGTCGCGACGCTCGAGGCGGCCGGGGTGGAGCCGGACACCTCGCTGCTGGAGATGGTCTCGGAGCCGATCGCGGCGCTGACCAAGGCGCTGGTGGCGTTGAAGGCCGGCCTTGGTGCGCATCCGGAATCCGCCTCCGACGAGGCGTTCCATGCCCGCGACGTGCTGCTGCCGACGATGGAGGCGGTCCGGACGGCCGCTGACACCTTGGAAGGTGTTGTGGCCGACGACCTTTGGCCGTTGCCAACGTACCAGGAGATGCTCTACATCCTCTGAGTTGCCTGTTCACCGTGCGACCGCGAGCGTGCGTGTTGGTCCGCCGACACACCGCTCGCGGCGTACTTTTGCGCACGTTCGCAGTGGAATTATCTACCACCGATCAGTTCCTCGGGCAGCGGCGGATCGAACCGGTGGCGGTCGACCAGCCAGCTCTGCCAGGGCCGTGGACCGTATCTGGCGTGCAGTTCGCGCCCGAAGTCGGTCCAGGTGTAGTCCAGCGCAGCGCCGGTCGTTCCCGCATTTGAGCGATGCGGATGTATTCGGGGCGCAGCTGGATTCGCTCTACGCGGCGAGCCGAGTCTGGGAGCGCGAGGTACTGCCGGGTTGTGAATGGTGACCTGTGAATGGTGACCCGAGTCGAGCAACGAGCCTCTGAGTGTGCACAGAAGCCCGCGCTCGGCGTGCGTGTCGGCGGACCGACACGCACGCTCGCGGAGAGGCTCTCACCCAGCGTTGACGCCCGGGCGTCAGCCGTTCTGGGGGAAGCCGAGGTTGATGCCGCCGTGCGACGGATCCAGCCAGCGCTGGGTGATGGCCTTCTGGCGGGTGAAGAATTGCACACCGTCCATGCCGTGGGCATGGCTGTCGCCGAACAGCGAGGCCTTCCAGCCGCCGAAGCTGTAGTACGCCATCGGGACCGGGATCGGCACGTTGATGCCGACCATCCCGACCTGGACCTCGTTCTGGAACCGCCGGGCCGCGCCGCCGTCGTTGGTGAAGATGGCGGTCCCGTTGCCGTAGGGGTTGGCGTTGATCAGTTCCATTGCCTCGTCGTAGGTTTCGACGCGGACCACCGACAGTACGGGCCCGAAGATCTCGTCGGTGTAGACGCTCATCTCAGTGGTGACGTTGTCGAGCAGGGTCGGGCCCAGCCAGAAACCGTCCTGCCCACCGTCAGCCTTTACGTTGCGGCCGTCGACCACGACCTTCGCCCCATCGGCCTCGCCGGCGTCGATGTAGGAGGCGACCTTGTCGCGGTGCGCCTTGGTGACCAGCGGGCCCATGTCGGAGTCCTTGGTGCCGTCGCCGGTCTTGATATCGGCGGCCCGCTCGGCGATCTTCGCGACCAGATCGTCGGCGATGGGGCCGACGGCCACGGCCGCGCTGATGGCCATGCAGCGTTCACCCGCGGACCCGAAGCCGGCGTTGATCATGGCGTCGGCGGCCAGATCGAGGTCGGCGTCCGGCAGGATCACGGCGTGGTTCTTGGCGCCGCCGAGGGCCTGGACCCGCTTGTCGTGGGCGGTGCCGGTGGCGTAGACGTACTGCGCGATCGGGGTGGAGCCGACGAAGGACAGCGACTTCACCTTCGGGTTGACCAGTAGTTCGTCGACGGCGGTCTTGTCGCCCTGCAGGACGTTGAACACACCGGCCGGCAGACCGGCCTCGGCCCACAGCGCGGCCAGCCACAGCGAGGCCGACGGATCCTTCTCCGAGGGCTTGAGCACCACGGTGTTGCCGGTTGCGATGGCGATGGGGAAGAACCACATCGGGACCATGGCGGGGAAGTTGAACGGGGAGATGATGCCGACGACGCCCAGGGGCTGGCGGATGGAGTAGACGTCGACGTTGGTCGAGGCGTTCTCGGTGAACCCACCCTTGAGCAGATGCGGTATACCGCAGGCGAATTCGACGACCTCCTGGCCGCGGCTGACCTCGCCGAGGGCGTCGGAAACCACCTTGCCGTGCTCGCTGGTGATGATCTCGGCCAGCTCGCCCTTGCGCTCGTTGAGCAGCTCGCGGAACCGGAACAGGACCTGCGTCCTCTTGGCCAGCGAGGTGTCGCGCCAGGCCGGGAACGCCGCGGCGGCCGCATCGATCACGGCGCGGGCATCCTCGACCGAGGCCAGGGTGACCTGGCCGGTGACCTGGCCGGTAGCCGGGTTGGTCACGGGAGCCGTGGCACCCGAATCGCCTTGGAAGGCAGCATTGTTGAGCCAGTGGCTGATGGTGTTGGTCATTTCATTTCCCATATGTCTTGACGTGTCGGACCTGGCGGTCAGTCGGTCGGTGCACGCGCACCGGGTGGTCCGGCCGGCTGGTGAGGTACCGCCGGCCGCGCCTGGGGTGGTGGTCAACGGTGTCGACGATGTGCACCACACGCAGCGTGTCTCCGGCGGCCCGCCTGACGCACATCATGCCAGTCCCGGCGCTGGCCCCCAATTCGGAAGGTGGCAGGCCACGGACACAATGCCGATCCCGACTTCCGCGTCGTCGTGGCGGACGGCGTGGGAGCCGGCGCGGTCGTCATCGGCCTCCGCCGATGTGGATCTCCTGATCTCCGTATCAGGGTCAGGTCGTTGACGACCTTGGCGTCGACCGCCGTGACCGCCGGCCACGTCCGGCTCGATGTCGAATCGCGATGCAGAGCACTGAGAGTGGCGTGATCTGACCCGGTGGCCGCCACCGGTGCGGGGATCCGCGGTCCGATGGTGGCCGTTGCGCGTCAAACGCCTTCGATCTGCCGGCCAGCGTGAGGTGGGGTTTCGCTCGGGGATGCACAGCCCGACCTGGTTGTGGGTGCGCGCGAACCGGCGCTGGCAAGGCCGCAGCGGTGATGCTCGGAATGTAACACTCTCGGATCTATATGTAACGCTGAGCGGTCGCTCAGCAGGACGCCCGCAAACTTACCGGCGAGTAGGCATGGATTCTTAGATTCTGGTTGCCAGCAAAAGTGACCAAGACCACACAATCGGCGCACAAATGAGCTCGCCGGCCCGTTGATCTGCGGATTCATCTGAACGTAACCGGCGTGTCGGGAGGGGTTGGCGTATAGGCACACCTAAGAGAAGTGCAATAATCGGTACTTCGAGTGACACCAACTCGCCCCGCTGTATTCACCCGGCGATGCGCCCCTCGGACGCAGCGCCCCGGTGGTGCGCATGGGACGGTCGGCACGCC
>JAKIXW010000220.1 GCA_022708865.1 Acidobacteriota bacterium
CGGTCTCGGCCCGGCCCAGGACGCCAACGGTGTCCGACGATCGTGTCGTGCTGGTTGCGCTGCCCGTGACCGTCGCCATTGCCGTTGCGGGCGCCAGCCTGGTGCAGAGCCTGACCCTTACGCTGCACTAGGCCGAGCTGTCCGGCTTTTCTACGGTTACGTCACGGAATGCCCAGCACCGGGCATCCCGCTCCCTGGGCGACTAACGTCGAATCCGGGCATTCCACCCACGACAGAAAGGTGCGTCCCCATGCTGAAGGGGTTCAGAGATTTCATCGCGCGTGGCAACGTGATCGACCTGGCCACAGCCGTCATCATCGGTGCGGCGTTCACCGCCGTGGTCACGGCGTTCACCGACAATGTGGTCCAGCCGCTGATCAGCCGGATCGGCGCCAGCCCGGACTCGGACCACGGATTCCTGCGAATTCCACTCGGGGACAACCTCTTCATCGACCTCAACGCGGTGCTCAGCGCCATTATCAACTTCCTGATCGTCGCCGCGGTCATCTACTTCATCATCATCGTGCCGTACAAGAAGCTCAAGGAGATCGACAGCAAGGTGGAAGAGGAGGACACCGAAATGACCCTGCTCACAGAGATCCGGGACCTGTTGCGGCAGAACGTCGCACCCGATTCCGCGGCGCCTTCCGGCAAGCACGTCAGCAACTACACCGGACCGGACTGGGAGGCAAAGAACGCCGAAACCGAATAGTCCTGTGCCACAAATGACTTCGGCCCCCGGCGATACCGGGGGCCGAAGTCATTTGGTTTACGATCGGCTACGGGTTGTTGGCGTCGAACGGGATGCTCATCCACCACGCGCAGTACGGACCGCTGATGACACATGCACTCAGGTCGCCGCCGGCACCCGAGAACGACCAGGCATCGAACGCCTGCTTTGCCTTGTTGGAGGTACGCACATCGCCGTTCAGCCCGCCAGACGCCTGGGCCTCGCCCATGCCAGCAGCCCGGAGTTCGCCCTGGATGCCGGGCGCGCGAACGCCGCCCTCGACGGCAGGTCCCTGACCCGGCTGAGCGGGCTGCGGCTTGAGCGTGTCGGCGGCGGCACTGCTCGCACCGATGGTCAGGACAGCCGCGGCGCCGGCGAGAATCCCCATTCCTGCGGATATCAGTTTCGATGTCACCCTGATCTACCCATCTCTCAGTGGCGGGGCCACATGCGTAGCCTTGGTCGCCGTATTCGGCAAGCTTGGCACAGACTATCAGCGAAGTGAGCGCGGCGCAGACGTCACAGCGATATTCACCGTCGGCTCTCGACCGTAAATGTTGCTGCATCGCTGGCGGGAGCCCCCGTCGATCCGCGCTCGCCATCGCTCACAGTGGTCAAGGGCTAATGATCCGGCGCCAGTCACAGCAAACTGACCCCGGCACCGGCGAGGGCAGTTTGCTGTGCGATGGGCCGGTTCGTCTCAGTTCATGTTCCACGGCTCGCCGTAGGTGGTGACGCTGTCACCTGTGGAGGCGATCAACCGGGCGTACGGGCGCAACAGCACACCGCCGGCCGCACCGGTCACCGTGCCGTGCGCGTTGGACACCGCCACCGCACCGTTGGCACCCTTGACGTCGACGGAGAACGTCGCAACCTCCTGGATGCCCGGGCCGTTGCCCAGGTTGGCCGAGATCGACGCACCCGGCAGCAACGGCGGCGTCGAGATCGGCGGGAAGAAGTCGATCCCGCCCGCGGTCACGACATCCTGGGCGTCCAGCGCGACGTTCGGGGTGGTGTAGGAGAAGTTGATCCCCACCCCCAGCGACCACGGGAACCCGATCTGATACCCCAGCTCGAGAGTGCCCTCGAACTTGTCGGCATCAGCACCGGACACCGAATAGACCGCCTTGCCCGAATGGAACCACTCCCGGGTCAACCGGTTGCGATCCAACGGGAACACCCCGTTGAGGAACGTATCCCACTGCTGGACCGTCAAGGTCCGACCCTGACCGTCCACCAGACTCAACTCATTGTCCAGACCGGCCTGCGACGTGCCCGAACCGACGAACAACGCGGCAAACGCAGCGATGAGTGCCACCGCCATTCGACTGACGACCTTCATGCTGCGCTCCCTAACTCTGTTCGGCGGCGAACGGTCGTCCGCCGAAGTACTACCTAGTCTCGGCCTCACGCGTGGCGTGGCCCAAATGCTGACACCATGCGTCACATCAGAACCACCAAATGAGAAGCCTCACATGTTGCTCTTATTTATGGCTCATCGTTCGTGACACCAGGAACATAACGGGGGTACAACGGGGCAGCAACGCGTACGGGCCGCGCCAAAAGGTCAACCGCGGGTGAACTGAAGTTTGCTGAAGGGACAACCGGCGGCGCTCGGTCAATCCGCCGCCCCGAAGCGTCCACAACCCCGCACGGGCGATCGGCCCGTGGCCGACCTTGGCCCCAGCTATCCGCCAAGCCTCTCGACTCCAGCCAATTTCAAGGTAATTGCCAGCTAGTCAGCATCAACCGTGGTGCGGAGGAACGTTGTCGCGCAACCACTCATCGCGGCTGGAGTCATTCTTCGACCCATCGGGATCCCGCTCATCCGAAGATGCCCGCGGAATGTCCTCGCCGAACACTTCGTTAACTGAACTTGCCACTGATCGCGTGCGACGCTTCACTTCCACCTTCTAGTGTGACGAAGATCACATTTCACCATTTTCCCAGTTCACACCGCATTAACACAAGATGCCGACAGCCATCTCCCCGGCAATTAGGCAGGTACGTCAGATTTCGAGGCTGGACAGCTGGCCGATGATCTGAACGGCCAGCGGATTGAGGGTCGCCATACCGTCGCGCACCGCGTAGCGCGACCCTGCGACGTTGACCACCAGCGTGCTTCCTGACACTCCGGCGAGCCCACGCGACAGGCCGGCGTCGATGATGCCCGCGGAGAGGCCGGAGGCCCGCAGCGCCTCGGCGATGCCCAGCAGCTCACGGTCGAGGATCTCGCGGGTGGCTTCCGGGGTGACGTCGCGCGGTGTCACCCCGGTACCGCCCACCGACACCACCAGGTCGACGCCGCCGATCACCGCGGTGTTCAACGCGTTGCGGATCTCGACCTCGTCGGCGGATACCACCACGGCACCGTCGACCACGAAACCGGCCTCGGTGAGAAGTTCGGTGACCAGCGGTCCGTTGTGATCCTCTTCGCCGTGCGCCGTGCGATCGTCCACGACCACCACGAGCGCCCTACCCACCAGCTCGACAGGCTGTTCCATGCGGTCAACGGTATATCCCGGGACCGACACCGGCGACGCCGACCGCCCCGTCACTGCGCGGCCTTGCCGAGCGTGACCTCGACCGTCTGCGACTTGCCGGCCGCATCCAGGTAGGTCAACGTCACCTTGTCCCCGGGCGCGCGTGAGCGCACCGCCGCCACCAGCGCATCCGAGCTGCTGATGACGCGGTCGTCGAGCTTGGTGATGACCACCCCGGACGGTAGCCCGGCCCCGGCGGCCGGGCCGCCGGCCGTGACGTCGACGATCTTCGCGCCGTTGGTGGACGAGTCATTGCTGACCTGCACACCCAGCGAGGCATGCGATGCACTGCCCGAACTGATCAGCTCGTCGGCGATGCGCTTGGCCTGATCCACTGGAATGGCGAAGCCCAGGCCGATCGAGCCGCTCTGGGCGTCCTGGGACTCACCGCCCAGGGTGGCGATGGCCGAGTTCACGCCGATCAACTCGCCGTTCATGTTCACCAGGGCGCCACCGGAGTTGCCCGGGTTGATCGCCGCGTCCGTCTGGATCGCGTCCAGCACGGTGTTCTGATTGCCGGCGTCACCGGCGGTGGAAACCGGACGATTCAGTGCACTGACGATGCCCGTGGTGACGGTGCCCTCGAGACCCAGCGGGGATCCGACGGCCACCACGTCCTGGCCCACCCGCAGGCTGGCCGACGAGCCCAGCGCGATGGGCGTCAGACCGGCGACGTTCTGCGCCTTGACCACCGCGATGTCGCTGGCCGGGTCGGCGCCCACCACGGTGAACGTCGTGGTCTTGCCGTCGGCGAAGGTCACCGTCGTCGTGGGCTTGCCGTCGGGTTTCGGGGCAGCCGGGCCCGCGGGCGCATCGGGTGCGGGCCCGGGGGTACCGCCGTTGGCGGCCGCGATCACGTGATTATTGGTCAGAATCAGGCCGTCGGCAGACAGGACGATGCCCGAACCCTCTTCGTTGGCCTTGCCGAGGTCGGTCTCCAACTTCACCACGCTGGGAACCACCTTGGCCGCTACCTGCTCGACGGACCCCGGGGGGATATTGGCGGCCGGGATGCCGGATGCCGGGACCCCGCCGCTCTGGTGCACCGGATAACCGTCGGGGGCCGCCAGCATCGCGACGCCACCACCGACACCGGCCGAGACGACGGCAATAGCCAGCGCTCCAGCTGTCAGAACGCCTGCGCGCGAACGCTTCTGGGGCGGAACGGGCGCCCGGTAGGGGCCGTAGGGCGGCATCGGCGCCATCGGACGGGGCTGGCCCGCGCCGTAGCGCCAGTCATACGCATACTGCGGACCGGGCCGCTCCTGATTCGGGTCGCGAGGGTAACCGGGGTACCCCGGGTGCTGAGGCGACGGCGAATACCGCGGATCGTTGGTCATCGAGCTGGGTCCGTCCTTCTTGTATCGAGAGGCGATCCCGGGCCGGTCAGCACCGAAGGCCGCTGCACCTACCTTGCCCTGGCCGACTGAGAATCCACTGAGATGACACCCGGGATGGGCAATGCTTCCACCCGGTCGACAGTGCCGCGCACCAGTGGATACACCGGTTGACCGGGCAGCCAGACGTAGATCGATGTGCCCGGTGGCCGCCCGCCCCGCACGGTGTCCTCCACCCGCAGCGCACCGCCGTGCTTGAGCACCACCTGCTTGACGATCGCCAATCCGAGGCCGGAACCCGGCATCGCCCGCGCGGCATCGGACCGATAGAACCGCTCGAACACCAGTTGACGCTCCTCCGGGGGGATGCCGGGACCCAGGTCGGACACCACCATCTCGGCGTGGGTGGCGTCCACCTGGGTCAGGCGCAACGACACCCGGCCGCCCGGCGGGCTCCACTTGGCGGCGTTGTCGAGCAGGTTGAGCACCGCGCGTGACAGGGCCGCCGGGTCGCCGTACACCAGCCAGGGTGTGATGTGGACATCGAACTCGATGTCGTTGCGGCGCCGGCGCACCCGCTCGAGGCAGCGATCGACGGTCTCTGAGATGTCGACCTGTTCGTGCACGACGCCGCCGGCATCGTCGCGCGACAGATCGACGAGATCGCCTACGAGAGTTGACAATTCCTCGATCTGCCCGATCACGTCGCCGCGCAGGTCGGCCATCTCGGCCTCGGGGATCGGTGGGGCGCCGGGCGCCTGCGACGCCATCAACAGTTCGACATTGGTCCGCAGCGACGTGAGCGGTGTCCGCAACTCATGGCCGGCGTCGGTGACCAGCCGGGCCTGACGTTCGCGGGATTCGGCGAGCGCACGCAACATCATGTTGAAAGCCTCGGTCAGGCGGGCGAGTTCGTCGCTGCCGACCACGGGAATGGGACGAAGGTCGTCGGTGCGCGCCACTCGCTCGGCCGCCTCCGTCAGCCGGGCGACCGGGCGCAGCCCGGTGCGCGTCACCATGCCGCCGCCAGCCCGATGCCCCCGACAACCATCAGGACCCAACGCAACTTCGTGATGACGGCCTGGGTGGGCGCCAGGCTCTTGGAGATCAGCAGTGTGCTGTCGTTGGGCAGGTGCACGGCCAGGACGCGCTGATTCATGGCCGTGCGGCGGGACATGAACAGATCGCCGCGGATGACGGACTTCTCCTGCTCACCGATCGGCAGTGTCTGGCCCTGCTGGTTGGCGGTGTAGATCGACCGGCCCGGCACGATGAGCATC
>JAKIXW010000221.1 GCA_022708865.1 Acidobacteriota bacterium
GTGCGGATCACCGACCACGATCGTCGACATCACGTCCCCGACCCCGGCCACGAAGTCGTCGTACAGGTCGGCGGCCACGATCGCGCGGGTGGCCGCGGTGCAGTCCTGTCCGGAGTTGATCAGCGCGGCCGCCACCGCCCCCTGGATCGCCGCGTCCAGATCCGCGTCGTCGAACACCAGGAACGGCGCCTTGCCGCCGAGTTCGAGCTGCGTGCGATGCCCGTGCACCGCGGCGGCCGCCATCACCTTGCGGCCCACCGCGGTCGAACCGGTGAACGTCACCACATCCACGTCGGGATGCCCGGCCAGTGCCGTTCCCACGTCGGCCCCGGCGCCCGTGATCACATTGAGCACACCGTCGGGCAGGCCGGCCTCCTTGGCGATGCGGGCCAGGGTGAGCGTCGTCAACGGGGTGAGCTCGGCGGGCTTGATCACCACCGCGCAGCCGGCGGCCAGCGCCGGGATCACCTTCCACACGGCCATCTGCAGCGGGTAGTTCCAGGGTGCAATGGTGGCGACCACGCCGACGGCCTCACGCCGGATCGACGACGTGTGGTCGCCGGAGTATTCCCCGGTGGCCTTACCCTCCAGATGTCGTGCCGCACCCGCGAAGAATGCGATGTTGTCAATACTGCCCGGGACGTCGAACTCGGTGGCCAGCCGGACCGGCTTACCGCACTGGGCGACCTCCTCGGCGATGAACGTCGCCGCGTTGGCGTCCATCAGCTCGGCCAGTCGGCCCAGCACCGCGGCCCGGTCGACCGGGGTGGCGCGGGACCATTCGGCGAACGCGGTCCGCGCCGAGGACACCGCGCGGTCGACGTCGGCGGGGGTGGCCAGGGCAAGTTCGGCGACCACCGATCCGTCGGCCGGGTTGATGACGCGGTGCAGGGCACCGTCGGTCTGCACGGCGGCCCCGTCGATCCAACTGCTGGGCAGCGACTTGTCCCGTACCGTTGCGGTCATGGGCCAACGCTAGCCCACCGCGCCGATGCCAGCTACGCATTCCTGCGATCAAGGCCGGGTCAACCGATCATATTGATTGTTCAGGTTGCTTCTAACAACGGATTCCGTGCACAATCGACAGATGCCACAGCTGGCCGTCAATGGGTCGCATCCCCCCGCGATGCAGCTCGACGACCTGTCCAAGGCCATCATCGAGAACCTGCAGCAAGACGGCAGGCGCTCGTACGCAGGAATCGGCAAGGCAGTCGGCCTGTCCGAGGCCGCCGTCCGTCAGCGCGTCCAGCGACTGATCGACTCGGGCGTGATGCAGATTGTGGCCGTCACCGACCCGATGCAGCTGGGGTTCGCCCGGCAGGCCATGATCGGTATCCGCTGCACGGGCGACACCTTTCAGGTGGCCGAGAAACTGTCCGCGATCCCGTCGGTCGACTACGTCGTTCTGACCGCTGGTTCCTACGACGCCATCGTCGAAGTCGTCTGCGAGGACGACGACGACCTGCTCGCCCTACTCAACACCAAGATCCGCGCCGTCCCCGGGGTGATATCAACCGAAACACTGGTCTACCTGAAACTCGTCAAACAGCAATACAATTGGGGTACACGATGACCACTACCGAATCACGCCAACAACTTTCGGACAATCTGTCCGCCAAGGCCGACCGCCACCTGTGGGGCCACTTCTCCCGCCACGGCCAAGGCATCACGCCGCCGATCATCACCCGCGGCGAGGGTGCATACATCTACGACGACACCGGCCGCAAGTACTTCGATGCGCTTTCGGGTCTGTTCGTCGTGCAGGCCGGACACGGCCGTGCCGAGCTCGCCGAAGCCGCGGCCAAACAGGCCGAAACGCTCGCCTTCTTCCCGCTCTGGAGCTACGCCACGCCGTCGGCAATCGAACTGGCCGACCGACTTGCGGCATACGCGCCGGGTGATCTGAACCGGGTGTTCTTCACCACCGGTGGCGGCGAGGCCGTCGAGAGCGCCTGGAAGCTGGCCAAGCAGTTCTTCAAGCTCACGGGCAAGCCCGGGAAGTACAAGGTGCTCTCCCGGTCCATCGCCTACCACGGCACGCCACAGGGCGCCTTGGCCATCACCGGCATCCCGGCCTTCAAGGCGCCGTTCGATCCGCCGACACCCGGCGGTTTCCGGGTGCCGAACACCAACTTCTATCGCGCACCGGAGCCGTACGACACCGATCTCAAGGCCTGGGGCGAGTACTGCGCCAACCGCATTGCCGAGGCCATCGAGTTCGAAGGCCCGGACACCGTCGCCGCGGTGTTCCTGGAACCCGTGCAGAACGCGGGCGGCTGCTTCCCGCCGCCGCCCGGATACTTCCAGCGGGTCCGCGAGATCTGCGACGAGTACGACGTGCTGCTGGTGTCCGACGAGGTGATCTGCGCCTACGGCCGGATCGGTTCGATGTTCGCCTGCAGCGACTTCGACTACATCCCAGACATCATCACCAGCGCCAAGGGATTGACGTCGGGCTATTCGCCGCTGGGCGCGATGATCGCCAGCGACCGGCTGTTCGAGCCGTTCAACGACGGCAAGACGGTCTTCGGCCACGGCTACACCTTCGGCGGCCACCCGGTATCGGCGGCCGTGGCGCTGGCCAACCTCGACATCTTCGAGCGCGAGGGCCTCAACGACCACGTCAAGCAGATGGCGCCAGCGTTCCGGACCACCCTCGAGCAGCTCTACGAGTTGCCGATCGTCGGCGACATCCGCGGCGAGGGCTTCTTCTACGGCATCGAGCTGGTCAAGGACCGCGACACCAAGGAGACGTTCAACGACCATGAGTCCGAACGGCTGCTGCGCGGATTCCTGACAACGGCGCTCTGGGAGGCCGGGCTGTACTGCCGCGCCGACGACCGTGGCGACCCAGTGGTGCAGCTGGCTCCCCCGCTGATCAGCGGGCAGAAGGAGTTCGACGAGATCTACAGCATCCTGCACCGGGTGCTCGGCGAGGCCAGCCGCCTGCTGTAACCCTTTCTCGCCAGCGTGCGCAAAGGTCCGCATGGCCGCGGCGTGTCGCGTCCCGACGCGCACGTTCGCGGGCAGGCGGAAGCCACATTTGCAACATTGGCCTCATCAGTCACAGCGTGGCTTCCGGATTTGGGGCGTTCGCGGCCCTAATCTGCACTCACGATGACGAGCTTCAGATCGGTGACCGAACGCGCGGTGGGCCTGAGCGCGGCCCTGTTCCTGCTGGCCAGCCCGGCGCTGGCCAGCGCTGAACCCGCCCCCGCGGCGCCGATCGACCCGTGCCCCTACAAGGTGTCCACGCCCAAGGCCGTCGACGCCTCCGAGGTCCCCAAGCCCGGCGACCCCACCCCCGATCCGCTGGCGGTGCCCTTGAAGCCGGTCGGCGGTGATGCGCTGGGTGACTGCGGCATCGTCGCGGCACCCAACACTCCGCCCGTCCCCGGCGACGTCTCGGCGGAGTCCTGGGTGGTGGCCGACCTGGACACCGGCGAGGTGATTGCCGCCAAGGACCCGCATGCGCGGCACCGGCCCGCCAGCATCATCAAGGTGCTCGTCGCCATGCAGGCGATCAACGAGCTCAACCAGAACAAGATGGTGGCCGGCACCCAGGACGACGCCAACGCCGAGGGCACCCGGGTCGGCGTCGACGTGGGTGGCAACTACACCGTCAACCAGTTGCTGCACGGGCTGCTGATGCACTCCGGCAACGACGCCGCGCACGCGTTGGCCGCCCAACTCGGCGGAATGGATGTCGCGCTGGGCAAGATCAACACGCTGGCCAGCAAGCTCGGCGGCCGCGACACCCGGGTGGCCACGCCGTCCGGCCTGGACGGCCCGGGCATGAGCACCTCGGCCTACGACATCGGCCTGTTCTACCGGTACGCGTGGATGAACCCGACGTTCGCCGACATCGTCGCCACCAAGACGTTCGACTTCCCTGGTCACACCGGCGAGGACGGTGACCATCCGAGCTATCAGCTGGAGAACGACAACAAGCTGCTCTACAACTATCCCGGCGCCCTCGGCGGCAAGACCGGCTACACCGACGACGCCGGCCAGACGTTCGTCGGCGCCGCCGAGCGCGACGGCCGCCGCCTGGTGGCGGTGCTGCTTCGCGGAACGCGGCAACCGATCGCACCGTGGGAGCAGGCCGCGCGCCTGCTGGACTACGGCTTCGCCACCCCGCCGGGAACCCGGGTCGGCACGCTGATCGACCCCGATCCGTCGCTGCTGCCCAAGAAGGACGACCCCGCGGCCGCCTCCGCGCACGCGTCCCCCCTGCTGCCCGCCATCGATGCCACCCCGGTGCGCGTCGGCGTCGGCGTCGTCGGCGGCGTCATCGTGTTCTGCCTGATGCTGGGCGCCCGTCAGGTCAATCGACGCAGCCGCACAACCGCTTAGTCCAACTTGGGATCCGTCGGCGGTGCGGGCCCCTCGCGCGGAGGTTGTGGTTGCCCGTCCGGGGGACGGAGCAGGGCCTCGGGGCGATGGTAGAAGTTGGTGCGGGCTTGCCCGTGGTCCAGGTCCGGCGGCGGATGCCATTCGCATTCCCCGCGGTCGTTGATGGCGGTGCGGTATCCCCCGTCGTGCACCAGCCGGTTGTCCGGCCCACACGCCAACGCCATGTCGTTGACATTGGTCTGCCCACCATCGCGCCAGTCGGCGACCGCATGATGCGATTGGCTGCCGTACGCACCGACCGTGCAACAAGGTTTCGTGCACCCGCCGTCACGAGCGATGAGCATGATCCGCTGCGCCGGCGATGCGGTTCGCTTGGCGCGGAACAACTCCAGCGCCGACCCGGTCGCCCCGTCGAACACCGCCAGATAGTGGTTGCAGTGCCCGGCGAGCCGGATCACGTCGGCAATCGGCATGACCGTGCCACCCCCGGTGGTACCCACCCCCGCACGAGACTCCAGATCCTGCAGGGTGGTTCGGATGATGATCGACACCGGCAGCCCGTTGAGCATGCCCAGCTGCCCGCTCATCAACGCGATCCGTCCGATCGCGATCATCGCGTCGTGCCGGCGCTGTGCAATGCTGCGATGATCGCCGTCGATCTGAGCCTGCGATGGCGTCCCGGACGTGCACGGTTCGGGATCCTCGGGATTGCACATCCCCGGCGCGGCGTACTTGGCGAAGATCGCCTCCCAGACGGCCCACGCTTCGGGACTCAGGTTGCCGCTGATCGGCACCATGCCGTCACGGCCCTGCGGTCCGGCGCTCACTCCGCGCTTGCGCATGCGTTCTGCATCGTCGGGTGCGGGACCATCCTGATCGAGGAGGAACAACGCCCTGGCGGCTGCATCCTTGAGCTCTCTGGGTCCCGCGCCGGAGGCGATGCGGACGAGGTCGGCTTCGAACTGGGTGCGGGTGATGGTGTCCACGAAGGAGGGCAGCTGCGCAATGGCCTCCCGAATCGCCCTCGTGTGCTCGGGGTTGATCGCCCCCTGCGCCTGCGCGCCCGCGGTTGCGGATAACAGAGGTTCCAACCGATCGCCCGTCAACGACCGGCGCGGCCCGAGTTCGGCCGCCTCGGCCAGACGGCGCGACGCTTCGGCGGTGGAGATCCGCCACCGAATGCGCAGGACGTCCTTCCAGGACTTGGCACCCATCTCCCTGGGCGTGACCTCGGTCTGCAGCCGAGCCAGCAGCCGTTGCGACTGCGTGGGCAGTTGGCATGACAGCGTCTCGAGGTCGTCCAGCACGGACACCAACTCACCCTTGGTCAACGTGTCGATCTCGCAGTCGGCCAGGACCTGGTGGGCGGCGCGCAGGGTCGCGACCGCCGTCCGAACCGCCTCCGCCTGCATGATTCGAACATACATACTGCTTATCTGCTTAAGTGGACCTATGCTGGTCAGCGTGGGTATCGCGGATGGTGGGCCGGTCGGTGGAGTTGAC
>JAKIXW010000222.1:0-292 GCA_022708865.1 Acidobacteriota bacterium
CCCGGGCCGCACTGCAGGACGGCCACCAGGTGGTCGTGACCGCACGCAGCCGCGACGCCGTGGCCGACCTGGCCGACGAGTTCGGCGACCGCGCACTTCCGGTCGCCCTCGACGTCACCGATGCCGGGCAGATCGCCGCCGCCGTCGCCGCCGCCACCGACGCCTGGGGTGGTCTCGACGTCCTGGTGAACAACGCCGGCCACGGATACCTGTCCGCGGTCGAGGAGGGCGAGGACGCCGAGGTGCGAAAGCTGTTCGACGTCAACTACTTCGGCTCGGTCGACATGATGAA
>JAKIXW010000222.1:302-5810 GCA_022708865.1 Acidobacteriota bacterium
ATCGAGCGCCAGTTCGCCACCAATGTGCAGGGCGTGTTCGCCGTGACGCGCGCGGTGCTGCCCGGCATGCGCGCGCAGGGCAGCGGCCACATCGTCAACATCTCGTCGATGACGGGCCTGGTGGCCAACCCGCCCAACGCGTACTACTCGTCGACCAAGTTCGCGCTCGAGGCCGTCACCGAGGCGCTGGCAACGGAGGTCGGCCCACTGGGCATCAAGGTCACCCTCATCGAACCGGGCGCGTTCCGTACCGACTGGGCCTCCCGGTCGATGAAGGAGTCGAGCACCCCGATCGCCGATTACGCCGATGTGGCGACCCGCAAGGATCTGATCAAGCAGTTCGCCGACCATCTGCCCGGTGATCCGCGCAAGGTCGCCGAGGCCGTCCTGATGGTGGCGCGGGCCGACGACCCACCGCTGCGCCTGCTGCTGGGCCGCGACGTGCTCAAAGCGGTGCGCGATCGACTCGCCACGTTCTCGGCGTCGATCGAGGAATGGGCTCCCGTCACCAAGGACGTCAACTTCCCGTCCTGACGCCCCATGCCGATCGGCTCAGCGGTCCCTGCGAGGTTCACTCGCACTAATGGGACGCAGCCAGCACTGAACAGATGGACGGGGATGCACCCGCACCCGGGGCAAACAACCTCGCGGCGCGCGTCGGCTCAGTAGCATCCGGAGGGTCGGAGATGGGGGCAACTGTGCTTGCAGCGACGCAAATCGGCCGGTTCGCCGTGGCGCTGGGCCTCGGGGCGACAGTGCTGACGGGCTGGGCGCCAACAGGCTGGGCCGATGCGACGGATACCAGCGACAACACCTCGAAGTCGGCCGACCCGTCGTCGCAGGCCGGCGCCGACGAGGACCCGTCCACCGAGCCCACCAAGGCCGTCACCGGGACCGCGGAACCCAGTCGGACCGCAGAACCTGAACCGACCGCAGCCGAGGACACGGCGGAACCCATCGCGCCGACGGCCGACACCGAGGACGACAACGAGGCCCCGGACTCGCAGGACCCGGAGCGGACCGACTCGCGGGCCGCCGCGCCCGCGAAGACGCTGAAGGTCATCGAGACGGACGACGCGGCACCACGAGCCGTTCCGGACATCGACGCACCGGAGCCCGCCGACGACGACGAGCCCGTCCCCGCCGAGACGGCCGCGGACCGCGCCGCGCCCGCCGCTACTGTCGCGGTCCAGTTCGCCGAGCCGGCGGCCGACCCCGTCGCACCGACCGCCCCCGATCGGGTCGTCGAGACCGTTGCGACGGCAACCAGCCTGACCAGTCCCCTGGCCCAACCGGGTGGCGGCGATGACGTGCCCGGCGCCGCGACCGGCCTCTGGGCGATGCTGGCATTCGCCCGGCGGGAGTTCGACAGCTTCTTCTTCAACAGCCACCCCGTCGCCGCGCCGGTCATCACCAGCCAGACCGACGACCAAGCGGTCGGGACGTTCGGAGCGACCGACGCCGACGGCGACGCGCTGACCTACACGATCCTGGGTCGCGGGCCGGCGCTGGGCCGGGTCAGCATCGATCAGGCCACCGGAACGTTCACCTACACCCCCGTCGTCGACTTCTCCACCCTCGGCGGCTCGGACAGCTTCACCGTCGAGGTCAGCGACGGCTCCCGGCTGCACGGCCTGGACAGCCTGTGGGAGATCCCGGTCAACTTCATCCGCGGCATCCCATTCCTCGGCTCCCTGCTGTCGGACTTCCTGCCCCGAACGTCGCCGACGGTCACCGTGACAATCAACTTCACCGGCACCGGCGATCTGACCGACCTGGTCTTCCCCGACGGATTCCATTGGGGGGTGGCCACTTCCGGCTTCCAGTCCGAGATGGGCGGCGGCGCACCCCTGGACGTGAACTCCGACTGGTGGCAGTGGCTGCATGACCCGATCAACAAGCTGTTGCTGGGCTGGCACAGCGACGCACTGCCCGAGAACGGGCCCGGCACCTACCTGACGTACGCGAGCGACGCGCAGCTGGCCGCCGACGAGGTCGGCGCCGACACCTTCCGGATGGGTATCGAATGGAGCCGAATCTTCCCCAATTCGACTGCAGCGGTGGATATCTCGGGCGGCTTCACCGGCGCTGTCCTGCAGCAGCTCGACGCGCTGGCCGACCAGGATGCGGTGGCGCACTACGCCGACGTGCTCGCGACGCTGCACGCCCTCGGCCTGGAGCCGATGGTGACCATCAACCATTTCACCCTGCCGCTGTGGGTGCACGACCCCAGCAAGGCGCGGCTCGAGGAAATCTTCGGCGGCACCCCCGAGGAACAGGGCGGCTGGGTCTCGGACTCGACGGTCGCCGAGTTCGAGAAGTACACCGCGTATCTGGCCTGGAAGTACGGCGACCAGGTGACCGACTGGATCGTGCTCAACGAGCCGATGAACTCGATGATGCCGGCCTACTACGGCATCCCGTTCGGCACCGGCTTCCCGTCCGGCGTCTTCCGGCCGGACCTGATGGCCAAGGGTCTGCTCAACCAGGCAGCGGCCTACTCCGGCTCCTACGACATCATCCACCAGCTCGACGACGACGCGAATGTCGGTGCGGCACTGAGCATGTTCGACTGGCGGCCGGCAAATGCCACCAGCGCGATCGACCAACAGGCGGCAGTGCAGTTCAGCGACTTCTTCAACACGTGGTTCCCCAACGCGGTGATCAGGGGTGAGGTCGACGCGAACTTCGACGGCGTCATCGCCGCCGACGAGATCCATCCGGAGCTGGCGAACAAGGCCGACTTCTTTGGCGTCAACTACTACGGCCAGGGCAGCGTCATCGGCTGGGGCGGTTCGCCGTTCGCGTCGATGCCACTGCTGACCGGCTACCCGCAGTTCGCCAATCTGATCAACGTGCTCGTCGGTGGGTGCCCGGCCGAGGAGTGCAGCGACGCCCCGACCGTGATCAAGCCCAGCGGGATGCGCGACATGATCGACATCGCCGCGTCCTACGGAATTCCGTTGTGGATCACCGAGAATGGGCTCGCCGACGCCACCGACACCCAGCGGTCGTCCTACCTGGTCCGTCATCTGGCGGTGGTGAACAAGGCGATCGCCGACGGCGTCGACATCCGCGGCTATATCTCGTGGTCGATGCTGGACAACCTGGAGTGGATCCTGGGCTACGGCGAGAAGTTCGGCCTGTACTCGTGGGACCCGGTCACGCTGGAACGCACGGCACGGTCGACGGTGGCCGTGCTCAACCAGATCACTACCACCAATTCGATTCCGGCCGAACTGTTCCAGCAGTACGTGAAGGCCACCGGCAGTATGCCCTAACGCGAACCCGAACTTGTCGGTGCTCCGTCGTAGTGTGCGGTCAGACAAGAAAATTGAGTGCGGGCGGGGGGATTCGAACCCCCACGCTCTTTCGAACACGGACACCTAAAGACCGCGCGTCTGCCTGGTTTCGCCACGCCCGCAATAGACCTGAGACTACATCGTCATCTTCACCACTGGACCGAGGAGCCCAGCATGCATTCCGGTGGAGATCATGAAGTTCGGCCGCCGAACCATCGGCGACAATACTCACGATTGATGTTAGTAACACGAGTCGTTAGCATTGGACAGTGATCCGCTCGTTTCGGGACAGCGCCACCCAGCAGGTGTGGGAGCTGCGACGTACGAAGGGGGTCAGCGTCGCACTGGCCAAGGCGGCGCGCCGCAAGATGCAGATCCTCGATGCCGCGGAAAGCATCAACGACCTACGCATTCCACCGGGCAACCGGCTGGAGAAACTGCAACCGCCCCGCGATGGCGAGCACAGCATCCGCGTCAGCGATCAGTTCCGCATCTGTTTCGTCTGGAGCAACGGCGGTGCCGACGACGTAGAGCTGACCGACTACCACTGAGGAGGAGAACGTCATGGCCGACTTCGCACCGACGCACCCCGGCGAAATCCTTGCCGAGGAGTTCCTGATCCCGATGGGCATCACCCCGTACCGACTGGCCAAGGCGATCGACGTCTCGCAGACCCGGCTCAGCGACATCATCCACGGGCGGCGGGCCATCACCGCCGACACCGGCCTGCGCCTGTCGCGCGCGCTGGGCCTGTCAGACATGTTCTGGATCAACCTGCAGGCTCGCTACGACGCCGACATGATCCGCGCTACGAAGGCAGCGGTGCTCGACAGCATCCGCCCGCTCGCAGACGTTGGCTGACCTGGCCCGAACCTCGATTCCAGCTGAACCACCGCTGACCGGTACCGTCGGAGCATGTCCACCCGCCGCCGCACGTGGCCGATGATCATCCTGGTCATCGGTGCCGCCTGCGGCTGCCTGGCCCTGGGTTGGTGGCAATGGTCCCGCTGGGAGTCGGCCACCGGCACCTTCCAGAACCTGGGCTATGCCCTGCAGTGGCCGTTCTTCGCCGGCTTCTGCGTCTACGCCTACCGCAAGTACGTCCGCTACGAGCAGGCCCCGCCCGAGCCCCGCAGCGCCACCGAGGTCACCGAGATTCCCGAGGACCTGCTCCCCCAGCGCCCGCAGGCCCCGAAGCCGCATGACGACGACCCCGCCCTGGCCGAGTACAACGCCTACCTCGCCGAACTCGCCCGCAGTGACGAACAGAACAACCAGGATCGACCCGACAGGACCACCGCATGACCCAGACACCCGACCGACCCACCGGCGCCGTGACCGCCGACGAGATCCGCAAGCCGCTCGCCGCCTACCGCGCTCTGGCCTGGGCGACGGGCATCTGGCTGATCGCGCTGTGCTACGAGATCTACGTCCGCTACGTGCTGAAGGTGGACAATCCGCCGACGTGGATCGGCATCGTGCACGGCTGGGTGTATTTCGCGTACCTGCTGGCCACGTTCAACCTGGCGATCAAGGTGCGCTGGCCCATCGCCAAGACCATCGGCACGCTGCTCGCCGGCACCATCCCGTTGCTGGGCATCATCGTCGAGCACTACCGGACGACGGAGATAAAGGCCCGCTTCGGTCTCTGACCGGTCCGCTCGGGGCCACCTGGTCGCGGGATCAGCAGCGCCACCGCCGCGGCGGCCAACGCCGCGCACGCGGCGATCAGCAGCGCCGCCTGGAACGCGTGCAGGCTCGGAACCTCATGGCCAGCGCGTTGATGCCGTTGGCGGCCGCGGTCTCCGACATCGGCACCGCCGCGTTGATCAGAGCCGGCAGCGACGAGAACGCGAAGCCCACCCCGATGCTGACCACGATGTTGAGCAGCATCACCGTCACCGCGCTGCCCAGCAGCATCGGCCCGGCCAGATAGGACCCCGCGATCACCAGGCAGCCGGCCACCAGGGTGAAGCGCGGGCCGCGCCGGGCGGCGACCCGAGCGGCCACCGATGAGGTCAGCATCATCGCCAGGCCGCCGGGAGCCAGCCATAGACCGGTGGCCAGCATCGACTGCCCGAGGCCGAACCCCGTCTGCACCGGTAGTTCGAGCACCTGCGGGGCGATCAGCGCCAGTGCGAACAACGAGAAACCCACCCCGACCGAGGCGATGTTGGTGGTCAGCACGGGCCGTCGGGCCGTGGTC
>JAKIXW010000223.1 GCA_022708865.1 Acidobacteriota bacterium
TCCTCGAGTTGGAAGTACCTGCCATTGAAGGTGGTGGTCTCCTGAGCGAGCAGGCCGACGAGCACCTGACCGGCTTCCTCGAACCTGTCGACGCGTTCCTTGATGCTGCCCAGTTCGATGCCGTAGGCGCCGGACTCCTCCTCGTTCCAGCCGGCTCCGATCCCCAGTTCGAGGCGGCCGCCGGAGACGATGTCGAGCGCGGAGGCCAGGCACACTGGAGCCATGGATCCGGTGAGCGCCCTGCGGCAGATCGCCTACTTCAAGGACCGCGCCCGCGAGGACCCGCGGCGGGTGATGGCCTATCGCAACGCCGCCGACGTCGTCGAGGCCCTGACCGACGCTCAGCGGGAGCGCCACGGCGCGTCGGTCACCTGGCAGGACCTACCGCGGATCGGACCCAAGACCGCGAAGGTGATCGCGCAGGCCTGGGCCGGCCGCGAGCCCGATGTGCTGGTCGAATTACGTTTGGCGGCAGCTGATCTCGGCGGGGGATCGATCCGCTCGGCGTTGCGCGGCGACCTGCACCTGCATTCGGAATGGTCGGACGGGTCGGCGCCGATCGCCGAGATGATGGCGACGGCGCAGGCGCTGGGCCATCAGTACTGCGCGCTCACCGACCACTCGCCACGCCTCACGGTGGCCAACGGGCTGTCCGCCGACCGCCTGCGCCACCAACTCGACGTGATCGAGGAACTGCGCGAACGCTTCGCACCGATGCGCATCCTGACCGGGATCGAGGTGGACATCCTCGACGACGGCAGCCTCGACCAGGAGGACAACCTGCTGGACCGCCTCGACATCGTGGTGGCGAGCGTGCACTCCAAGCTGTCGATGGACGCCGACGCGATGACCCGCCGGATGATGACCGCCGTGGCGCATCCGCGGGTGACGGTCCTGGGGCACTGCACGGGCCGGCTGGTCGAAGGCGGCCGCGGCCTGCGCGCGGAATCGGCGTTCGACGCCGAGAAGGTGTTCACCGCCTGCCGCGACCACGGCACCGCGGTGGAGATCAACTCGCGTCCCGAACGCCGCGACCCGCCGTCGCGGCTGATCGACCTGGCGGTGCAGATCGGATGCGACTTCGCGGTCGACACCGACGCGCACGCACCCGGACAATTGGACTTCCTCGGCTACGGCGCGCAGCGGGCGCTCGACAACGGCGTACCGGTGGACCGGATCATCAACACCTGGCCGCTGGAACGGTTGCTCGATCGGGTGGCGTGAACCAAGGTCAGTCGGGCAGCATCGGCACTTCCCATCCGGCGTCGACACCACCGCGCACGAGTACCCGCCGGCGGTCGATATTGTGCGCCAGGCAGTACAGCTGCCGGCCCATCGCGGCGCCGACCATCGACGTCAGCGCAGACTCGCCGAGTTCGGCGACCTGGGCCACCGTCTCGACACCGTGCGTGCGCAGCTTCTCCTCGGTCCGGGCTCCCACACCCCACAGCCGGCGCACCGGCAGCGGGTGCAGGAATTGCAGTTCGCGATCCGGCGGAACCAGCAGCAACCCGTCCGGCTTGGCCTCCTGACTGGCCACCTTGCGCTGGCCCGGGAGTAGGCCGAGATGCGTGGCGGCACGACAATCGCGTGCGGACACAGGGTCAGTGCCTGCCGCCCGCCCATCGCGGTGCGGACCCCGAACGCCTTGGCCTCGTAACTGGCGGCGAGCACCACACCGGCACCGACGATGACGGGCCGGTTGCGCAGTGTCGGATCGTCGCGCTGTTCCACGGAGGCGTAGAACGCGTCGAGGTCGGCATGCAGGATGGAGGCCGTACCGGATGGCGGAGCGGACCCTGTGGACACGACCGAATGGTCGCACCGGCCTACGACACTGCCCGGGTACCTCCTAGGGCAGCTGCCCGTATATGGACGTCACCCAGACGTGGACCAGCGCGTCCAGGGAATCCTCTTCCGGCAGGCCCGGCCGTTCCGCGGACAACGATGCGACCATCACCCGTTCGTTCATCAGGTTCAGCGACGCCGACAGGTGCGCGGGGTCGATGGTGACGGGCGCCGCACCGCGGGTGCGTTCGGCCTCGATCATCTCGGCGACGCGCGCGACCCACTTGCTCATGAACGTCGACCACAGCTCGCCGAGTTCGGGACTGGTCGGACGGGACGCCATCGCGGCCAGCGTCACGGCCCGGTGCGTCCGGAACGACACCATGAACGTCCTGATGCCGGCCCGCCACCAGGCCGGGCTGACGTCACGGGGCAGGTCGTCATGGCTGGGAACCGTGGCGTCGGCCTCCTCGACCACCCGCTGGAACAGCCGCAGCAGGACCGCGTCCTTGGACGGGAAGTAGAAATAGAACGCCGGCCGGGACAGGCCCGCACCGCGGGCAAGGTCGTCCACGGAGATGTCGGCCAGGCCGCGGTCCTCCAGCAGGGTCTCCGCGGTGTTCAGGATCGCCTGCTCGCGTTCGTCGCTCGACGGCCGGGTGGACCGCCGGGCACGGGAACCGCCAGCGGTGGGGTGCGGGCTCACGGTGGTCACGATCGCCGAGTTTACAGGGCGTTGAAATTTTCGACATACTGTTGACGGACTCGACACGGCGTTGATAGCGTTTTACATATGACTGAATTTGTCGACGTAGTGATTGTCGGGGCCGGGATTTCCGGGATCAGCGCCGCCTGGCACCTGCAGCAGGAATGCCCCACCAAGAACTATGTGATCCTCGAGCGCCGCGAAGACCTCGGCGGCACCTGGGACCTGTTCCGCTACCCCGGCATCCGGTCGGACTCCGACATGTTCACCCTGGGCTTCCGGTTCAAGCCGTGGCGTTCCACCCAGTGGATCGCCGACGGGCCGTCGATCAAGTCCTACATCAGGGAGGCCGCCGTCGAGAACGGCATCGACAAGAACATCCGGTACGGCCAGCGCGTGGTCGCCGCCGACTTCTCCGACGAGGACAAGCGCTGGACCGTCACCATCGAGCACGACGGCGTCCAGAGCACCATCCAGGCCGGGTTCGTGATGGCCTGCTCCGGCTACTACAACTACGACCAGGGCTACACCCCCGACTTCCCGGGCATCGAGAACTTCGGCGGAACCGTCGTGCACCCGCAGCAGTGGCCCGAGGATCTCGACTACGCCGGCAAGAAGGTCGTCGTGATCGGCAGCGGCGCCACCGCGGTCACCCTGCTTCCCGCCCTGGTCGACTCCGGCGTCGGACACGTCACCATGCTGCAGCGCAGCCCGACCTACATCGGAGTGCTGCCCGGCGTCAGCCCAGTGGCGCCGAAGGCCAACAAGTGGCTGCCGCCACGGGCGGCCAACACCGTGAACCGCTGCTACGCGATCGGCGTCAGCTCCATGCAGTACCGGCTCGCCCGGCGATTCCCGAAGAATTTCCGCAAGGCGCTACTGACCATGGCCAAGCGTCAACTCCCCGCGGGCTACGACGTCGAGGGCAACTTCGGCCCGGACTACAACCCGTGGGACCAGCGCGTGTGCCTGGCACCCGACGGCGACCTGTTCCGCAGCATCCGCACCGGCAAGGCCGACGTGGTCACCGACCAGATCGACCACGTCGACCAGACCGGCATCCAACTGGCCTCCGGCGCCCACCTGGACGCCGACATCATCGTCACCGCAACGGGATTGACCCTGCAGCTGTTCGGCGGTGCGGTCATCAGCCGCAACGGCGCGGTGATCGACCCGGGCCAGCGGCTGGCGTACCGGGCGCTGATGCTCGAGGGCCTGCCGAACGCCGCCTTCACCTTCGGTTACGTGAACGCGTCGTGGACGCTGAAGGCCGATCTGGTCTCCCAGTACGTGTGCCGGCTGCTGAACTACATGGACCAGAACGGCTACGACACCGTGGAGCCGGTGACACCGGGCGGCGACGTCCAGCGGCTCCCGTTCACGGATATGAGCTCGGGTTACTTCGCGCGCGCGGAGCACATTCTGCCCAAGCGTGGCTCGAAGGGCCCGTGGCAGATCAAGCACGATTACTTCCGGGACATCAACTCGCTGCGACGCACGCCGATCGCCACGCCCGAACTGCGGTTCGGCCACCGCCGCGCGGCCGTGCCCGCGGCGTCGGCCACCGGCTGACGGATCAGTCGCCGTCGGGCCTCGAGCGCGCGGAACCCGGCGGGGTTACGTGACGACGATCCCGTCGTCGTCACTGTGGGCGATCTCGCCGGGCACGAACGTCACGCCGCCGAACGTCACCGGGACGTCCCGTTCGCCCGAACCGGACTTGGTGCTCTTGCGCGGGTTGGTGCCCACCGCCTTGATCCCGATGTCCAGCATGACCAGGGTGGACGCGTCGCGGACCGCGCCGTTGATGATCAGACCCGACCAGCCGTTGGACCGGCCCAGTTCGGCGATCACGTCGCCCACCAGCGCCGCATGGACCGAACCGTCGCCGTCGATCACCAGGATCCCGCCGTCGCCGGGTTCGGAGAGTATCGACTTCAGCAGCGCATTGTCCTGGAAGCACCGAACGGTGCTGATCCGGCCGGCGAAGGCCCGGCGGCCACCGAACTGGCGCAGCTGCAGGTCACAGCTGCGAACATCCGGGCCGATGTCGTCGACGAGGTCCGCGGTGGGACGGGGGGTGACGGTCACGGCTCAAATGCTAGACGGCCGGGATGACCCTAGTCGTGCTGCCGCAGCCGGCGCACCAACAGGACCGCCAGCAGAGCGACGGCGATGGCGACCGCCAACGGCAGCGGTGACCGCCCCCGCTCGGGAGCCGGCATCGCGGCGGGGGTGAACACCCGGGCGTCGGCCCGGTCGACAGTCGTTTTCGCCTGTGCGGCAGCCTCTTTAGCACCGTTGTCCGACGGTGCGACGCCGTTGCCGGCCGCCGGGGCCGCCTTCTTGGCCGGGGCCTTCTTCGCGGGCGCCTTCTTGGCCGCAGCCTTCTTGGCGGCAGGTTGTCCGGTCGGCGCCTTCTTGGCCGGAGCCTTTTTCGCGGGGGTCTTCTTGGCCGGTGGTGTTGGCGGCGTCGCCTCCGGACGCTCGCCCGGGAGGTCCTGCTCGTCGGCCATCTGACTGCTCCTTCGCACCAATGGACATCGGCGGATGCGCGATGCGCTCCCGCCCGATGCTAGCCCGTAACCGACAGCGCAGCGGCAAAGGTCAGCACCATTGTCATCAGAATCAGCTCGGCGACGGACCGGCGCACCGAATCCTCCGCCCCGATCCGGTGCCGCTGAGCTGCCGCCAACCAACCGGACCGGTTACGCCACGCCACGATCACCAACGCCCCGGTGACGGCCATTTTCGCCAGCAGGATCCGGCCGTGCCCGGTGCCGTAGAGCTGCGCCGGCGAATCGATCAGCGCTATGGCGGCAATGACCCCGCCCAGGAGCAGTGCCGCCACCAGCGACACCGCCCACCGCGAGAACACCGGCAGCACCCGGGCCCACTGACCGCGGGAACGCACGGTCAGCACCATGGCTGCCAGGGTTCCGCACCACAGTGCCGCGGCCAGCGCGTGCCCGACCACGGCGAAGCCGGCCAGCACGCTCCCCGACACGTGGCCCGTGACGGCCCGGGCCGCCACGCCCGCTGCCGCCGCGGTGATCACCCACCGGTCCCGCACCGCATCCGGCCGGATCGCACCCGAGACGGCGACGGCGGAGGCAGCCACCACGCCGCACAACGCCGATCGGCCCGGGGCCGTTCCGGTCGCGAATTGCGCTGCGGTGCCCACCGTCAGGGTGACCGCGTCGGCCCCGGCCGCTCGCGCAGCCGCCGCCACCAGCTGGGTCAGCTCTGCGACCAGCCACCCGGCGCCCACGACCACGAGCGGCCGGCGGGCCCGCTCGGCGAGCT
>JAKIXW010000224.1 GCA_022708865.1 Acidobacteriota bacterium
CGGCCCACGCCACCCCCGCACCCACGGTCAGGGCAGCGCCGATACCCAGCGCTGCCGCCAGCCCCCGTACCCGACCGATCGTCAACATGCACCTCTGTATACGGGACGGGCAAAGGGCCGCGCGCGGTTTTCCGGATGCGGCATATTGCCCCCATGACAGTCGTGGGCAAGGTGGCATTGGTGACCGGCGCGGCCTCCGGGATCGGGGCGGCCACGGCGGCGCGGCTGGCCGCCGACGGAGCGACGGTGATCGGCGCCGACATCACCCGGGCCGAGGGGATCGAAGCACTCGACGTCACCGACGAGGTCGCCGTCGCGGCCCTGATCGATTCCATCGTGTCCCGGCACGGCCGCATCGACGGGGTGGTCACCTCCGCCGGGGTCAGCGGGGGCGGTCCGGCCCATTTCGTCGAGCGCGGTGAATGGGACCGGGTCATCGGCATCAACCTCACGGGCACCTTCCACGTCGCCAAGCACGCCGCGGCGCGGATGCTCGAGCAGGAGCCCCGCGACGGCGAGCGCGGCGCGATCGTCACCGTCGCCAGCGTCGAGGGTCTGGAGGGCACCGCCGGTGGTTGTGCCTACAACGCGTCCAAGGGCGGGGTCGTACTCCTCACCAAGAATCTGGCGATCGACTACGGCGGCAAGGGAATCCGGGCCAACTGCATCTGCCCGGGCTTCATCGATACGCCCATGCTGCGCAACGTGTTCGATCTTCCCGGCATGGCGGAGGTGCGGGCGCACGTGGTCGACGAGCACAAGCTGCGCCGGTTGGGCCGTCCGGAGGAGATTGCGTCGGTGGCGAGGTTCCTGCTCTCGGCTGACGCGTCGTTCGTCACGGGCCAGGCCATCGCCGTGGACGGCGGGTACACGGCCGGCCGCGACCACGGGGTGACCCGGTTGATGGGCCTGTCCTGACGGATCGGTCGACTACAGCCGCGCCCTGACCGCCGCCGACAGCCGGGCGCCGTCGGCCTTGCCCGCCGCGATGGCCGTGGCGGCCTTCATCACCTGACCCATGTGCTTCATGTGCGGTCGTTCGCCGATCTCCTCGGCCACCTGCGCAATCGCGGTGTTGACCACATTGGCGATCTCGTCCTCGCTCAGCGGCGACGGCAGGTACTCCTCGATGACGGCGGCCTCGGCGCGTTCGTTGGCAGCCAGCTCACCGCGGCCGTTGGTGACATAGATCTGGGCCGCCTCGCCACGCTTGCGCGCCTCCCGGGCGAGCACCTTCAAGACCTCGGGGTCGGTCAGTTCGCGGGCCTGCTTGCCCGACACCTTCTCGGTCTGGATCGCGGCCAGCAACATCCGCAGCGTCGCCGTTCGCAACTTGTCCTGCGACTTCATCGCCACGGTCAGATCCGCCCGCAATCGGTCCTCGAGTTCGGCCATGCCGCCGAAGATACGCCGACCCGTGCCAAACTGGACCGAAGCGACATCCGAAACCATTCGATCGACGGGGGAGGGACGTTCCCGGTGACTGCGCGATGACAATGCCCCCCACGGGTCCGGGCTGGCCATCCTGGCAGGGGCCACCGGGCTACCCACCTTCGGCCTACCCCTCGCAGTACCCACCGCCGGGTTACCCGCCACCCGGCTACCCACCCCCGGGCTACGGGGGCCACCCGCCGGGCTACCCGGGTCACCCCCCGCCGGGCGCACCGTACGGGCAGCCGATGGCGTTGCAGCCCGGGGTGATTCCCCTGCGACCGCTGACCCTCAGCGACATGTTCAACGGGGCAATCCGCTACATCCGGGCGAATCCGAGGGTGACGCTCGGGCTGACCGCGGGCGTGGTGATCATCACGCAGCTGTTCGGTCTGTTCATCCAGCTCGGTCCACTGGCGGCGACGGGCAATCTGGACGCCATGGTCAACGCCGCCGATGACGGCGGGGCCGTTGCACTTTCGTCGATCACGTCGTTCATCGGTTTCGTGGTGAAAATGCTCGGCGCCCTCGTACTGACCGGCATGCTCACCGTGGTGGTGGGCCGCGCGGTGTTCGGTACACCGATCACGGCGGCCGAGGCGTGGGACCGGATCCGGGGCCGACTGCTTCCGCTGCTGGGCCTGGTGGCTGTCGAGGTGGCCGGCGCGGCCGTGATCATCGGCGTCGTGACGGCCGTCATCGCAGGAATCGCCATGGCGGGCAACGGTTATGCCGCCGCCGCGATCGGTGTTCCGCTGACCCTGGCCTCGCTGGCGCTACTGGTCTGGCTCTTCACCATGGTGTCGTTCGCCCCCGTCGCAGTCGTGCTGGAACGCAAGCCGGTGTTCGCCGCGTTCTCGCGTTCGCTCGCGCTGGTGCGCAACGGATTCTGGCGAGTGCTGGGAATCCGCCTGCTGGCCGGGTTGGTGGCCGGGGCGGTGTCCACCGCGGTGTCGGTCCCGTTCGCGATCGTGACGATGGTGGTGGCATCGGCGTCGTCGTTGTCCACCGCCGCAATCCTGCTGGCCGCCACGGCCAACATGGTCGGTTCGATCATCGGGCAGATCGTCGTGACACCGTTCAGCGCGGGAGTGGACACGCTGCTCTACACCGACCGGCGGATCCGGGCCGAGGCGTTCGATCTGGTGCTGCGCAGCGGCGCGGCGAACGCGATCCCGGGCGCCGGCACCGACCAGCTGTGGCTCACCGGTCCGTAGGCGCACAGTGCCCACCGTCGACGTCGACCGCGACACCGCGCACGAAGCGGCCCGACACGAACTCGCCCGGCCGATCTATCCGAAGCCGTCGCTGTTCGACCGGATCTCGCAGTGGCTCGACGACCAGTTGTTCCGGTTGACCCAGCTGGCGTCGGACGTCCCCGGTGGCTGGTTCACCGTCACCGTCCTGGTGATCATCGTCGCGGTCGCCCTGGTGGTCGCGGTGCGCATGGCCCGGCGCGCCATGCGGGTCGATCGCGCCGACCATCAGTTGTTCGACGTCACCGAACGCACCGCGGCCGCACACCGGGGCGCCGCCGAACAGCACGCGGCCCGCGGGGAATGGGCCGCCGCCGTCCGGGAGCGGTTGCGCGCCGTGGCACGCCAGCTCGAGGAGGACGGCGCGCTGGCGCCGGTGCCCGGCCGCACGGCCGGGGAACTGGCGCACGACGCCGGCGCGGTGTTCCCCGCACTGTCATCCCAATTCACCAACGCCGCAGCGGCTTTCAACGACGTCGCCTACGGCGAGATGCCCGGGACATCCGAGTCCTACCGCATCGTGGCCGACCTCGACGACCGGTTGCGGGAACACGCCGCGCGCCGGGGGCCGGCGACGACGACGGAAGCGGCACAACAGGATTGGACACCGGTCCGGTGACGGCCGGGACGGCCCGCACCCGCCGCAAGACGTGGCGCGGGTTCGCGCTGGCGCTGGCGGCCATCGTCGCGGTGGCCGGATTGACCGCCTGGCTGACCGCTCCACGGGGCGGCGGCCTGATGAATCCCGATTCCACGTCCACCGACGGCGCACACGCACTGGTCACCCTGTTGCGCGAGCGCGGTGTCGACGTGGTCGTGGCCGATTCGGCCGCCGATGCCCGGCGAGCGGCCTCGGACGCGGGTTCGGACACCCTGCTGCTGGTGGCCCAGACGCCCCACCTCAGCACCGATGCACAGCTGGCCGACCTGGTCCAGGCTCCGGGCGACCGCCTGCTCGTCGATCCCGGCCCGTCGGCCCGTAACCAGCTGGCCTCGGGAATCCGCACCGCCCCGAGTGGGCTGCAGCACGCCGACCCGGACTGCGACCTGCGTGCGGCGCAACAAGCCGGAGCCGTGAATTTCGGTGACGCCCAAGCATTTACGTCAATCGCGGACGACCTGGAACTCACCCGCTGCTATGGCGGCGTGCTGGTGCGCTATCAGAACGGCCCGGACTCCGTCACCGTGGTCGGGGCATCGGGGTTCATGACGAATGGCGGTCTGCTGCGGGAGGGCAACGCCGCGCTGGCGATGAACCTCGCCGGCTCGCACGCCCACCTGATCTGGTACGCGCCGCAGCGCGCCGAGGGCGAGAAGGACGGCGCGGCAACGCTATCCGACCTCATCCCCGCGCGGGTGTATTGGATCCTCGCGCAACTCGCCCTGGTGGTCGTGGTGCTGGGGCTGTGGCGGTCGCGGCGAATGGGCCCGTTGGTGGCCGAGACGCTGCCCGTCGTGGTGCGGGCGTCGGAAACCGTGGAGGGCCGTGGCCGGCTGTACCGATCGCGGCGGGCCCGCGTCCAGGCTGCCGGCGCGCTGCGGACCGCGGCGCTGCAGCGGCTGACCCCACGGCTGGGCCTGGGCCCGCAGGCCACGCCCGAAGCCGTCGCGATGGCGGTGGCCGCCCAGGGCGGCGGCGAACCCAGGGCCGTGCACGAGGCGCTGTTCGGGCCGCCGCCGCACAGCGACGACCAACTCGTCCAACTCGCAAACACCCTCGACACCATCGAAAGGCAGGTCCGGCGCACGTGAGTCAGCCGATTCCCCCCTCAGATCCGGCGCGCACCGCGCTGCTCGCCCTGCGCGCCGAGATCGGAAAGGCCGTCGTGGGCCAGGACGCCGTGGTCAGCGGTCTGGTGATCGCACTGCTGTGCCGCGGCCACGTATTGCTCGAAGGTGTTCCGGGCGTGGCCAAGACACTGCTGGTGCGTGCGCTGGCGGCGGCGCTGCAACTCGATTTCAAACGCGTGCAGTTCACCCCCGACCTGATGCCCGGGGATGTCACCGGATCACTGGTGTACGACGCGCGCACCGCGGCCTTCGAGTTCCGCGCGGGGCCGGTGTTCACCAACCTGCTGCTGGCCGACGAGATCAACCGCACTCCGCCCAAGACCCAGGCCGCCCTGCTGGAGGCCATGGAGGAACGCCAGGTCAGCGTTGACGGGCAGCCGCGCCCGCTGCCGGATCCGTTCATCGTCGCCGCCACCCAGAACCCGATCGAGTACGAGGGCACCTACCAGCTGCCCGAGGCGCAGCTGGACCGGTTCCTGCTCAAGCTCAATGTGCCACTGCCCCCGCGTGATCAGGAGGTGGCGATCCTGTCCCGGCACGCGCACGGATTCGATCCGCGCGACCTGTCGGCGATCCGGCCCGTGGCCGGCCCGGCCGAACTGGCCGCGGGACGCGAGGCGGTGCGGCAGGTGCTGGTGGCCGATGAGGTGCTCGGCTACATCGTCGACATCGCCGGGTCCACCCGGAATTCGCCGGCGTTGAACCTGGGTGTCTCACCGCGCGGCGCGACGGCACTGCTGGCCACCGCACGATCGTGGGCGTGGCTGTCCGGCCGGGGCTACGTCACGCCCGACGATGTCAAGGCGATGGCGAAACCGACACTGCGGCACCGGATCGCGCTGCGTCCGGAAGCCGAGCTCGAGGGCGCCACCGCGGACGGGGTGCTCGACGGGATCCTGGCAGCCGTGCCGGTACCACGCTAGTGGTACTCACCGGGCGGACCGCACTGGTGGCACTGGTGTGCCTGCTGCCGATCGCGGTATCGCCATGGCCCGCAACATCATTCGCGATACTACTGGCCGCGTTGGCCGTCGCCGTACTGGCCGACGTCCTGCTGGCGCCCAGCCCGGCCGGGGTGGAGCTGACCCGGTCCGGCGGCACGTCGGCACGCCTTGGTGAGACGGTCGACCTGACGATGCAGGTGAACAACGGCACCGGCCGGCGGTTGCGGGGCCGCATCCGCGACGCGTGGGCACCCAGTGCACGCGCCGAACCCCGCAGCCACCCACTCGATATCCGGGCACACGGATCCACCGTGGTGCAGACCACGCTGCGACCCGTCCGGCGCGGCGAACCGCGGTCGGCCACCAC
>JAKIXW010000225.1 GCA_022708865.1 Acidobacteriota bacterium
GTCCGATCCCACCGGCGTCACCACGGCCCCATCCGATCCGAAGACCGACCGCAAGTAGGAAATACTGACGAACCCGATCGCCAACGCCGCCACGATCAGCACGGGTAGCCACACGCGCTTGACCACGGTGATCACCCCAACACCTACTTTCTGACGAGTCGGACCAAAGAGGAGTACTGCGCCAACTAGATAGTCAACCTAAACGAATGAGGTGGCAGCGGTCAATCCGCCATGACAAAACACTCCCCACAACCCGTTCCAGTCTGACAACGACCCTCCAGGTGCCACACTGGACGCGAAGCGCAGCATCAACGCGTTCCCGATGCCGCGCGGGCTTACTCACAGTCAGGTCAATCGATTCCCTCGCCGATGCGAGGATTTGGTCGTCCTGTCTAGGAAGTCGCCGGCCCGAAAAAAGTCGCAGTGGCCGCGGGCGTCATACGCGATGACATATACCCACGCGCGTGTAAGCGGCGCGCCGTGGTCGCCCAGGCGTGGCGGTTTTGCCCACCACCGTGCAGTAAGTATGACAACCGCGCGTACGGCTTTCGTCGGTAGATATCGACGGCTATGGCGGTTCCGTCTTCGGTACGAACGCGCTCGAAGGTAGAGGTCATTTGGTGTGGCCTCTACGGTCACGTGGGACGTCACCCTTGCTCCCCGCCCTGATCACGAAGCGCCTGCCCGCTGGCTGACGACGGTCACTGTTCCTTGCGCGGCACATACCGGCTCGCCCGGCGTCGGTGATGCCGATCCTGGCGACACCGCTGCGCTTACCCAGCGTAACGATCTCGGTGACCGCAACGCCCACTCCAGTGACACCGGCTCCAGGAAGTTCTCTTGAATTCCGTTATGGCGACCCATGATTCACCCGCCAGAGAGCTGCTGATCATCGACTCAACTCAAAGACCACGACCCGTGTCCTAGACGGACAAGTCCCCCTCGGACACAATTTCGTAGCTGAAAATGTGGAAAACCCATTATGAACTTGATCAGAGCGGGTTTTTTGGATTTGCGGAGAGCGAGTGGGCATCGCGTTGATGTCCTAAACTGTCCTACGACGGGAACAGCTGACCACGAACGCAAGCTGCGCCGAAGTCCCACCGGGGACGGCAAACACCTTCCCCCGCAACACCTCCGGATGCCGCTTGGAGGAAAGGCGACCAGCCGCCATGACATCAACCGTCTCGGCGTCGCCGGCACCGGGGACGAATCGGTGTATCGGCCCGTTGCCACCTCGCGTACGGCTTGCACAGGTCAATGTCTCAAGTCGTCGTTGCCGCGCTGAGTATTGTCATGTACAAATCACGGCTCAGTGAGTGTACAGTTCACGATGTGGATGTATCCGTGACCGAATTGCGCGCGCACCTCAGCGATTGGCTCGATCGAGCTCGGGCTGGTGGTGAGGTCGTCATCACCGACCGTGGGATCCCGGTCGCGCGACTCGCTGCGCTGGACAGCACAGGCACCTTGGAGCGTCTCACTGCCGAAGGCGTGATTGGGAGGGCCACCGCGCAGCGGCCCGTCGCTGCGGGCCGGTCCGGGCCCCGACCGCGGCGGCCGGTGTCTGACTGGGTCAGCGACCAGCGGCGTTGACCGGTGCCGCTCGTCTATTTCGACGCCAGCGCCTTCGTCAAACTTCTCACCACCGAGACAGGGAGTTCGCTGGCGTCCGCGCTGTGGGACGGCTGCGACGCCGCATTGTCCAGCCGCCTGGCCTACCCCGAAGTCCGCGCCGCACTCGCTGCAGCAGCCCGCAATCACGATCTAACCGAATCCGAGCTCGCCGAAGCCGAGCGCGACTGGGAGGATTTCTGGGCCGCCACCCGCCCAGTCGAACTCACCGCGAGGGTTGAACAGCACGCCGGGCGCCTCGCCCGAGCCCATGCCTTGGGCGGAGCCGACGCTGTCCATCTGGCCAGCGCGTTGGCTGTCGGCGATACCGGCCTGATCGTCGCCGTTTGGGACCGACGCCTGCACAGCGGAGCCCAAGCCGCCGGGTGCCGAGTTGCCCCCGCCCAACTCGACACCTAGCCCACCGCCCGAGATTGGAGTGAATCACCCCAGCACTGACGACGATCAAGTACCGATTCGCCAGACGGAAACCCGTGTCGCAGATGGCCAAGTCCCCCCTCGGACACAAAAGTTGAGCTGGACCACCGCCCGGCCGAGGCTCACTCCGTGGCTCGCTGCCGTTCCCGGAACGCCCGGACTTTCGCGCGGTTACCGCAGTCGGCCATACCCCACCACTGCTGCAGCACCTGGGCTTGGACGTGCCATCGGAACTCATCTGAGCCAGGCTGGTAGCCCAGCCCGGAAGTGCGGGAGCCACCCTTATGTTTGAAAAATCAGGCATAACGACTTGACGGCGGCTCAACGAACGATCATCCTATCTTATGCATGATTTATCAGGCATAAGGGGGATCATGGCCCGCCCAAGGCGTACAAGTCCGCAACGTGACCAGCTTATGCCTGGATTAGCAGGCATAAGCACTGCATTCATCGAGCGACGGCTGGCGCTGCAACTCACCCAGGAGACGCTGGCCGACCTCGCCGGAGTGTCGCGCTACAGCGTCCAGAACTTGGAAGCGGGGACGGGTGCGACGAAGATCGGCTCGGTACTAGAGATCGCCAACGTCCTCGGCCTGCGTCTCGATGTGCGTTCGGCAGCCGAATGACAGACCGTATCGACCTCGGCCTTCGTGAGATCGCCAGAGCCGACGTCTACATCGGCGACGTACTCGCCGCCCACCTGACCCGCGAACATGGAGATGCCGTCAGCTTCGACTATGTGGCCGAAGAAGCGAGCGACGGCCGTGTACGAGATCGATCGGTTTCCTGGTCATTATTGCGGTCCGGTGAGTATCCGGTAATCACCGCCGGAGCAGCCGTTCCGCCCTTTTTCGCCGGGCTCTTGCCCGAGGGTGTTCGACTCGGCGTCGTCACGTCATCAACAAAAACCTCGCCAGATGACCATCTGACATTGCTGCTCGCGATCGGCGCCGACACCATCGGCAACGTTCGGGTGTTCCCCGCCCGCGCGACTCCGCGTGTGCCACTGCCGCTATTCGAACCGGAGCGAGACAACGACTTTCACGGAGTGTTTGCGAAGTTGACGGGTTCTGTCGAGGCCGACCCAGTCGGCTTGGCCGGGGTGCAACCCAAAGTCAGCGCCGCCGTGATGTCGGCTCCGACCCAGACTCGTGCAGGCCCCGCAATGCTCAAGCTGAACCCTGCCGGCTTCCCGTTCCTCGTCGAGAACGAGCATTTCTTCATGCGGATGGCATCGGCGTGCGGACTGCGAGTCGCAAAGACGACACTGCTGCACGATGCACAGCACCGCAGCGCCCTATTGGTCAATCGATTTGATCGGATTGGATCAAGAAGAATTCCACAGGAAGATGCGTGCCAGGTAGCCGACCTCTACCCGGCGTCGAAGTACCGCATCAAGACGGAGACGGCTTTGACGGTGCTCGCCGACGCCTGTGAACGCGGGGGCGGGTCCCGAGTGGTAGCGCTCGTTGAGTTGCTGAAAGTTGTTGTCTTCAGCTGGCTGATCGGGAACGGAGATCTACACGGAAAGAACGTGTCGATCTACAACCCAGATGGATGGTGGCAGCCGACCCCCGCCTACGATCTGCTCTGCACGCAGCCGTACGCCGGGTGGAACGACCCCATGGCGCTCAAGCTATACGGACGCGCGAATCTCCTCTCGCGCAACAATTTCATCGAGGCGGGCGAACGACTGGGAATACGCGAACGAGCGACGAAAAACATGATCGACTCCATCGTCGACGTCGCAACCGCATGGCCGGATAGATGTGACGAGATAGGTTTTGACGACCGGATAACAGAGCGCCTTGCGAAAATGCTGAACACCAGGCTCGGCAGCTTGCGATGACCTACTGGGAAGTACTTCGGCAACCTGCCTGGGTCACCCACCAGCAGATTCTCCGTCTCAGCGGGTGATCTCGCTGATCAGGCTGAGGTACCGCTGGGTCGCGGGCGGGTCGGTCTGCACCGGATCCAGAGGTGACATCCGTCCGCTGCCGAACGCGGTCCGCAGATTGGCACGGGCGGTATCCACGTCGGTATCGATCTCGTAGAGGGTGATGAACGTGTCCCCGTCGGTCTGCCAGCGCCGGGCCGAGACGAAACCATCGATGGTCAGCATCTCCGGGAGGTGGATCTGATCCTGCCAGCGGTGATACTCCGCCAAGCTCTGCGCGTCCTTGGGTTTGCTCTCGACGAACAGCAGTGATTTGGCCATGACGTCCCCTTGGTTGGTCGGTGGAATATGTTGTGGAACAGAACTATTGGATCGGCTCGTCACCGAGCACGGTGGTGCGCAGCATCTCCCGCGGCGAATTCGGCTCATAGGGCATCGCGCGGTGCAGCACGCCCTGGTTGTCCCAGATCACGGTGTCGCCCACCGACCACGTGTGGCTGTACACCTTTTCTTCGGTCGTGGCATGTGCGAGCAGCTCTTCGAGCAGAGCACGGCCCTCGTCCCGATCCATCCCCACGATGTAGTCCGCGGACGCTCCGAGCACCAACGACTTTCGCCCGTTGCGATGGCTCCACACCAGCGGATTCTCATGCGTCGGCCGGGACCGCCACCGAGCCAATTGTTCCGGCGTCGGGTCAGGGTTCACCCGCCGCTGGGACGCCTCCAGGGAGTGCACGACCCGCAGCGACCCGTAATTCTGCTTCTCCGTTTCGGTCAGGGTGTTATAGGCGGCGTAGGCGTTGGCGAACTCCGTCTCGCCCCCGTTGCGGGCCACCTGCACCGCGGAGAGCACGGTTGCCTTCTGCGGACATTCGTCGTGCAGCGGGGTGCAGCCGTCGATGTGCCAGACGAAGGAGGCCTTGAGGTAGTCGGCCTGCTTGTTCTTCGATTTGTCCAGCGTGATCGGGTAGATCCCGGACACCGGGTGATGGCCGTCCGCGGAGCGATCGACCTCGCCGAGCCGCTCGCACAAGGCAACCTGGGCCTCGGGCCCGAGGTTCAGCCCATGGAACACCAGCACCCCGTTGTCCTCCAACGCGTCGAGCACGGCGGTCGCCAGACCGTCGTCGTGCGCGAGTCGGTCGGGGTCCAGATCGGTGACCTCCGCACCGACGGACGTGGTCAGTTTGTTGATGGTCAGCACGCTCATCGTGTCGTCTCCAGTTGAAGGGCGGGTGGGTTCAGGGTCGGGGTTCGCCGGTGCGGATCATGACCGCATCGGCGGCGTCCACGGGCGCGGGCTGGTGCATGATCTCCACCGACATCGCGACCATGATCAGCGAGTAGATGAGGTGCAGCAGGTTCAACGCGTCCTCGGGCAGTTCGTCGAGGGTGAACTTGTCGCAGTACTCGATGGCGTCCTCGACACGGGGGAAGAAGGCGTCGTAGAACTCCTGCATCTGCGGCATCGTGGACGCCAGCCTCTGATTCCAGCGTTCGGTCTCTGTTGGCAGACACCAGGTTTCGGCGAACGGCTCGAATTCGGCGAAGGCAGCGTCTTGACGGTCATGACGATGCTCCGACCGGATTCTGCTCGCGCTTGTAGTCATCGACCCAGTCGACGGCCACCTGATGGAGATGGCGCACCAGGATCTCCTGGTCGTTGACCGGATACTCGTCGATGACGTCGTACTCCAGGGCCGCTTGGGTGCCGCCGAGCATTCCAGCGTCCTGGAGCGCGAATTCCTTGAGCACCACCGCGGCCACCTCGTGTTCGATGCGTTCTCGCACCGTTCGGGCGGGGTGGAAGTAGGTATACGCCTCGAACCGGT
>JAKIXW010000226.1 GCA_022708865.1 Acidobacteriota bacterium
CTGATCCCGGTCAGCCGACCGGTACGTCGGCGAGCTGGTCGAGCGGCGCCCAAGCCGCGCTGACTTCCCTATGCTGTGCGAGTGCTCAACACCCCTGATCCCCGTGTCTATCGCGTCGTCCAGTGGACCACCGGCAACGTCGGAAAGAGTTCCGTCGCCGCCATTGCCCGCAACCCCACCCTCGAACTCGTCGGCTGCTACGCCTGGTCACCCGACAAGGTCGGCGTCGACGTCGGCGAACTGGCCGGCATCGCACCGCTGGGGGTCGCCGCCACCAACGACGTCGACGCGCTGCTGGCGCTGAAACCCGACGTCGTGGTCTACAACCCGATGTGGATCGACGTCGACGAGCTGGTGCGCATCCTGGAATCCGGCGTCAACGTCGTCGCGACCGCATCCTTCATCACCGGCCACAATCAGGGCGCCGGCCGGGACAAGATCGCCGACGCGTGCGCCCGGGGCGGCTCGACGATGTTCGGCTCGGGCATCAGCCCCGGCTACGTGAACCAGCTGTCCGTGGTCGCCGCCGGGATCTGCGACCGTGTCGACCGGATCACCGTCAACGAGGCCGCCGACACCACCTTCTACGACTCCCCCGAGACCGAGAAGCCGGTCGGATTCGGCCGGCCGATCGACGACCCCGCACTGCCCGAGATGACCGCCCACGGCACCGGGGTGTTCGGTGAAGCCGTCCGGATGGTCGCCGACGCGTTGGGGATCGACCTCGACGAAGTCCGCTGTGACGCCGAGTACGCCCAGACCACCGAGGATCTCGACCTCGGTTCCTGGACCATTCCGGCGGGCGGCGTGGCCGGCGTCCACGCCAGCTGGAAAGGCCTGGTGAACGGCGTGACCCGGGTCGAGATCAACGTCCGCTGGCGCAAGGGGCAGACCCTGGAACCGGACTGGAAGATCGAGCAGGACGGCTGGCTCATCGAGGTGGCGGGGCGCCCGACCGTCACGATGAAGGTCGGCTTCCTGCCACCGCCGGACTTCGAGGCCACCACGCTCGAGGAGTTCATGGTGCTCGGCCACATCATGACCGCGACGCCGCCGATCAACGCGATCCCGGCCGTCGTGGCCGCCGCACCCGGCATCGTCACCTACAACGACCTGCCGCTGGTCCTGCCGCGCGGGGTGGTGCCGACATAGCGGATCTTGACCGAACGGCGGAACAGGGCGCAGGCTGGATCGATCTGATAACCGGGACCAGCGACGGCAATTCCTGCATGGCTCCGCCGGCGGTCGCGGAGGGATCCAGCGGACAGCAGGGCGCCGTCCGGGGCACGCCACCGGTACCGGGGGCTCCGCCTGCGGGTTCGGTGCCCCAGCAGGGCGCCATTGAGGTTCCCCCGACCCCGACCCCGATGGCGCCGCGGAACGCCTTCCAATTCCCACAATTCGGCAGCCTCGGGTAGCTGTGCATCACGGCCGGCCGGCCTCCAGGCAGAATGGCGGTAACGAAAACGCCCAGTTCGCCGAGAGGCTAGGTATGGCTGACAAACCAGTCCGGCATCGCCGTGCCCGGCTCCGCGCCGTGCTGGGTGTGCTGAACGCGCTGCTGCTGATGCTGCTGGCGGCGCCGCTGACACACCCAGCACCCGCAATGGCCGCGCCGCTGGACCCGTCGACCGCGGCCGCCCGCGTCGAACCGGGCCTGGTGCAGATCACCACCCTGGTCGACTTCCAAGGCGTCGTGGGCAACGGCGCCGGCATTGTGCTGACACCCGACGGCCAGGTCCTGACCAACCATCACGTGGTGGCCGGGGCCAACAACATCAAGGCCGTCAGCATGGGGACCGGCCAGACCTTCGAGGCCGACCTCCTGGGCTACGACCGGGCCAACGACATCGCGCTGCTGCAACTGCGCGGCGCACAAGGTCTTCCCGTGGCGCCACTGGGTGACTCCAACCTGGTGGCCCTCGGTCAACCGGTGCTCACCATCGGGAATGCCAATGGCTCGGGCAATCCGATGACCCACGAGACCGGTGCGGTGACCAACCTGAGCCGGTCGATCGCCGCCGAGGACGAACTGACCGGCGCCAAGAACAGCCTGGGTGGGCTGATCCAGTCGTCGACCAACCTGCGCTCCGGCGACTCCGGCGGTGCGCTGGTCAACAGCGCCGGTGAAGTGGTCGGCATGAATGCAGCCGCGACCCTGAACTTCACCATCGACGGCGACTCGACACCGGGTGGCGAAGGTTTCGCCATCCCCATAAACCGGGCCCTCGACATCGCCAGCCAGATCCGTGGCGGTGCGGCCAGCCCCGCCGTGCACATCGGCCCGTCGGCCATGCTCGGCATCGGGATCGCCGCTGCCGGCGAGACGAACGCCAACGGCCTGCAAGTGCGTTCAGTGCTGCAGGGCGGACCGGCCGGACTGGCCGGCGTGCGTCCCGGTGACGTCATCACCGTCATCGACGGTGTCCCGATCGACTCCGCCAACACGCTGACCGAACTACTCGACCAGCGCTACCCGGGCAACGTCATCGAGCTGAACTGGCTGGACCGGGCGGGCACGCCGCACAACGCGGCCGTGACGCTGGTGGTGGGCCCGGTCAGCTGATCGGCTGCGGACTCACGTCCTCGGTCTTGGCGCCCGGACCGGGCAGGGGTTTGGGGCCCGCCACCAGGCTGATCTCGGTGACCCGAGCGGTCAGCTGCGCCCCCGGCGGACCGTCGACGGTGACGTCCTTGTAGACCCTGGCCTGCCCGTTGCTGACGGTGAAGTTGCCCGGCTGCGGCGCCGCCCCGCCGTCGATCTCGTAGAAGACCGCGAAATCACGCTCGGGCAGCGGGTGGAAGCCGACGTAGTTGGGCTGGATCGTGTATGTGTACGTGCAGACGCCCTGCCCGGTGCATTGCGTGGCGGTGACCTGCACCCCCACCTCGAACTCCTTCGGGGTCGGCAGAGTCGGCTCGGGCGCGGTGAGCGTGCTGCGCGCCGCCGACGGCACCGACTTCAGGGTGTCCATCCGCGTGAACAGGAAAATCGCCGCCCCGATACCCGTCACGGCGATGGCCACGATGCACAACGCGGCCAGCAGCTTCCGCAGCCCCGATAACTTCACACCCAACTGTGTACACCCCCGGCCCCCCGCCGCAGGTACCGGACCGCCACGGCGTGGCGGTTGGGCAGGCTGCCGGCGTGCATGTCCTTGTAGGTGGCCGCGGTTCCGCCCAGGACGACCGGCCCCGCGTGACATCCTGTGCGAGTGTCTACGGGGGACCACCCGCCGTCGGGGGTCGTCACATTCCTGTTCACCGATATCGAGGGTTCGACCCGTCGGTAGGAATCGGCGGGGTGGGAAAGACCCGGCTGGCGCTGGAAGCAGCCGCGCGTATGCAGAACGAATTCCCGGACGGGGTCTGGGTTTTCGAACTTGCCGCGGTGACCGATCCCGAGGCGGTACCCGACGCGGTGGCGGCAGTACTGGGGACCACCCAACAACCGGGCAGGACAGTGAGTGAGAGCATCGCGGCAGCTCTCGAGCTTCGGGATGCGCTCGGCGAGCATGCCTACGTGTCACTCACCAACCAGGGCCTGGCCATGACCACCTCGGATCGGAGGTGGTGTCGTTTGCTTTCGACCAAATCGACCGTGCTCGAGAGCAACTCAGGGCCGCACCGGAGTAGCCGGAACGGCCGGTCGTGGCGGCTGTCAGCGGCCGTGGCCAACCGGATTTCCCTGCGCGTCCCAGTTGGCAGCCACCTTCTTGCTGGGCTGCACCCGGGGCGGTTCACCCGGCATCTTGGGATAACTCGGGGGGTAGGGCAGATCGCCCAGGCCGTTCTCCTCGTCCGTGGCCACCATGTCCAGCAGTGGCTGCAACGACTGCGCGACGCTGTCGATGCCGGCCCACGGATCGTCGCGGCCGGCGACGATGCCCGGCACCGTCAGGATGGTGTAGTCGTCGGGATCCGCCTCGGCGAGTTGGACCCACGACAGCGGCATCGACACCGTCGCAATGGCAGTACGCCGCGCCGAGTATGGCGATGCCATGGTCCGGTCCCGGGCGTTCTGGTTGAAGTCGACGAAGATCCGCTCGCCGCGCTCCTCCTTCCACCACGACGTGGTGACCAGATCCGTTGCGCGCCTTTCCAACTCACGCGCCAGCGCAATACCGGCGCGGCGCACCGCGATGAAGTCCCAGTCGGTGGCGATGCGCAGATAGACGTGGACACCCCGGCCGCCGGAGGTCTTCGGATATCCGGTCAGGCCCAATTCGCGCAGCAGCGGTTCCAGCACCTCGACCGCCACCCGGCGCGCTTCGCGGAATCCGGTGCCGGGCTGGGGATCCAGGTCGATCCGCAGCTCGTCGGGATGTTCGGTGTCGGGGCAGCGCACCGGCCACGGGTGCAACGTGACCGTGCCCATCTGCGCGGCCCACACAATGGCGGCCGGACGGGTGACCTTCAGCGCGTCCGCGGTGCGGCCCGACGGGAAAGTGACCGTACAGGTTTCGAGATAGTCGGGGTGCTTCTGCGGGATCCGCTTCTGATAGATCTCCTCGCCGTCGATGCCGTCGGGGAACCGCTGCAGATGGGTAGGGCGGTCCCGCAGTGCGGTCAGCATCGGGCCGCCGGCCACCGCCCGGTAGTAGTCGACCAACTTGCCCTTGGTGCCGTCGGCGCCGAGCGCGGGATAGAAGGGCTTGTCCGGGTTGGTGATCCGGACCATCACGCCGTCGACGTCGATCTCGGTTGCGGGACTGGGCATTACCGTGACTCCAGGACGTCGAAGAGGTCGTAGTTCGCCGGCACATCCAATTGGTCGAACGTGCAGCTGAGCGGATCCCGGTCCGGGCGCCAACGCACCAGTCGGACGGTGTGCCGGAACCGCACCCAGCCGCCGTTGCCCTCCATCTGGTCGTAGGCGACCTCGGCCACCTTCTCCGGCCGGATCGGGATCCAACGCTTGTCTGCCCCGGAGTTCCACCGGCTGGGTTCACCGTCGAGCACCTCGTCGCCCTTGCGCAGCGGTTCGAGTTCGGCCAGCAGTTCCAACCGGGCCTTAGCGGTGAACGATGCCGCGCCGCCGACCATCTGCAGCTCACCGTCCTGGCGGTACAGCCCGAGCAGGATCGATCCGACGCCCTGGCCGCTCTTGTGGATGCGGTAGCCGATGGCCACACAGTCGGCGTCGCGGGCGTGCTTGACCTTGACCATCTCCCTCTTTCCCGGAACATAGGGCCCGTCAATGCGTTTGGCGATCACCCCGTCCAGACCCGCCCCCTCGAAGGTCTGCAACCACTGCGCGGCGATGCCCGGATCCTCGGTGGTGCGGGTGACGTGGCACCACTGCTGCGGGCGCACCAGCTCACCCAGTGCGGCGCGCCGCCGCCGGAACGGTTCGGCCATGAGGGAAGTGTCCCCCGCCGCTAGGGCGTCGAAACCGATGAAGTGCGCCGGGGTCTGCTGGGCGAGCATGCGGACCCGACTGGCCGCCGGGTGGATGCGCTGTGACAACGAGTCCCAGTCCAGCCGGACGCGACCGTCGACCGTGCGGGGCACGACGATCTCGCCGTCCAGCACGCAGCGCGGCACCAGTTCGCCACGCAGGGCCTCGATCAGCTCCGGGAAGTACCGGCCGAGTTCGCGGCCATTGCGCGACAGCAGCACCACGTCATCGCCATCGCGGAACACCAAGGCCCGTCTAGTTGACTGAACTTCGGCGAGCCTTCCGATGGAGTGGCTGCGGCGGGCGGAGGATCCGGCTATGGGCGAGGTGGGTCGGGTGGAGTCGGCGCCGAGCGGGTTGC
>JAKIXW010000227.1:0-265 GCA_022708865.1 Acidobacteriota bacterium
CAGCGTGCGCGGCGAACCGCGCCAACCACCCGCGCACCGTCGAGGCCGGCCGACCCGCCGCCGCACAGATCCGCCGCCAACCCCAACCCGCCGCCCGTGCCACCAGCGCCGCCCAGATCACCGACACCGCATCGACCCGCCGACCCAGGCACAACCGCGGTAGCAGCACGTGTGAGCGGCCGCACCCACCAGCCCCCGAGCAGATCCCCCGCCGTGGCCGGACTCGCCGCACCGAGCCGCTGGCGTCGCGCACGAACCGCGGCGC
>JAKIXW010000227.1:382-5756 GCA_022708865.1 Acidobacteriota bacterium
CCCGCCGCAATACGGGCACGCCAGCTCGCCGGACACCAACTGCATTTCGACACGGGCAGGATCAGGACCTACGCTGACCAACGGACCGCCTCCAGGCGCGTTCGCACGGCCCTTCCCGACAGCCTGTCAATGCGTGCGGGAAGGGCCGTTGGCTTTCAAGATCACGCCGAGCCTAGCCAGCCGTCCTCACCGTGACGCCACCATCCCGGCCAACCCCCCGGCCCGCAACCCATCCTCACCGTCAGCGACCGAAAGCCCCTCCGCACTCCTCACTTCCAAAGACGCTCAACAACTGGTTATTGCCTGTGGGAGTGATCCGGCCGCCGAAGGTGATCGCGAACGCATTGAGTGCGGGCTCCCACCTCATTGCCCATCGTGTGCCTTAACGCGGCAGGTGGCATGCAGCGGTGGTGATCGAGGACTGCTACTCGCAGCTGTTCAAGCTCGACCGCGTCCGCCCCGCGATGGTGGCCGACGGACTCGGCCAGCTGCAGATCCGTTAGCCGAGCGTGCATGTCGTGTTCTGCGAGACTCGCCAGCTCGCCGGGGAATGGACCTACCGATTCCTCGCCCGCAGCCCACGCCCAGGGCGACCACCGAACACGCTGCTCTGCAACGCATCTCACCCATCACGGTCGACGCTACCGAACTTGAGGAGGCGCCCGCCGCGTCGATACCGCCCACCGAGAAGGTTCGCGCCTGGGGCCCCAAGCGCTGGGTTGCCGGTGCCTGATCGTGGGAGGCTACCCCCGAGATCTGGGCTGCCTGGCACGATGGCAACCCACCGAACCGACCTCAGCGCCAAGGCCC
This sequence comes from Acidobacteriota bacterium, assembly GCA_022708865.1. Taxonomy (GTDB): domain Bacteria; phylum Actinomycetota; class Actinomycetes; order Mycobacteriales; family Mycobacteriaceae; genus Mycobacterium. The sequence continues at coordinate 1,193 of JAKIXW010000227.1, forward strand.
CCCGTACTGTCCTCCACCACCAGATCGGAAAGCACACCGGTCACACGAAAGAGGTATGCACCCGCTTCGGTCAAGCACCGGTCCACGTTTTTCGCTCAATCGCGACGCTGAGGAGCTCGCCCATCGGGCGGCCAGCCGTCGGTACCGGACTCAAGCGGAATATTCAGAGATCGAAGCAGGATCGAAAAGAGCCGCCAATTGGCGATTGCTCCGACAAGTTCGACCAAAACCGCGTGATCGCTATTGAACGCCTTCTGGCACCCAGCCCAGTTTTCCTCGGAGATGACCCCGTCGCGTACCACATCATCGGTCGCTGCGAGGACCGCACGCTCGACTGGCCCGAGGCTTTCGGAATTCTGCCAGTCGCGCACCGCGAGGAGATCATGCTCAGGCACGCCGAGCAGTGTGGCGATTCGCCAATGTTGAGTCCATTCGTATTCGGAGCCAGTGATCCAGCCGATGCGCAAGATGACCAGCTCGCGTAGCCGCGCGTCAAGGGAACCGCGGAAGAGTAACGCGTCCAGCAGCCCATACAGCGCAACCGCCACACGCGGCTGATGAAGTGCCACGCGGAATACCGACAGCTCTGCCAACTCTTCGGGCAACCCACATTCGGCAGCTCGCAGCTGGGCCTGCTCACGGTCGAGCATCGGTACGCGTTCCGCCATGGTCACGGGTGGCCCTCTCTGTTGAACCTCTGCCCCCGCCGTTAGGGCGTGGGCAAAAAGACGTTGTGCAGCGCCCCACTTGATCGGGCACTTTCATCTGCAAGCGAAGTGAGCAGCTGCGCGAGCCCAGCGAATCCGGTTGATTCTCTGGTGATCCGGTCGAACGGCCAGCGGCCCATGGCGAGAATCTCGAGGGCTGCCCGGTAGGCGGGATACTCCACGCCGAGTGCGCCTACGACGTGTAATTCTTTATAGACCAACAAGTCTGGTTCAAACCGGGGCGCGCCGCCTCCTCCGCGGGTGCCGGCCACCACAATTGTGCCGCCGGGCCTGGCAAGGCCGACGGCATCGGCGAACGCGGAGGGTGCTTTGGCGGTGACGTCGACGACCACGTCGGCAAGCCGTCCGCCTGTCTCACGCTGGAGCGCGGTCGCTGCATCGTCCTGCGATACATCGATGGGCAGGTCGACACCGAATGATCTGGCTATGGCCAGTCGTTGTTCGTCGCGTGGGCCGACGCCGGTCATCGCGACGAACGCGGCTCCCGCCTCTTTGGCCGCCACCGCCGCACAGATTCCGCGGATGCCGGGCCCCAGGATCGCTACGACGTCCCCGGCCTTGGTGTCGGGAAGAGTCGCCCCCCATTGGATACCGGCCCCGAGAGGGTTGAACAACGTGGCGAGAACGGGGTCCATGTCTTCGGCAATCGGGAGCAGCATCGCGTCCCACGGAAGCTCCACATGGGTGGCGTATCCGCCCCATAAGCCCGCGCCGATCTCCACGTCGACGAACCCGAACATGGTGGCGATGCCGTTCACCGCGCACCGCCGGTATTCGCCGCGGCGGCACTCGGGGCAGTCTCGGCAGGACCGGAACACCTCAACGGCCACGCGCTGGCCGGCTTGTACACCCCAGCGTTGGCCGGCCGCAGCGCCGACATGTTCGACGATGCCGACGATTTCGTGCCCTGGAACGAATGAGAAGCCGGCAGGCAGGTGTCCGGTGAATTGTTCGTGATCTGTTCCGCACAGACCGCATGCTTCAACTCGCAGGATCGCACCCCGGTCGCCGACGTCGGGGATGGTCATCTGGCGCCGCTGCAGACTCCGCGGTCCGGTCAGCACCATCGCCTCGGCGATCATGGAAGCTCGAATCCGGTGAACGACCCTGTGTTTCGGAGGCACACCGTTTTACCTACATACATTTCCCCGCCCATCGCCTCGGCAATCTGCGGATCGTCGCTGCGTGCGACGACTCTTCGCCCGTCGGACAGGTGCGCGATGATCGGAGTCCATCGAGGTTGCCCGTCTCGGTCGTAGACGACGGTGTATCCGTCCACTGTCGCGCAACCGGTCGCCTCGTCGACGCCTGCGACACCCAACCTCGATGAATCGATCTGAGCTTGCTCGACCGCCGTGTCGAGCAGTCGCCACCCGGTTGGTGGCGGGGTGGCCGACCACAGACCGACCGAATGCTTCGTCGAATACCACCCGAGGCCGGTGACGAGTCCGGCATCGGTTGGGTCGCGTCTACACCGTCGGACCATCTCAACGATCGAGTGGCTGACGTAATTGTTTCCGGGACCGCCGTGATAAGGCAGGCCTCCGGTTACTGTGAGGCCTCTGTCGTCGAGGGGGTCCAAGTCGAGAGCCTCGGCAGCCATCTCAATTGCCGACGGGAAGCAGGAGTAGAGGTCGAACCACCGGATGTCGTCGATGGTCAACCGGCCCGCATTGAGAGCCTTCCGTGCTGCTACCTCGATACCCGATGAGCGGCTGAGGTCCGGCCGTTCCACGGGGAAGTACACGTCGTTGCAAGTCGCTGCTGACCAGGGAAAGACCCAACGATCGCGCGCGACGCCCAATTCGTCCGCCACCTCGGCCGCCATGAGAATGAAGGCGGCAGCCATGTCGACGGACATGATGCTGTTGAGCAACTTGGGATAGGGCAAGCAGACCATGCGGTTTTCCGCGGTGACTTCGCTGAGTTCGGTGGCACTTCGTGCGCGTGGGAACCAGGCCTGTTCCGGATGGCGTGCCGCCTCGGCTGTGAACGGTGCCATCAGCGTGCCCAGCCACTCCCGTTGAGCATCGAAGTCGCGGCCGTGGCGCGCGGCGATTGCGGACTCGAAGATGGGATACACCTCGTGCGGCCAACTCAGACCCACCGACAATTCGGCTTGACTCAGCCCGGGGCGGGCGTCGCCCAGGGATTCGTCGCCGGAGCGGGGTGGGGGCGGCGAGTCGAGAAGTGCCCTGCCCTGAAGCTTGCGTGCGGAATGCCCGCTCTCCGCCCCGACGACCAGGACGACATCTGCACGGCCTTCGCGTATTTCGCCACCCAACACCTCGACGAGATACTGCGGGGTGTTTCCGCCGACGGGACAGCTGATGCGGCGGGCGGGACTGATGTGCATCGCTTCGGCGATCCTGCTGGCGGGATTGTCGCGCGGTATGACCAGGATGCCGGGAGTCGCGACGGTGTCGATGCGCCGCTCGACCGGGCGACTTGCGTCTTTGGCCGCGCGGCGTGCGGCTTCTACCGCCAAGTCGATCGGGTCCACGAAGTCGTTCCCGCGATGGGTAACTTCGCCCACGCCGACGACAACCGGGGTACGCGCTTCTACCAACATCGGCATCGGCATCCGCTCAGGGCCACGGGGCTGACTTGAGACATAACTGCGATGGTGTCATGTGCGTGGGCAAGTCACAATGGTGTGCGCTCGCGGCATACTGGCTGTGTGTCGACGAGGTTGTTGAGATGGGGTGCCGCCGCGCCGACAGATCGTGGGTCCGCTCGCGACCGGTTGCTCGATGCTGCCGAGCGGTGCCTCGAGAGTTGCGGTGTGGTGGGCACGACCATGGAGGACATCGGCAGAACAGCGGGTGTGTCCAGGGCAACGGTGTATCGCTACTTCCCCAGTCGGGAGGCGGTGATGTCGGGTGTCATCATTCGCGCCGCCGAGCGCTATCTCGACCGCATCAGCCCGCGGATCGCGGCGCACGCCGACCTGGGCTCCGCGCTCGTCGATTTCGTGGAATACACGGTTGAGGCCGCGCGCCGCGAAGAGATCATCGGATTGTTCTTCGGCAGCGACGAGGAACTCGCCGGCGTGGGTCTCGCGGCGGGGACCTCGACGTCCCTCTTCGAAATCGTCACCGAATTTCTGCGTCCCATCTTCACCAGACACTGGAGTTGCGTGGAACCGGGCGTCTCCGTCGACGACGCCGCCGAGTGGGTTGTCCGCACGATATTGAGCCTGCTGACTGTTCGAGGGCCGCGGGAGCGCAGTCGTGACGGACTCCGGGCGTTTCTGTCGAGGTTTCTCCTTCCTGCGATCCTGGCGGGTGACCACGCTCGACCGATGTGACATCTATGGCGTAATGTCTCGACGGCAGATGAGGTAGGAGGGCCTGTGCAATTCACCACGTTCAACGAACAGGTCGCTGAGCAACTAAAGAGCGCAGCAGAAACCACGGGCGGGTTGGCCGGTTACCTCGGCTTCCGTCACACCGAATTCACTGCGGGACGGCTCGTCGCGGAGATGGACGCACGCGACGACCTGAAGACGCCTTTCGGCAACCTGCATGGGGGCTGCTTATCGGCCATGGTCGACCACTGCCTCGGCGTGGTGTTTTATCCCGTGATTCCAATGGGATCTTGGGTCGCGACAACGGAGTTCAAACTGAATCTGCTTCGTCCGGTCTCCAGCGGCACCTGTGTAGCCACAGCCGAGATCATCTCGCTGGGCAGAACCAGCGGTGTGGCGCGTATCGACATCTGCAACGACGGCAGAGCGGTGTGTGCGGCCCAGGGCACCGTCACCGTCGTCGCACCGAAGACGAGCTCCTGATGTCGGCAAAGAGAACAGGCGATTCGTCGGCTCCTGTGGTCGA
>JAKIXW010000228.1:0-305 GCA_022708865.1 Acidobacteriota bacterium
GAACGCGGCGCGCACCGTGCGGGCCTATCGGCGTGACACAGGGGCGCTGGTCGGTAGTGCGACCTCAAACGGCACGACCGGAAACTACACCATTGACTGCGCGACCGATGTAGAGGTGACGGTTATTGCCTTCGACAACGCCACCAGCGGCACGTACTACAACGATCAGGCGGCACGGGTGATTCCGGCCTGAGAGCCATATGGCATACACGCGACCGGCCCCTGATGCAGCAAACCTTGCATGGAACGGTATTGCACCCTATACGCGCCCGGCGCAGGACGCGGCAAACCTGTCGTTTGTCCAA
>JAKIXW010000228.1:315-5755 GCA_022708865.1 Acidobacteriota bacterium
ACACCGCTCTCGGCTCTGCCGATTGCGGGGTCGTCGTTCGCCGTCGAGACTTTGGGCGTCGTCTCGAAGTTCGGCACGCCAAACGGCGTCTGGGACCAGTTCTGCGATGTCAGCGGATTCGCGCCCGTTCAGTTCGGGACTCCCACCCATCGACGCACGCAGCCGGTTGAAGGGTTCGCGCCGGTTCAGTTCGGAACACCGACAGGGTACAAGCTCCAGCGTGTCCAGGGCTTTGCCCCGGTCCAGTTCGGGACACCACGCCTGCACCCGTCGCACATCGCGCCATGGCCGGTATCAACGCAGTTCGGAACACCCTCGTCACGGCAGTTCTGGAAAGTCCCCACGCTCGGCGTCATCACCAAGTTCGGGACGCCGACCACGCCAACGAACCGCACGGGAGAGGTTTCAGGGTTCGCGCCGGTGCGATTCGGGAAGCCGTTGGCGATTCGCCATCGCCCGCCGAACATGGACATCATCTGCCTTGCGGAAGGGTTCAACCCGACGGTGTTCGGCACGCCGTCCGCACAGTGGAGCCAAGCGGGGGCGGTGTCCGCCATCGCTCCGACCGTCCAGTTCGGGACGCCAAGGGCAATCCTGACGGGCCATGTCGAGAGCATGGCGCCGACCGTTCAGTTCGGAACACCAACGGCCCGCACAACGCACCTGGTATCAGGCTTCCGTCCAGTGGCTTTCGGGCTTGCCAGGGCGATCCTGACGCAGCGGGTGACTGGCACGGCGCCAACGGTCCGGTTCGGAACGCCCAAGGCTGTCCGGTCCAACTGGTACGAGGTTCGCGGGTTCATGCCGGTGCGCTTCGGCACGCCGCGCGGCTATCAGCGCAACAACTACCACGTCGAAGGCTTCATGCCTGCCCAGTTCGGCACGCCAGCGGCCTACCAGACGCACCGCGTCACGTCCATTCCGCCGATTACCAGGTTCGGCAAGCCGATGCTCAAGAGGACCACACAATGCTGACCTTCAAGTCCTTCACCGGGATCAACAACACGGTGCCATCGCAGCGCCTGATGCACGACCAGGAATCAAAGACCGCCGAACTGGCGTCCGCTGTCAATGTGGACATCGGCCTGACCGGGGAAATACGGCGCCGCTCCGGGTTTTCGGAATTGCTGGGCACTTGTCACAAGAACCTGCACCAGGCTGCCGGGTTCATCCTGGCCACGGTGGATGGAGGCGACCTGATCTCGATGGACGCCGACGGAGAGAACCGCGTCACGCTGTACCCATCGCTCGGCGTGTCACGGGTCTGGTACTGCAACCTGCCGGACGGGCGCACGACGTTCTCGAATGGCCTGATCTGTGGCGTCACGGATGGCGTTATGGCGACGACGTGGGGGGTGCCGCGCCCTTTTGGTGTCGGTTCCGTTACGGAAGTCTCTGGTGATCTGTTCTCCGGGGAGTACCGTTACGGACTGACGCATGTTCGCCTGGCTGACGGCCTGGAAGGTGCTACGGTCTATTCGGCGCCGTTCCAGCTTGACGATGGCGGGATCGTGCTGACCGGGCTTCCTGAGTTGGCCGGGCACAAGATCAACGTCTACCTGATCGGCCAGGACGGAGATCACGCCTACCTTGCCGGATCGACCACCAACGCGGCGTTCGCTTTCAGCGGCAAGAACGAAACGCTCACGATTCCATGCCGCACCGACAACCTGGACGTTGCGCCGGCCGGCACGGTGGCGGCCTTCTCTGGCGGGCGGGTTCTGGTGGCCAGCGGGAGCACGTTGTTCGCTTCGAGGCCGCACATGGTCGAGTCGTTCGACTACCTGCGCGACTTCAAGCAGTTCACCAGCCCGATCACGCTGATTCAGCCGGTGGACGATGGCGTCTACGTGGGCACCACGACCGAACTGGTGTTCATGGCCGGCTCCGAGTTCGACAAGATGACCTATCGGCAGGTGCTTGCCGGCCCGGTGGTGCTGGGCTCTGGCGTGCAGGTTCCGGGCGACTTGATCCGCGGCGGGCAGCCCGGCACGGCCATGCTCTGCATCGCAGACGGCGTGATCTGCGCTGGGTTCAACGGCGGCAACCTGGCGCGACTGACCGAGGGCCGGTATCAGACGGACGCAACCGAAGTGGCCGCCACATTCCGAATGCTGCCCGGCCGGATCCCTCAATACCTGGCCATCCCTCAATGAGCCTCAACGATCCGTTCTTCACCAAGTTCGACGGATCGCCCGACCTGGGGCGGGTGCCGGTGCGCCTGATCGTGAACGGAACGGGCGCTTTGACGCCAAGCCAGATGCTGGGAGTGGAGCACGCCTATCACCAGTTCCGCAGCGCCTACCGTCTATCGGTGGCGGATTTCCATACCGAGCGCATCCGGCTCAACGACGGCACGGTGGTATGGCTCTGGTCGCTACAAGGCCGCGACGAAGTGACGGTGTGGCCGGGGCCGGATGGCGAGGAAGGAAAGCTCCCGCACGGCTTCGCGGTGGCGACGAACTGGCAGGGCCCGCTGATCTATTGCCGCGACCTGAACGACGGGGTTCAGTGGCTGCTAGGCCCACCGGCGCCGCAGATCGACAGCCCGGACGCCACGGTGTTCGACAACCAGGTATTTCGCAAGGACATCGACGCCAACGAGCACTTCAATCTGCCGCACGTTCACGGCTATTCGGATCGGTCGCTGTGGGACTACGAGCGCCACGGCGCGCCAGAGGTTGCCAATTCCCCGGCTGTGCCGTTCCTGCTGGAGTACGAAGGCGAGTTTCAGTTCGAGTCGCCGCACTACCTGGTCCGCAATACGGTTGTCGATGCAGGCGGGGTGCTGCGCTACACGATGCCTGACGCCGCCGGAATCTTGATCCCTAGCGCCGAGGGCTACCCAGAGGGCGTGCATTACCAACCACCCAATACAGACGCCAAGGGCGAACAGGCCGCGATGCAGGCCATGCGATATGCCGTGCTATCTCCGTCGAGCAACATCTGGATGTTTCGCATCTGGAACGAACGCATACACCGAACTGCTGCGCAGACCTATGTGCTGCTGGAGCGCAACTCGACGGACATAATAACGCCATGGGCCAAGCAGACTGACACGACACTGTTTGTAAACGACGGAGCACTCGGGGAAGACCCGCAGACATATTTCAAGTTCAAGCCCACGTTTGTGCTATTGCCGGGCGCCTACACCGGCGGAGGCAGCGGAAGGCTTTACAAGGTTGGGTGGGCCGGCCCCGAACAGTGGTGGGATCTTACGGGAATCCCTTTGTCGATAGACGCCACGCAGGCCCTGCGCGAGATCAAGGAGCAAAGCAGTGGGGGGGCTGTGACGTTTGAAAGCGTTCTCGCCGCTCCGAACGAGAGCATCGGGTATATCGATATTAGAAGCAGCCTGAACTACCCCGCCACGGTGTTTTGGCGTGGAGGAACAAGGACCAAAGCATACACCCCGGAATTGCTGAAGGCGTTCGTCGGGATTCCGGCCTGGGGAAGCCTCCCTATTAACTACAGAGCGGACAACGTAACCATCACTCGGTTTGACACAAAGTACGAAGTCGATGGGGCGCCGGATATAACGGCAGAACTCGGATGGAAAAGCCTGAAACTCCTAGAGGGCTCGACGACCGGCAGGATGACCGGGAAGGAGTATGTCAACCAGATTAGTCAGATGGGAACCTACCCGTTTATTGATGCTGCTTGGTCATATACCTGGATCACCAAAGAGATTAAGAACACTTCGGATTTTCCATTCCATCCGTATCACCAGTATTACTGGGACTGGATGGACGCAGCGAACGTGAAGGACGAGTATTACGACGACTATCTGGCCTACGGCACACTCCCGCACGATTCCATCCCGGCGCCAAACCCCGGCACCAAGTACGAATACCCGTACAACATTAGACCAGAGAACACGGTTGACTACAGCCTGACGAGCCGGTACGTCATAGACTTCGACAGCAAAGGCCGGTTTTATGCGGCGCTCCGGTGCGAAGTTGTCTGTTCAGGGGCGAAGTGGAAAGAGGACTTGTCGGCATATAAAGGCTACATGGTCAAGGACGCCGACCCAGAATACACGGTCAGGATATGGTTCGAGAGCGACTGGGACGGTGTGCTTGCTCAGCAGCTCCTGGTCGAAGAGTCGGTCACTCGACCGATGTTCGAGGCGATAACCGTATCAAAGTTCAACCCGTGGTACTGGCAATATATCGTCTACATCGACCGTGACGTAAAGGTGCGGACGCCGCCTGAGCCTGTGCCGGACGAGGACTTCATGATGATGTTCAAGAACCTGGCCAGCCACCAGGGCGTGAACCCCAACCTGTGCTGTGCCGATGTGCGCCCGGACATCATCGGCACCGACGCGGAGCGCGCCTACAGTAAGGACGGGGTTGAGTATTCATACGAGGAAGATGGCTTCGTCACACCGCACACCAAATACGTGACCGGGCAGCTTTACGCCCGCACGTTCAAGCTATCGGACTTCTACGAGGCGTTCTGGATGCTACGGCAACTCAAGGTGAACGCGACTGAGGACAACATCGCCGAAGATGGCGGGCCGGGTGGGACCCCAAGGCCGCCCTGGTTCTATCACCCAGTCATCAAGGCCGCGCTGGACGTGAATCGCCACATCGAGGTCCGCGACGGGGTGATTACGCAGTGGTCGGACAACATTCCGACGCCGATCACCGGGTATCCACCGACGCCTGAGCCGCATCCGGCGCCGACCGACCGCATCATCAAACTCTACAGGGTGTGACCATGGCCAATGCAATCGTAATGAACACGCTGAACGGATCAGTGACCGAGTACGACAACTTCGAGTTCCAGTCCATCACCCCGACGCACGCAGGAGCCGCAACCGGGCTTTTCCTGCTGGGCGGCGACATGGACATCGACCAGCCCATCGTGGGCGCGATCCAGACCGGAAAGACGCTGATCGATGAGATGCGCAAGAAGTACGTGGACGCGGTGCATTTCGCCATGACGGGCGACGGTGATGGCACCCTCGCGGTGGTTGGACAAACCGATTCGTACAGCTACAGTTTCCCGATCCGGGCGGCCGGTGTCTCGCGCGCTAAGCCGGGGCGCGGCATCCGAGAGAACTACCTGGCGTTCGGGTTCGAGAAGGCTGACGGTGGTGATTTTCAGCTTGACCGCATCGAGGTTCCGGTAGCGGCATCGAAGAACAGGAAGGTGTGAAATGAGCTCAGTTGACATCAAGAATTTCGTGGTCGGGCAGTTCGCTTTGGCGCAGGACTACGCCAACCAGGCGACAGGTCAACTGACCGGCTTCCTGGATGTTCTGGAAGGCGCCGCGAATTACACGGTGCCTACGATCGATCTTTCGTGGGAAACCGTTCCGGCGCCGGCGGCCATTGCGGTCCCATCGGCGCCAACGCTGGAGGATGTGACCTTCACAGATCCGACTGAGCCGACCGAGGCCAGCCTTGACCCAGTGGTGATCGACCCGATC
>JAKIXW010000229.1 GCA_022708865.1 Acidobacteriota bacterium
ACACCCTTTGCCTTCTCGACCGAGACGCTGATCCGGATTACGGACGAGCGCTTCCCCGCCTTTGTGTTTGACGACTCCGACGCCGTGTTCGAGCTGTTCCGCGGATTCGAGGTTGTGCAGCCCAACGGCGGCGAGTATTTCTACGTCGGCACGAATCGCAACGTGATCTGGCGCTCGACCCCGGCCATGGGTGAGCTGGTCACCCTCAAGCTCTCGACCGACGGCGGCGCCAACTACGACAGGACGATCACGGCCTTCACCGACAACACCGACGGCGAGAACTTTTTCCTGTGGACCATCGGCACATCCCCGCACGACCTGCAGTATATCTCGCCCCAGGCCAAGGTGATGGTTCACACCTACGGCGTCCCCGACGAGAACGACGTCTCCGATGACACCTTCATCCTGGCCGGCATTGCCATCACGGCGCCGGCCGCCGGGGCCACCCTGCCGCTGAACGTGCCGTCGCCCATCCGCTGGTACTCCGCGGTGCCGCTGTTCACCGACGGCGGCGGCAACGTGCTCCCCAACCTGGTCCGGCTCGAGTACTCGCGCACCTCGCGCCTGCTCATCGACCCCGACGACTGGACCCTGATCGAGGACAACCTGGCGACCAACGACGGGGTTGAGAACACCTACATGTGGGATGTGGACACCGATCTGGCCGACGACATCGTCCTGCGCATCACCTCGCTGCGCGACCCGACCCTGGTTCACATCACCGACGAGTTCACCGTGGCCGGCCTGCGCCTCACCTCCCCGGTCGGCGGCGAGAGCTGGCAGGTGGCCAGCACCGCCAACCCGATCACCTGGAGCGCCTCGAACGCCGGTGATGAGGTTTCGCTTTACTACTCCCTGTCAAGCGGCGCGCCCGGCTCGTGGGTGCTGATCGACGGCGCGGTGCCCAACGCCAACGGCGACAACACCTACAACTGGACGGTGCCATGGCTGCCTTCCCGCACTGTCCGCATCCAGGTCGTCTCCAACCCCAAGCCCGACCTCGCCGCGGTCTCTGACGCCGACTCTGCCTTTGCCGGCATCAAGGTCGATGTCCCCAATGGCGGCGAGAGCTGGGATTTGACCGGCACCCACACCATCCTGTGGGCCGCCGCCAACTCGGGGGTTCGCGGGACGTTCTACTACACCCTTGACGGCGGCGTCACGTGGCACAAGATCTTCGGCGGCGGCGGGAAGCTGCTCTCGCAGGGGGCCACCGGCTTTTCGTGGACGCCGGAGAACGAGTACAACTCCCCCGGCAACCCGGTCCGGCCCTCCGTGCGGTCGATGATCCGTTTGACGGCCGAGGATCCGATGAGTGATCCCAACCGGCCGAGTCCGATCACGCTGCCGATCCAGGATCAGAGCGATGCCTCCTTCACCCTGGCCGGGGTGCTGCTTACCGCCCCCGCCGAGGGGATGGTGTGGGAGATTGGCAGTGCGGCCAACCCCATTGCCTGGTATTCGGCCGGCACCGGCGCGGCGCAGGCCAACATCTCCTATTCGCGCAGCGGCCTGTTCGATGACACGGTGGGGATCGCGGACGCGGACAACATCGAAGACTATCCCGGCAACAACATCTACGGCTGGAACATTCCGCCGGAGACGCTCCCGTCGGCGACGGCCAAAATCCGGATCGTGGCCAACGGCTACGAGAGTGTTTCGCCCGCCTTCACCCTGAAAGGCCTGGCCATCACCGCCCCGACCCTGGGCCAGCAGGTGACGCACGGAACCAACTTCACCGTGCGGTGGGTCTCGGCCGGGCTTGCCGGCAACATCGATATCCTCTACAGCATGGACAACGGGGCGAGCTTCCCGGTCACGCTCAACCCCACCCCGCTGGCGATTGGCGACGGTTCATACGTCTGGGCGGTTGACCTTTCCCAGACTCCGCCGTCGGCGGCGGCCAAGTTGCGCATTGTAATCCGCGACGGCGCCGACCTGGGCCGGACGGCGGACTCGCCGGTGTTCACCGTCAAGGGCATCAACATCTCCTCGCCCGCCGCCGGGGTGACGTGGGCCCACGGCCAGACCCACGATGTCGAATGGCAGGCCGCGGCCGCCGGCCTCACGATGAACTTGTACTACTCCGACGACGACGGGGCAACCTACGCCAGCCGTCCCATCAATCCAAGCCCCCTCAGCATTGCGTCAGGCGTCTTTCCCTGGACCCTGGCTTCGACCCTGCTGCCCTCGGATGGCGAGGCCCGCCTCAAGGCGGTCTCCGATACGGGGGTCGCCGGGGTGTCGCAAGCCTTCACCGTGCGCGGCCTGCGCGTGGTCCGGCCCTCCTCCCTGAACATCTGGGCTGCCGGCGACATTGAGCGCATCCGCTGGAAGGCGATGCCGGCCGGCGGCACGTACACCCTGCGGGTCAGCTCGTTCGATGTCGGCAGCGGCAGCTGGATTGAGCGGGAGGAGCATGTGGGCGTCGGCACGGCGGAAGCCGGCCCGGGGTACTACTACTTCGACTGGGCGGTGGTGGACTTCGACCCGGCCCATGATCCCGACCGCGTGCGCATCGAGGTCGAGGATGCCGTCAATGGCCTGGTCGGCACTTCGGACGAGGTTCAGGTTTTCGCCGGTGCGTCCGTCTACGTGATCAGCCCGGCCGGCGGCGATGTCTGGACCGTCCAGAGCGCGCGCCAGATTGTGTGGACCACCGCCGGCACCACGGAGACCTCCTTCCTGGTCGACTACTCCGACGATCCGTCGTTCACGACCTCCACGCCGCTGAACTACCCCTATGCCCAGGATCCCGGCACCACCGTGTTCCGCATGGACTGGGTCATCCCTGACACGATCGGGCCGGCTTGGTATGTGCGCGTCAGGAACCCGGCGGAGACCCTGATCCATGTCTCGGAGGCGTTCGCCATCGCCCCGGCCCTCGAAGTCGTCTACCCTAACGGAGGCGAGCGGCTGGCCATCTATCAGCCGGTCGACATCCGCTGGCGGACCACGGGCACCGCCGGCACGGTGAGCCTCTACTACTCGACCGACTTCCCGGTCTTCCCCGTTGCGAGCTACCAGCTCATTCAGGCGGGGGTTGCGGACAGCGGGCTGGGCATCGAACCGGCGATCTCCACGTTCACCTGGCATCCGGGTTTCCAGGCCTCGGACGTCAAGATTCGCGTCGCCCATGCGACCGGCTCCGCCGACAGCACCGACGGTACCTTCGCGGTCGGCCTGGCCACGGTGACATGGCGAGTGATCGACGAGGACGGCAATCCCCTCGAACAACTGGCCGTCTGGCAGTCAGACGGCTGGGCTGAGACCGGGCTGGCCTCGCCCGTGGTGCGCCAGTACGCCTACGACGTCTACACGACGCGATGGTCGCATGCCGGGTACAACGACGCCCTGATCGCCAACTGGAGTCCGACTCAGGCGGAGCAGGAGATCGAGGTCGTCATGCACCCCAGCGAGCAGGAACCCGAGCCGCACCCGGTGGGGAACTTCTCGTTTGATCTGGCCCTTGACCGCTACCAGATCACCGCCTGGCTGGAACGCGGGGGGACGGTGGTGCCCACCCCGACGAGCGTCGAGGTGGTGGTTTTCGACGGGGGCGGAGCCCGCATCGCCACGCTGACCTCGGCGGCCGCCAACGCGGAGGGGGTGTTCTCCCTGACCTGGGACACCTCGCTGGTGGACAAGGATGACGTCCATTTTGCCATGGTCAACGTGGTCTTCAATGGGGAGACCTTCTCGTCGGGCGTTGTCTATTCCCTGCGTTTCCCGACACGGATCGAGCAGACCTATGGGGCGGCGGTGGCCACCCGTGCCGCCCTTGGCGAGGACACGGCCACCGGCGCCACCGCGCACGAGAAGCTCGATGACATCAGCGCGGCCGTGAGCAGCCTGGGCAGCGATCTCGGCACGAAGATCGACCGCATCGGCCAGCAGATGGACGAGGTGGCCGGGGAGCCGGGGCAGGCCGACGACGGCCTGATCGGCGCCATCCTCGCCGACACCGGCGATCTCCTCGATGACACCGACGAAATCCTCCAGACCACCCTCCAGATTCAACAGGGCATCGGGGCTGGATTCAACGTCATCAGCCGGCATGAGCGTGTGCTGGCCGGCAGCTCGATCACCGTGCGCCTGCGAACCCTTTCCGGCCTTGCCGGCAGCCTGCGGCTGACGGTCTACAAGCCGGGTACGGGGGCGGGGAACAGCGAGGTGCAGTTCACCAACGTCGGGGTCGGCCCGATGGCCGAGATCGGGAGCACCGGCATCTACGAGTACCAGCTCGATCTGCATGACGGCGGAACCCCCTGGCCGCTGGGTGAGTATACCGTTGAGCTGGCCCGGATGGACGGCTTCTACGATGATCCCGGCGCCTCCGTGACCGTGCGTGACAGCATCGTGTTGACGGTGGTCGGCCAGGACGCCGACTCGCTTTACGCCGGGCTGCTTGGCGACGCCGCCGACCCCGGCGACGGGCTGGTCGAACTGATGGCCGCCGGGATCGTCGAAGTCCTTGCCGACACGTCCGACATGCAGCCGCGGCTGCTGAACATCGAGGGCCTGGTGACCGGGCTTGACACCTCGCTGGGCGGCATCGACACCCAGCTCGACGCCATGCAGACCACCCTTGACACCATTGACACGCGCACGCAGGACATCCTCACCGACACCACTGCGCTGCTCGTCGACACCGGCATCCTCAAGGCCGACACCGCCCAATTGAAGCTGGACACCGCCGCCATCCTCGCCGACACCGGCACCATCCAGACCACGCTGGGCACCATGGACGGCAAGCTCGATACCGTGGTTGCGGACACCGCACAGATCCGTGCCGACACCGCGGCCATCCTGCTGGACACCGCCGCCATGGAGCCGCTCGTCACGGCCATGGCGCCGAAGGTTGACCAGATCGGCCTCGACACCGTCGCCCTGCTCGTGGACACCGGCATCCTCAAAGTGGACACCACGCAGATCAAGGCCGACACCGCGGCGATCCTCGCCGATACCGCCGCCATGGAGCCGCTGGTGGTTGCCATGGCGCCGAAGGTGGATCAGATTGCCTTGGACACCGCTGAGATCGTTGTCGATACGCGGGCCATGCAGCCCCAGGTGGAGTCCATCCTCGACAGTGTGAACGATTTGAGCGGCGGCGGTGTGCGGATCGCCAACCGTTTCGAGAGTGCCCGCACCGAGCAGGAGGTCCGGATCGTCGCGCGCGGCGTTTCCGGCAATGACGTCAACATGACCCTGTACCGGTGGGACGCCGGAACCGGGCTGCTCACCGCCGTCACGGCGCAGGCGATGACCGAGGAGGCCGGCACTGCCCCGGGCCTGTTCTACACCGCGCTGACGCTGCCCGCGGACGAGGGTGAGTATGCGGTCATGGTTGAGGATGTCGATGGCAATGTCCGCGACAACATGGTCTTCACCGTCAACGTGGCGGGAACGAGTGTCGATGACGTTGCGCAGGACGTGGCCGACATCCTGGCGTCGGTCGGCCCCGACCTCGAAGGGGCGGTGGCCGCGGTCAAGACGGACACTGAAGCGATCCTGACGGACACCGCCGACATGCAGCCTCGGGTTGTTGACGTCCAGACGGCAGTTGGCGGCATCGACACGCAGCTGGACACCATCGAAGGCAAGGTTGACGCCGTCCTGACGGACACGGCCACCATGGAGCCGCTGGTCACGGCCATGGCGCCGAAGGTTGACCAGATCGGCCTCGACACCGCAGCCATCCTTGCCGACACCGGCGCCATGGAACCTTTGGTGGTTGC
>JAKIXW010000022.1:0-7963 GCA_022708865.1 Acidobacteriota bacterium
CTCCTTCGGTGGTCACCGCACCGCCCCCCAACGAGAGCACCCCGTCATGGGTGGCCAGCGCGTCACGGATCACGCTCTCCTCGATGCGACGGAACTCGGCCTCGCCGTCGTTGGCGAAGATGTCGGCGATGGTGCGGCCGGTGGTCTCGACGATCGCGGCGTCGGTGTCCAGCAAGGGCAGGTCCATGGCCTTGGCCAGCCGACGCCCGATGGTGGACTTGCCCGATCCGGGCATCCCGACCAGAACCGCCTTGGGCGCCATGGCTACCCCGACACCCGCGCCGGTTCGGTCGACGGTTCCCGCTGCGCCACCGACTCCAGGTACGCCCGGACGTTGCGGCGGGTCTCGGCCAGTGAGTCACCGCCGAACTTCTGCAGGGTGGCCCGTGCCAGCACCAGGGCCACCATGGCCTCCACCACCACCGCGGCGGCCGGAACCGCACACACGTCGGAGCGCTGGTGGATGGCCACCGCTTCCTCACCCGTGGCCATGTCGACCGTCGAAAGCGCCCGCGGCACAGTCGAAATGGGCTTCATCGCCGCACGCACCCGCAGCGGCTGCCCGTTGGTCATCCCACCCTCGAGGCCACCGGCCCGGTTGGTGGAACGCCGCACACCCTCGCCGCCGGCGCGGCCTGGGTACATCTCGTCGTGGGCCTGGCTGCCCCGGCGCCGCGCGGTCTCGAAACCGTCGCCGATCTCGACGCCCTTGATCGCCTGGATGCCCATGACTGCGGCGGCCAGCTGGCTGTCGAGCCGGTTGTCGCCGCTGGTGAATGATCCCAGCCCGATCGGCAGGCCGTGCACGACGACCTCGACGACACCGCCGAGGGTGTCGCCGTCCTTCTTGGCGGCCTCGATCTCGGCGATCATGGCGGACTCGGCCGCCTGATCGAATGCGCGCACCGGACTGTCGTCGATGGCGGCCAGATCCGCGGCGACCGGCGGCGGTCCGGCGTAGGGCTGCGAGGCGCCGATCGACACGACGTGCGAGACGACGTCGACGCCGAGCGCCTGCGCCAGGAACTGACGGGCGATGGTCGCGGCGGCCACCCGGGCCGCGGTCTCCCGCGCACTGGCGCGCTCGAGCACCGGGCGGGCGTCGTCGAAACCGTACTTGAGCATGCCGGCGTAGTCGGCGTGCCCGGGGCGCGGCCGGGTCAGGGGTGCGTTGCGCGCGACATCGAGTTCATCGGCCGGGACGGGATCCGAGGCCATCACGGTCTCCCATTTGGGCCACTCGGTGTTGCCGATCTCGACGGCGATCGGACCACCCAGCGTCAGCCCGTGCCGGACACCGCCGAGGATGGTCACCTGGTCCTGCTCGAACTTCATCCGCGCGCCACGGCCGTAGCCCAGCCGGCGGCGGCGCAACTGTTCGCCGATGTCTTCGGAGCTCACGCCGACGCCGGCGACCATGCCCTCGACAAGGGCCACCAGAGCGCGGCCGTGGGATTCACCGGCAGTGGTCCAACGCAACACGTGTCCCATCCTCCCACGCACCGGCTGTGCTGCCGAAATCCGGCACCGAGCTCTGAATCGGCGCCAGCGCCACCACCAGCGCGGTCGCCCCGCACATCGCCGGGCCGTGCGGGATGGTCCGGCGCCCGGACGCGATCACGAACAGCACCGTCAGCACGGGTGCACCGATGGCGGCCACCGTCCACGGCAGTGGCCCGAACGCTCCGGTCAGCGCGCCGGTGCCCAGGGCGAGTTTGACATCACCCGCGCCCATCCCGGCCGGCGACAGCAGATGGATCACCAGATAGCAGCCCGCCAGTGCGGCGGCACCGGCCAGCGCCGGCAGACCGCGTCCGCAGCCGGCGGCGACGGCCAGGACGATCGCCGCGCCGGGCAACGTCAGCGCGTTGGGCAGCCGGTGCTCACGCACGTCGACGATGGTCAGGATCAGCAGCCAGAGCCCCACCACAACCCAACCGGCGATCACCGGCGCAGGCTAACCGAGCGCGGCCGCCATCTGTGCGCACGGAGCGGGCCGGCCTGTGAATTGTTCGACCTGGCTGAAGGCCTGATGCAGCAGCATGTGCAGGCCGCTGATGACGCGGCCACCCGCCGCCTCGACCGCCGCCGCCAGCGGCGTCGGCCACGGATCGTAGATCGCGTCGAGCAGTACGGGGATCGACGCGACGGCCGATGCGAACGGCGCCGCGGCGTCGGCGGGCACCGTATTGATCAGCACGGCGGCCCCGGCGACGGCGGCCACCAGCGGTCCGTGTTCGAGGGCGACATGGCGGGCGGGCACCCCGAGGCTTTCGGCCAGCCCGAGCAGTTCGGCCGCCCGCGCGGCGTTGCGGGCCGCGACGACGACCTCGGTGACTGCGCCCCCCCCGAGCGCGGCCAGACCCGCGACCACCGCCGGCGCGGTGCCACCGGATCCCAGCACGACCGCGCGGCCCGACACCGCGCCCAGGGCTCCCACCACACCGTCGATGTCGGTGTTGTCGGCCCGCCAACCCGTCGCCGTCCGCACCAGGGTGTTGGCCGAGCCGAGCCGTTCGGCACGGTCGGTGCGCTCGTCGGCCAGGGCCAGAGCCGCGAATTTGTCCGGCATCGTCACCGACAGGCCGACCCACTCCGGGCCGAGGCTCTCGACCAGGGTCGGCAGCTCCTCGGCGCCGCAGTCGATGCGGTCGTAGGTCCAGCCGTCCAGCCCGAGGGCTCGGTAGGCCGCCAGATGCAGTTGCGGAGAACGGGAATGGGCGATCGGCCGGCCCACCACAGCGGCGCGGCGGACGCCGTTATCTGACACTGTCCAGGACGCCGTTGTGCTTGGCGAGTTCGATGTTCGCCAGGTGCTGCTGGTAGTCGTGCGTGAACAGGGTGGTGCCGTCCATGTCGATGGTGACGAAGTACAACCAGTCACCGGCCTCGGGGTGTTCGGCCGCGCTCAGGGCCTGCTCACCCGGTGAGCCGATGGGCGTCGCCGGCAGACCGTCGGAGGCGTAGGTGTTCCACGGGGTGACCCGGGCGCGGTCCTCATCGGTGGTCGCCACCTCCTGGCGATCCAGCGGATAGTTGACCGTTGAGTCGAACTCCAGCCGCTGCGGCTCGCTCAGCCTGTTGTAGATGACCCGTGCGACCTTCGCGAAATCGGTTGGCTTGGCTTCCTTCTGGAGCAGCGACGCCACCGTGACGATCTCGTAGGGCGACATGTTGGCGGCCTGCGCGGCCTCGACGAGCCCGTTGCTCGCGTAGTGGTCGGCACTGGTGCCGATCAGCGAGGCCAGGATCTCCTTCGATGTGCCCGTCGGATTGAAACTCCACGTGCCAGCCTCGATCAGACCCTCCAGACGACGGTGGTCATTGCCCATCTTGATGACGGGATCCATCGCCCACTCCGGCACATTGAGGTCCTGCGGGCTCGCGGTTGCGGCGGTGTTCTTCAGATCCGTTGCCGAGACGCACTTTTCGTCGCCGTTGAGGGTGACGCAGCTGGCCTGCGCGATGAGGGTGAAGACGCCCTCGGTGACCTTGTTGTTGCGCAGATCGGTGATGTCGTCGAGTTGGCGGCCCTCCGGGATGGTCAGCTTGCCCATCCGGTTGGTCGGGTTGTTGAGCTTCTCGATGGCGCTGTCGGCCGAGATCTCGGTGCGCAGTTTGTAGAAACCGGGCTGGATGGCCTGAATGTTCGAGTTCTTCAGCCCGGCGGTGACGAACGGCTTGGCCTCGGCGATCACGTGCTGTTCGACCAGTGTCTGGCCGATCGCCCCCGTGGTGTCGCCGGGATGCACCTCGATGAGCACGTCGCTCTTGCCGTCACCGGCGAAGTCCGCCGACTTTCCGCCGAACAGCTTCCCGCTCAGCATCACGATCCCGGCGATGACCACGCCGAGGACCATCAGCGTCAGCAGGCCCATGGTGCGACGCCGCCGCCGGATGCGCACGGCGCGCGCCCGGGCGGTCCGGTCCATCCGGCGCCGCGACGGACGCTCGACGGGCTCGGAGGCGCGGTAGTCCTCGGCCGACTCCTCGAACTCAACCATCGTCTGCCTCCCGGTACTGCGGCAGCTGCGCGCGCCGCTGATCGAGCCAGCCCTGCAGAATTGCGACCGCGGCCGCCTGATCGACGACAGCGCGCTGTCCCTTCGCGCGCACGCCGGCGTCCCGCAGCGACCGCTGCGCGGTCACCGTGGTGAGACGTTCGTCGGACAGCCGGACCGGTACGGGCGCGATGCGTCCGGCCAATCGGTCGGCGAGTTCGACGGCGTCGGCGGCCGACGATCCGGCGCGGTTGGCCAGGGTGCGCGGCAGCCCGACGACCACCTCGACGGCCTCGTACCCACCGATCAGACTTACCAGCCGACGCAGGTATCCGCTGTCCTTGGCCCGGCGCACGGTTTCGACCGGTGTGGCGAGCATGGCGTCCGGGTCGCTGACGGCCACCCCGATGCGAACCGTCCCGACGTCGATACCGATCCTGCGGCCGCGGCCGGGGTCATCGGGGCCGGGGCGGTCCGGCAGCCGCGCTTCGCAAGAGGTCACGCGGTCAGCTCCGGGCGACCTCGGCGCGCAGGGCGTCGAGTGCGGCGTCGATCCCCGATGCGTTCTTACCCGACCCCTGGGCCAGATCCGGCTTGCCGCCGCCTCGACCATCCACAGCCGTCGACACCGCGCGAACCAGATCGCCGGCCGACAGGCCGAGCTCGCGCGCGGCGTCGTTGACGGCGACAACGTACGGCACCGAACCGTTGTCGCCCTCGGCAATCAGCGCGACCACACCGGGGTCGGGGCCGAACTTGCCCTTGATGTCCCCCACCAGCGAGCGCAGGTCGTTGGCCGTCATCTCGCCCGACATCCGCTGCGCCACCAGGCGGACATTACCGACCCGCTCGGCTCCGGCGGCCGCATTCACCGCGGCCGCGCGCGCCGTCGCCAGCCGCGCCCGCTCGAGTTCCTTCTCGGCGACCTTGAGCCGCTCCACCAGATTCGCCACCCGGGCCGGCACCTCTTCGGACGGCACCTTCAGTGACGACGCCAGGCCGGCCATCAGCGCGCGCTCCTTGGCCAGGTGCCGGAACGAGTCCAGCCCCACGTAGGCCTCCACGCGACGTACACCGGAGCCGACGGACGACTCGCCGAGGATCGTGACCGGACCGATCTGGGCCGAGTTGTGCACGTGGGTGCCACCACAGAGTTCCAGCGAGAACGGTCCGCCGATCTCGACCACGCGGACCTCGTCGGGGTAGGACTCGCCGAACATCGCCATGGCGCCCATGGCCTTGGCCTTCTCCAACTTCTCGTTGAAAGTGCGGACCTCGAAGTCGGCCTGCACAGCCTCATTGGTGACTTCCTCGACCTGAGCGCGCTGCTCGTCGCTCAACGCGCCCTGGTAGTTGAAGTCGAAGCGCAGGTAGCCCGGACGGTTCAGTGAACCGGCCTGAACCGCGTTGGGCCCCAACACCTGTCGCAACGCAGCGTGCACCATGTGGGTGCCGGAATGGCCCTGCGTTGCACCGTGGCGCCAATTCGCGTCGACCGCGGCCGTGACGGTGTCGCCCTCGACGAACTCGCCGGACTCGACGTTGACCCGGTGCGCGAAAAGCGTCTTGGCGATCTTCTGCACATCGGTGACCTGCGCCTTGGCAGCGCCACTGGCTCCGGTCAGCGTTCCGATGTCGGCGATCTGGCCACCCGACTCGGCATACAGCGGGGTGCGGTCGAGCACGATCTCGACCCGGTCGGCGGACTGATCGCGACCGCCGTGTGCCACCACCGGCACCCGCTTGCCGTCCACGAAGATGCCGAGAATCCTTGCCTGCGAGGTCAATTCGTCGAAGCCAGTGAACTCCGTCGGTCCGGCATCGACCAGGTCGCGGTAGGCGGTGAGGTCGGCGTGGGCATGCTTGCGCGCGGCTGCGTCGGCCTTGGCCCGGCGCCGCTGCTCGGCCATCAGCTCGCGGAAGCCGAGTTCATCGACGGAAAGCCCTGCCTCCGAGGCCATTTCGAGGGTCAGGTCGATCGGGAAGCCGTACGTGTCGTGCAGCGCGAATGCGTCGCTGCCGCTCAGCATTGACCTACCCGAGGCCTTGGTGGCCTGGGCGGCATCGTCGAACAGTTTCGAGCCGGCGACCAGGGTGCGGTTGAACGCCGTCTCCTCGGCCACCGCGATGCGGTTGATCCGGTCGAAGTCGTTGACCAGGTCGGGATACGAAGGGCCCATCGCGTCGCGGACGGTGGCCATCAGCTCGGCCATCACGGGTCGTTCGACGCCGAGCAGCTTGGCGGCACGGATGATGCGGCGCAGCAGTCGGCGCAACACATAGCCGCGGCCCTCGTTGCCGGGGGTGACGCCGTCGCCGATGATGATGGCCGCAGTGCGACCATGGTCGGCGATGATGCGGTAGCGCACGTCGTCGGCATGATTGCCCTGGTTGTACCCGCGCGGCGCGATTCCGGCGATCAGGTCGATCGCCGGCCACACCAAGTCCGTCTCGTAGACGTTGTCGACGTTCTGGAGCAGGCAGGCGATGCGCTCGATACCCATGCCGGTGTCGATGTTCTTGCGCGGCAGCGGCCCGAGGATCTCGAAGTCGTCCTTGGATGTGCCCTGGCCGCGTTCGTTCTGCATGAACACGAGATTCCAGATCTCGATGTAGCGGTTCTCGTCGGCCTCGGGGCCGCCCTCGACGCCGTAATCGGAGCCGCGGTCGTAGTAGATCTCCGAGCACGGGCCGCACGGCCCGGGGATGCCCATCGACCAGTAGTTGTCCGCCATGCCGCGGCGCTGGATGCGCTCGGGCGGCAGGCCGGCGACCTCCTGCCAGAGCTGCGCGGCTTCGTCGTCGTCGTAGAAGACTGTCGCCCAGAGCTTTTCGGGATCGAAGCCGTAGCCGCCGTCGTCGACCGGCTTGGTCAGCAACGACCACGCCAGCTCGATGGCGCCGCGCTTGAAGTAGTCGCCGAAGCTGAAGTTGCCCGCCATCTGGAAGAAGGTGTTGTGCCGGGTGGTGATGCCCACCTCGTCGATGTCGGGGGTGCGAATGCACTTCTGGACGCTGGTGGCCGTGTCGTACGGCGGGGTCCGCTGACCCAGGAAGAACGGCACGAACTGGACCATGCCGGCGTTGACGAACAGCAGGTTGGGGTCATCGAGGATCACCGATGCGCTGGGCACCTCGGTGTGGCCCGCGTTCACGAAATGATCGAGGAACCGTTTCCTGATCTCGTGTGTCTGCACTTCGTTTCCTGGTCTCTTCCTGGATCTTGTTGATCGACCGCCCTACCCTACCGGTCTGCTGGTCAACCCTTCACAAAGCTCAGGCGTCCCGAGCGGCGCGGGTTGTCGCTGTTCAGATCAACGAGCACGATCGACTGCCAGGTTCCCAGCAGCAGCCGGCCAGGTTCTGGGCACGGGTGCGCCGGCGTCGCGGCATGCAGAGCGATCGGCCGGCCAGGATCGGCGTATCAGCAGATGGTGCCGCAAGGGTCGCGGTGGTGACGTCGAAGTTCGGGAAGAACATCGCCGCACCGGGGTAGGTCGTGTACACGTGCCCGGTCGGCGAGCGCCAGTCGATCCGCCCGTCAGAGTATTGCGTGTCGGTCCATTCCTCGTGAAATGTCTTGAACAAGTGATGTTTCCGGCACAAGCAGCGCAGTCCGGAGGGGTGCGTCGGACCCACCGGGTAGGCGACGGCGTGGTCGATGTCACAGTGTTCGGCCGGAGCGTCACAGCCAGGGAATCGGCAGGTCATATCGCGGCAATGCACGAACCGTTGCAGCGCCCCGGGCCGGCCGATCTGTTCTGCGTCGTTTTCGCGGCGAACCCGCGCCGAGCCCCGATCGGGCCAGGGTCGGCATCACAGACCGCGCGGGCAATCTCATTCAACCGGCGTTCAACCAGTTCGGCGTGGGTGCGATAGAGCCGGCCGAACACCGAGCGTGTCCCGGTCTCGTCGCCAGGTTTGCCGAACTGCACGTCCAACCCCCGCTCGGCAGCCTCGAA
>JAKIXW010000022.1:8054-9772 GCA_022708865.1 Acidobacteriota bacterium
GCCACCCGCCGCACGATCGCCCGCAGCTTCTCCAGCCGCCCACCGATCTCCCGCTCGACGCCGTGCGGGGTAGGCCGGTAATAGTCGACGCCGACCAACTCATCGGGCGGATACTGTTGCGCCGCAACGCCTCCCGGCTGGTCGTGCGCATAGAGGTAGCCCTGGGCGTTGCCCAGCGCCGCCGCACCCGAATAATGCCCGTCGCGCAGGTGCGCCGGCACCATCCCAGCCTTGCCCGCCTTGATGTCGGCCATGGCCGCGCCCAGCGCGGTGGTGACGGCATTGGACTTGGGCGCCGTGGCCAGGTGCACGGTGGCGTGCGCCAGGGTCAGCTGCGCCTCGGGCATCCCGATCAGCTGCACCGTCTGCGCGGCGGCCACCGCGGTCAGCAACGCGGTGGGATCGGCCATCCCGATGTCCTCGCTGGCCAGGATCATCAGCCTGCGGGCGATGAACCGCGGATCCTCCCCCGCGGTCAGCATCCGCGCCAGGTAGTGCAGCGCCGCGTCGACGTCGGACCCCCGGACCGACTTGATGAACGCGCTGATGACGTCGTAGTGCTGATCGCCGTCGCGGTCGTAGCGCACCGCCGCCTTGTCCAGGGACTGTTCGACCACCTCGACGGTGACCCGATCACCCACTTCCGCGGCGACCTCCAGTGCGGTCAGGGCCCGGCGGGCGTCCCCGGCGGACAGCCGCACCAGCAGATCCAGCGCGTCGTCATCCACCGCCACATCGCCGCCCAGCCCGCGCGGGTCGGCGATCGCGCGCTGCAGGACGGTCTTGATGCCGTCGGCGCTCAGCGGCTGCAACTGCAGGATCAGCGAACGCGACAACAGCGGGGCGACGACCGAGAACGACGGGTTCTCCGTGGTGGCCGCCACCAGCAGCACCACCCGATTCTCGACGGCCGCCAGCAGCGCGTCCTGCTGCGTCTTGGAGAACCGGTGCACCTCGTCGATGAACAGCACCGTCTGGTCGCCGTACGCGGCGGCCGTCCGGGCGGCCTCGATCACGGTGCGAACCTCCTTGACACCGGCCGACAGCGCCGACAGTGCCTCGAAGCGACGACCGGTGGCGCCGGAGATCATCGAGGCCAGCGTGGTCTTGCCGGTGCCGGGCGGGCCGTACAGGATGACCGACGCGGCACCGGACCCGTCCACGAGGCGGCGCAGTGGTGATCCGGGGCCGAGCAGATGCTCCTGGCCGACCACCTCGTCCAGCGATTCCGGCCGCATCCGGACGGCCAGGGGCGCACCAGCAGGCGACGCCCCGCCGGGCGTGGCACCGCTGGACAGGTCGAACAGACCGTTGGACACGGTTCAGGCTTACCACGGCGGCCGGACACATACGATGCTGGAGTATCCCGATCAACGAGGAGGAGTCACCCGTGCGACGTCTGGGCGTGATGGTGCTGGGAATCGTCTTGACCGCCATCGCGCTCGCGGCGCCGGCAGCAGCGATTCTGCCGCCCGTCGACGGGTACTACACCTTCAACCAGCCGGGGGTGCCGTCGGCCAAGTGGGAGATGCAGAGCATCTGCATCCAGCCCAATGGCACGCGCGCGCAGGCCGACTACACCGACGAGACGATCCAGACCCTGGGCTGCACGGTCACCGTCACCGCCAGCACGCAGTCGCTGGTCACCCGCGAGGAGAAGCTGGTGAACTTCTCCGGACGGGCGCGCCTGACCGGTGGCCTGTGGACCTTCCAGGTGG
>JAKIXW010000022.1:9838-18786 GCA_022708865.1 Acidobacteriota bacterium
CCGAACGGCCCGCCGAACCTGACCGGCACCCGCACGTCGGTCAACGCCGCCGCGTGTGGTGTCCCGGCCGCCGTGACGAAGACCCCGTTCACGCTGACCTTCAACGACGTGCTCGATCCGGGCGTGGTCGCCCGGTTCCCGGCGATCTGCAACTACCTGGCGGGCCGGCCCAGCATCTGCAGCTAAACGCCGCCGGGCGCGGTGACGAAGTCGATCAGCTCCTCGACGCGCCCGATCAGCGCCGGCTCCAGGTCGGTCCAGTCCCGCACCCGTGAGCGGATCTTCTGCCAGGCCCGGGCGATGTCGGCCTGCGAACCGTGCGGCCAGCCCAGGGCGTCACAGATGCCGTGTTTCCACTCGATGTTGCGCGGGATGACGGGCCACTTCTCGAGGCCCAGTCGCTCGGGCTTGACGGCCTGCCAGATGTCGACATAGGGATGCCCGACCACCAGCGTGTGCGCGCCGGCCGGTGAGCGCCGGACCTGCTCGGCGATCCGGGCCTCCTTGGACCCGGTGACCAGATGGTCGACGAGCACGCCGAGTCGGCGCTGCGGCCCCGGTCCGAACTCGGCCACGATGCCGGGCAGATCGTCGACACCGCCGAGGTACTCGACGACGACGCCCTCGATCCGCAGATCGTCGCCCCAGACCTGCTCGACGAGTTCGGCGTCATGGCGGCCCTCCACGTAGATGCGGCCGGCCAGCGCGACCCGCGCGCGTGCGCCGACCACCGCGACCGAACCCGAGGCCGTGCGCGCCGGGCCCTTGGCGGCGGGCTGCAGCGGCGGCGCGGTCAGGATGACGGGCTTGCCGTCGATCAGGAAGCCGGGGCCCAGCGGGAAGCCCTTGACCCGGCCATTGCGGTCCTCGAGGTCGACGCGGCCGAGTTCGATGCGCACCACCGCGCCAACCCAGCCGGTCTGGGCATCCTCGACCACCAGGCCCGGTTTGGCGGCATGCTCGGTCGACCGAGTTCGCCGGTCGCCGTGCGGGTTTCGGGCCAGAATGTCGGAGCCGTAGCGATCATCCACCCGGGCGATCCTAGGGATGCCGGTGCGTCGGCGCGGCACGCCACGCCGAGGGCGTCAGAGGGCCGGCTTGGCCGTGTTCGCGGTCACCTCGTCGATCACGGTGTGGATGAAGCGCATCTTGTCCAGCACCGGCGTGGGCAGCACGAACGGATACAGGTCGTCTCGGCCCATCGACCGGTTCACCATGTTCAGCGACCAGGCCAGCGGCAGCCACATCTCGATGATCGAGTCAAAACCACTGGGGCCCAACGCCCTTCGATCGAAGGTCGCTCCCGCCGGGGCCAGCCCGAACGCGGCCGAGGTGTCCAGGGTGTCGCGGATGTGCAGGTAGTGCGCGAACGTCTCGGCCCAGTCCTCGGCCGGATGCATGGTGGCGTAGGAGGAGATGTAATTGTTCTCCCAGCCCTCGGGCGGGCCGTTCTGATAATGCCGGTCCAGCGCCGCCGGATAGTCGGCGTTCGGATCGCCGAACAGCTGCTGGAACCGCTCCCGGTAGGTCGGCGAGGGATCCACCCGGCGGTAGTAGTAATAATGGCCGATCTCGTGGCGGAAGTGCCCGAGCAGCGTGCGGTAGGGCTCGTCCATCGCCTTGCGCAGCTGCTCCCGGTGCACCTCGTCCCCCTCGGCGAGATCCAGGGTGATCACGCCGTCCTCGTGACCGGTGAACACCTTGTCGAACTCACTGGAGAGCAGATCGAACGCCAGCCCGTACTGCGGATCGGCGTCCCGCCCGGTGATCGGCAGCTCGAGTTCGGCCAGCTCGACGATCAGCCGGCGTTTGGCCTTCTCGGCGGCGGCGAACGCGGCCAGCGCCGTGGTGTCGGAATCGTTGGGCCGGGTACGGGTCAGCCGGCACGACGCGCACAGCTCGCCCTGCACGGTACTGGCGGGATCCAGCTTCACCAGCCAATTGCATTCGGCCAGATGCAGATTGGCGCACAGCCGGTACTGGCTGGCATCCACCGCGCCGCCGTGTTCACTGTCGGGACCGGAGGCGATCACCAGCATCGCCACGTCGGGCAGCGAGAAGCCGACCGGGCTGCCGCACGACAGGCAGACGGAGTTCTCGAACGTCAGATGCTGGCCGCAGTTGGGGCACAGGAAATCACGCATGCAGGATCCCCCCTTCGAATGGCGCAACGTCCACCGACACGTCGATCACGCTGCTTTCCGAGTCCGTGTAGATGATCCCGCGCAGCGGCGGCACATCCGCATAGTCCCTACCCCATCCGACGACGATGTAACGCTCGTCGATCATCTGATCGTTGGTCGGATCCAGTGCCAGCCACTGATTCTGGGGCGTCCAGACCGCGGCCCACGCATGCGTGGCGTCCACCCCGAACATCCGCTCCTTGCCCGGCGGCGGATCGGTGGCCAGGTATCCGGACACATAGCTGGCGGCCAGGCCGTTGGCCCGCAGGCAGGCGATGGCCAGCCGGGCGAAGTCCTGGCAGACGCCCTCCCGTGCGGCCAGCACTTCCGACACCAGGGTGGACACCGTCGTCGACCCCGACCGGTAGGTGAAGTCGTCGAAGATGCGGTGGTTCAGGTCGTTGAGCACCTCGATCAGGGGCCGGCCCGGCGCGAAGCTGGGCGCGGCGTACTCCCGGACGGCGTCGGTGATCTCGGGTGGCTCGAGGTCCAGGGTGAACTCGACGGCCAGCGCGCCGGCGGGCCCGGCCGGCCGGGCGATCTCCCAGGGCGCCACCGCCGATCCGGACCGGTAGAGATCCGCCGGCGGCGGATCCACCTCGACGACGGACGAGCTGATGACGGTCAGCTCCCGGTGCGGGTGCGTGACGTGGAAGTACGAGCTGATGTTGCCGTAGGCGTCGCGACTGGTGGACTGGTCGGCCGGCGCCGGATCGATGTCGACGGTGTACGACAGGCAGCGCTGCACCGGGGAGTCCCGCGGCGTGAGGAAACCCCGGCCGTACGAACTGGTGACGATGTCGGAGTAGCGGTAGTCGGTGCGATGGGTGATCCGGTAGCTGCGACCGGTCTCCAGGTTCACGGAAGTGCCCGTAGCTGATCCGGGCCCCACAGCGGTTGCATGCCGCCGGGCAGCGAGAGCTGGGTGTCGGTGATGACGGTCGAAAGCTCCCGCAGACCCGAGTGCACCCCGTCGAGCAGGCCGCCCAGCTCGGCGCGCCGGCCGTCCTCGTCGACGTGTTCGAGATCCTGCGGGTCCAGCCGCCGCACCCGGGTCATCATCTCCTCGGCGAGTCGCTCCGGCCGTGACGAACCCGACGCGCCGGGCATCGCGCGCAGATTGGCGCGCAGGCGGTCGAGCTGGAACACCAGCGACCGCGGGTTCTCGGCGTCGAAGAGCAACAGGTCGGCCACCGCGGCGACGCTGAACTTGCCCAGGTAGCGCCGCCGGTAGATGACCGACGATTCGCAGGCCACCAGGACGGCCTCGGTGATGGCCTGCTCGGCCTCGGGGCTGCGGACGGTCGTCATCGTCGTGCGCAGCAGGGCCGAGAGCCACAGCCCGCGTTCGATCCGCTTGCCCGAGTCCATCGTGATCCAGCCGACGTCGCGGACCATCGACTCCCCCGCCACCCCGGCCAGCGCCAGCATCCCGGACAGGGTGCGGGCGTGCGCGGACGCCATCAGCGCATCGGCCCGCACCAGGGATTCCGGCGGCCGGGCCGGCTGGTTGAGCACGGCGCGGTCGACGGCGGCGAGCACCATCCAGGTGTCATTGGACATCTGGTCGCGCACGGCGCGGGCGGCCAGGCCCAGCCGTTCTACGGATTGGGCCAGCGAACCGGAGCGGGTGCGGTCGGCGGTCAGCGCCCACAGGATGGTCGGGGCCACCGCGATGGTCTCGGCGTGGTCCGCTGCGCCGTCGGGGGCGCCCACGCCCAGGTCGGTGCCGGTGATCCCGCCCAGCGCCGCCAGCAGTACTGGCACGCATGCACTGGCCTCCAGGTACTGCCGGTGCCGATATTCGTGATAGCGCTCGCGGGTGATGGTGAGCAGCCGGGCCATGCCCTCGGCGCGCTCGGCGTAGCGGCCGGTCCAGAACAGATCGGACAGCACCCGGGGCGAACTGACGACGCGGGTGCCGCTGGCAGTGGTCACTGGCAGATCGATCGGCACCGGCGCCACCGCCCGCGCCCGGGTCAGCGGCTGCACCCAAACATCCTTGGCGGCAATCGTTTTCATCGAATACGCGTCAACCGCGGGCGCCAGCACGTAGCCCAGGCCGCCGATCATCGGCGCGTACCCGCCGCGCTGCGACACCGTGAACAGACGCATGCCGACACTGCCGGTGCGCAAGCCACCGCTGTAGTGGTCGGTGGGCGCGACCGAGAACTGCGGGAGTTCCTGTCCGACGAACTGCCACGGCGTCGCCTCGATACGGGCCGCCAGGTCCGAGCGCTGGGCCGCCGACAGCATCGGCCCGACGATCGGCGCCGCCCCGACCGCGGACCGGATCAACAGCGAGTCCAGGTGGCTCAACAGGTGCGAGCGTTCGATGTCGATGCCGCCCCAGTACATCGGCGCCACCGCCAGCAGCGGGGTCTCGCCGAGCAGCCGTTCGGCCAGCTGCGGCAGGAACCGGGCCAGTCCGGGACTCTCCAGGATGCCGCTGCCCAGGCTGTTGACCACGGCGACGGCGCCGCGGCGTTGCGCCTCGACCAGGCCGACCACCCCCAGCCGGGACTCCGCGCGCAGGTCGAGCGGATCGGCGTACTGGGCGTCGACGCGACGCAGCACCACGTCGACGCGCTTGAAGGTACCCAGCGAGCGCATCCAGAGTTTGCCGTCCCGCACCACCAGGTCGGCGCTCTCGACCAGCGGGAAGCCCAGCAGCGACGCCAGGTAGGCCTGGTCGAATGCGGTCTCGGAGTGGCTGCCGGGTGAGAGCACCACCACGACGGGATCCTCGGCGGTCTCCGGCGCGGCTTCGATCAGCGACAGCCGCAGCGCCTGCGCGAACGGCGATGTCGCGCGCGGGGCGATGCGCTCGTAGATGTCGGGGATGGTGTGGGCGACGACGCGGCGGTCGGCCAGCGCGTAACCGGCCCCGGACGGCGCCTGGGTCCAGTCGGCGTTGACGGCGAACGTGCCGTCGGCGGCCCGGCTGACGTCGCAGCCGTGCATGAAGAGCTGGTGCCGGCCGGGCACCGTGATCCCGCGGGCCGCCCGGAGGTAGCCGGGGTGGGCGAAGACCAACTCCGGGGGCAGCACGCCACCGGTGATCGACTGCCTTGGCCCGTAGAGATCCGTCAGCACCGCGTCGAGCAGTCGAGATCGCTGCACCAGGCCGGACTCGAGCACCTCCCAGTCGGTCGCCGAGACCATTAGCGGCATCGCGTCCAGCTGCCAGACGCCGGGCGCCGCGCCGTAGCGGTCGGCCTTGGCCGGGTCGTCCACCGGGATGTAGGTGATGCCGTCGTTGTCGACGAGGCCGCGGACGTCCGATCGCAGCCGGTCCAGGCCGGAAAGGCCCCGCTCACCGATCGCCTCGGCCAGGGTCCGCCAGGCGGGGCGGACCCGGCCGGTGGTGTCGACGAACTCGTCGTAGGCCCCGGTCCGGCCCGGCTGGCTTGTGTGGTCGTCGAACAGGACGGCCTGGGTGCGGGCGGCGCGATAGCCGGCCAGCAGCTGGTCGGGGTCGTACGGGCCGAGGTCCGCCGGGCCCAGTTCGGGATCCGAGGCAGGCAGCGGCGCGGACAACGGGCTACCTCCCATCTCTGACCTGCCGGCACGGGATCATCCGGACACGGCAGTTTGCCGCACCCCGTGCCCGGCGGGCAATGTACGACGGCTCACGCCGTCAGTGCTGCACGGTACGCACCCGGCGCAGATCGAGGATCCCCCACGGCGCTGGCCCGCGCATCGCGCGCGGAATCGGGAAAGCACCCTGACGTACGCCACGACGCGTAATACTCGCTGCATGGACGCTATGGGGGCCGTCGACGTCGTCGTGGTGGGGGCCGGTTTCGCCGGACTCGGGATGCTGCACCGGCTGCGCGAACTCGGGCTGACGTCGTGCGCCTTCGAAGCCGGCCAGGACGTCGGCGGCACCTGGTACTGGAACCG
The DNA here is from genome assembly GCA_022708865.1 of Acidobacteriota bacterium. Taxonomy (GTDB): domain Bacteria; phylum Actinomycetota; class Actinomycetes; order Mycobacteriales; family Mycobacteriaceae; genus Mycobacterium. The sequence continues at coordinate 15,928 of JAKIXW010000022.1, forward strand.
GTATCCGGGTGCGCGGGTGGACATCCCGAGCGTCGACTACATGTTCAGCTTCGACCCGGACTGGCGCAGCGACTGGGAGTGGTCGGAGAAGTACGCCACCCAGCCGGAGATCCTGCGGTATCTCGAGCACGTCGCCGACAAGTTCGGGCTGCGTCGCGACATCCGGTTCGGCACCCGGGTCACCAGCGCCGCCTGGGACGACGCGACGTCGACGTGGCGGGTGTATACCGACCGGGGCGATGAAGTCACGTGCCGGCACCTGGTGATGGCGACCGGCTGTTTGTCGATGCCCAAGGAGCCCGACGTCGAGGGGCTCGAACGGTTCGGCGGCCAGGTGTACTTCACCGGCCGCTGGCCGCACGAGCCGCCGGACTTCACCGGCAAGCGGGTCGCGGTCATCGGTACGGGATCGTCCGGCATTCAATCGATTCCGTTGATCGCCCAGCAGGCCCGGCAGGTGCTGGTGTTCCAGCGCACCCCGTGCTTCGCCATGCCGGCGCACAACGGACCGCTGTCGGCCGACAAACTCGCCGCGCTCGCCGACGAGCCGGCCTACCGCAGCGCCGCCCGGGAATCCTTCGGCGGGGTGCCCGTCGAGCGAACCCAGACGTTCGCGTTCATGGCCTCCCCGGAGGAGCGCCGGGCCCGCTACGAACGGGCTTGGCAGTTGGGCGAGCTGCTCGAGGTCTTCAACATCTACGCCGACGTGATGACCAACCCGAGGACCAACGACGAACTCGCCGACTTCTTCCGCGCCAAGATCCGCGCGGCCGTGCAGGATCCCCGGACCGCTGACGCGCTGTGCCCCACCGGCTATCCGGTCGGGGCCAAGAGAGTCGCCCTGAACACCGGCTACTTCGAGACGTTCAACGCGCCACACGTGCGACTGGTCGACCTGCGCGCGCAGCCGCTGCGGACCGTGACCGAGACCGGGATCGACACTGCCGGTGAGTCATTCGAGGTGGACGTGATCGTGCTGGCCACTGGCTTCGACGCGATGACCGGCGCAGTGCTGGCCGTGGACATCACCGGCCGCGACGGCCTGAGCCTGAAAGGCAAATGGGCACAAGGCCCTTCGACGTATCTGGGGCTGACCGTGGCGGGGTTCCCGAACCTGTTCCTGATCGCCGGACCGGGCAGCCCGTCGGTGTTGTCCAACATGGCGGTGTCCATCGAACAGCACATCGACGTCGTCGCCGACGCCCTGGCCCACCTGCGCACGCAGGGCCTGGACACCATCGAGCCCACCGGGACCGCGGAGACCGGCTGGATGCGCCACCTCGCCGACGGCGCCGCGATAACTCTTTTCCCCCAAGCGAATTCGTGGTACACGGGCGCCAACGTCCCCGGCAAGCCACAGGTCTTCATGCCGTACGCCCCGGGGGTCGACGCCTACGCCGCGGTGTGCGCCGACGTCGTCGAACAGGGCTACCTCGGGTTCCGGCTGACCGGCCCGGACCGGACCGTGTGCAACGATGGCCTGGTGCGCCGCTTGCAACCCGACATCCAGGCCGTGCTCGAGCAGATGGCCGAGCTGAACCCGCCGCCCATGGAATCGCTGCCCGTCGACGACGCCCGCGCGCTGTGGGCCATGTCCGTCGCCGTCTACCCACCGGGCCCCGAGGTCGGCGAGGTGCTCGACGGAAAGCTCCCGGGCGCCGCCGGCGAACTGGCCTATCGGCTGTACCGGCCCGCCACCCCCGGCCCGCATCCGGTGATCGTCTACTGGCACGGTGGCGGTTGGGTGCTCGGCGACGAGACCTCCGACGACTCGCTGTGCCGGGACCTGTGTGTGCGCACCGACGCGCTGGTCGTCTCGGTGAACTACCGGCACGCCCCGGAACACCCGTTCCCCGCCGCGGTCGACGACGGGTACGCGGCACTGCGCTGGGTCGCCGAGCACGCCGCCGAACTGGGCGGAATTCCCGACCGGCTGGCCGTGGCCGGCTGGAGTGCGGGCGCCAACATGGCGACCGTGATGTGCCGACTGGCCCACGAACAGGGTGGACCGCGGATCGCCGGCCAGGCGCTGCTGACCCCGCCGACCGACACCCGGCGCTACCCGTCGCACACCGAGAACGCCGACGGTTACGGGCTGACCACCGGGGTGATGGACTGGTTCCAGGAGAACTATTGCGCCGGAGCTGATCTCGACGATCCCCGGCTGGCGCCGTTGCGCGCCGCGGATCTGTCCGGCCTGCCGCCGGCCGTGGTGATCACCGCCGAGTTCGACCCGCTGTGCGACGAGGGCGATGCCTACGCCGAGGCGCTGGCCGCCGCCGGGGTACCGACGCAACACATCCAGGCCCGCGGCCACACCCACCTGTCGCCCACCATGGTCGATCTGGTGGTCTCCGGGGCGCCGATCCGGGCGCAGATGGCCGACGCGTTGCGCGGCTTCCTGGCGGGTTGACCAAGCTCGAAGATCGGGATCACCCGGTCGGTCTTCGTCTGGTAGTCCGCGAAGTTCGGTGCCTGCGCGATGACGCCCGAGTACACTGCCTCCCGTTCGTCGCGTGGCAGTTCGCGGGCGAGCACGTTCGCGTTGAAATCGGTCACGTCGCCGCCGGTTCCGGTTTGGCGTCGATGCCGGATTCCTTGCGCTGCTGATCGGTGATCGGTGCCGGCGCATCCGTCAGCGGGTCGACGCCGCCGCCGGTCTTCGGGAAGGCGATCACCTCACGGATCGAATCCTCGCCGGCCAGCAACGCGGTGATCCGGTCCCAACCGAACGCGATGCCGCCGTGCGGTGGGGCGCCGAAAGTGAAGGCCTCCAACAGGAATCCGAACTTGTCCTGGGCCTCGTCGCGATCAATGCCCATCATCGCGAACACCCGCTCCTGCACGTCGCGGCGGTGG
>JAKIXW010000022.1:18796-24853 GCA_022708865.1 Acidobacteriota bacterium
GATGTCGTACGCGTTGGCCAGCGCGCTGCCGGGATCGGTGTCGAAGGTCGCCTCCGAACCGGGCTGGGGTGAGGTGAACGCGTGGTGCACCGCCGTCCACGCGCCGGAGCCGACGGCCACGTCGCCGGATGCGGTGGCGTCGTCGGTGGCCTCGAACAGCGGCCAGTCCACCACCCAGGTGAACGCCCAGGCGGCGGGGTCGATCAGGTCCAGCCGCTTGGCGATCTCGATGCGGGTGGCGCCCAACAGTGCGCGGGCGTTCTTCGCGGTTCCGGCGGCGAAGAAGACACAGTCGCCCGGGGCGGCGCCGACGTGGGCGGCCAGCCCGGCGCGCTCGGCGTCGGACAGGTTCTTGGCGACCGGACCGGTCAGCTCGCCGTCCGCACCGATCAGCACATAAGCAAGGCCCTTGTGGCCGCGCTGCTTGGCGAACTCCTGCCAGCCGTCCAGCGTGCGCCGCGGCTGCGACGCCCCGCCGGGCATGACCACGGCCCCGACGTAGGGCGCCTGGAACACCCGGAACGGGGTGTCCGCGAAGTAGTCGGTGCATTCGACCAGTTCGACACCGAACCGCAGGTCGGGCTTGTCGCTGCCGAAGCGGCGCATGGCTTCGGCGTAGCCGATCCGGGGTAACGGCAGGGGCAGGTCGTACCCGATCAGCCCCCACAGCGCAGCCAGGATCTGCTCGGAGACCGCGATCACATCGTCGGCCTCGACGAAGCTCATCTCCATGTCCAGCTGGGTGAACTCCGGCTGGCGATCGGCGCGGAAATCCTCGTCCCGGTAGCAGCGGGCGATCTGGTAGTAGCGCTCCATCCCGGCGACCATCAGCAGCTGTTTGAACAGCTGCGGGCTCTGCGGCAGCGCGTAGAAGCTGCCGGGTTGCAAGCGCGCGGGCACCAGGAAGTCCCGGGCACCCTCGGGCGTCGACCGCGTCAGCGTCGGCGTCTCGATCTCCACGAAATCGTGGTCGGCCAGCACCGCGCGCGCGGCGGCATTCACCTTGGAGCGCAACCGGATTGCGTTGCCCGGACCCTCGCGGCGCAGATCCAGGTAGCGGTATCGCAGCCGGGCTTCCTCGCCAGCGGTCTCGTCGAGCTGGAACGGCAGCGGTGCGCTCTCCCCCAACACCGTCAGCGTCGTCGCGTTGACCTCGATCTCACCGGTGGCAATCTCGGTGTTGGCGTTGCCCTCGGGTCGGATCTCGACGACGCCGGTGACGGCGACGCAGAACTCGGCGCGCAGCCGGTGCGCCTGCGCCAGCACTCCCTCGTCGCGGAACACCACCTGGGCAACGCCGCTGCCGTCGCGCAGGTCGATGAAGATGACGCCGCCGTGGTCGCGCCGGCGGGCCACCCAGCCGGCCAGCGTCACCGTGTTTCCGGCGTCGGCGGCCCGCAACGACCCGGCATCGTGACTGCGCAGCACAAACACTCCTAGAGCTCTGGGGAAGACGACTGCCCAGTCTAGAGGGGTCCCAGTAAGCTGCCGCCCATGCCCAAGCGCTATCCCTGCCAGCGGGTCGGCCTCGACTTCACCGAGACCGCGCCGTTCCGGTTCGTCAGCACGGTCGACCTGGCGATCACGCCCGAGCAGCTGTTCGACGTGCTGGCCGATGCCGAATCCTGGCCGCACTGGGCCTCGGCGATCACCAAGGTCACCTGGACCTCGCCGGAACCCCGCGGCGTGGGCACCACCCGCACCGTGGACATGCGCGGCGGCATCACCGGCGATGAGGAATTCCTGGCCTGGGAGCCGTTCACGCACATGGCTTTCCGGTTCAACGAGTCCACCACCCGGACGATCACCGCGTTCGCCGAGGATTACCGGGTGGTCCGGACGCCCACCGGCTGCCACCTGACCTGGGTGATGGCGATGAAGCCGAACGGCCTGGCCGGCCGGCTCGGCATGACCCTGGGCAGGCCGGTGATGGGCTGGCTGTTCCAGCGATTCCTCTACAACCTGCGCAGCTACAGCGACACCCGGTTCGCCGTCAGCCGCTGACGCCCAGGGACTCAGAGCCCTCAAAGCCGTTGCCGTGCAGACCCTCCCAGGCGAGGCGACGCACCGCGTCGGGATCGTCCACCGTCGCGTCACGCGTCGTGCCGATGATCCGGACAGCCCGGCGCGGAACCCGATACCGCGGCCAATCCGGGCCGGGCGGGTTGCCGCCGGCGAACTCCAGCCAGTACCGCTGCATGCGCCGCCCCACCGCCGGCGGCACGTGCCGGCCGAGCGGGTGCAGCTTGCGGCCGAGGTAGGAGCCGTAACTGTGGTGCACGTGCACGATCTCACTGCCGTGCGTGGCGCCCAGGCCCAGCGCCCGCAGCGTCGACGTGACGTGGTCGAAGCGATAGACGTAGGTGGGCGCGCACGCGCTGTAGGCGTCGGCGAATGCCCAGGTCGGGGCGCCGAACATGACGTCGGAGCCGAACGCCACCAGGGCGCGCCGGCGCGGATAGCCCGGATACGCCGCCAGCATCCGGTCGCGGTCGGCGGGGGCCACCCGGGTGAAGTAATCGTCGACCAGCGGTGCGGCGGTGGGCAACATCGGCGGGCGCGACCAGGCGAACATCGATGCCTCGTGGCTGTTGGTGCCAACAATCAGCGGCACGGGTGCGACGGCGCCGGCGCGCGCCGCGGGCACCGGATGGTGCGGCAGCAGTTCGGTGCCGTGGGTGAGCCCGTAGGCCAGCGTCGGCGAGGTCCCGACGCTGCGCAGCTGTTCGCGCCCGGCCGCCCGGCGCAGATCGCGCTGCGGTAACTCCTTGAGTTCGGCCGGCGTCACGCCCAGGTCGGCGACCAACCGCTGCGCCTGCTCGGCCCGGGTGTCGCGGTCGGCGATCAACGGCAACGCCGGCGACTGCGCGATCGCGCGGCCGAACAGTCCGTGGGCCGCCGGGCTGGCCAGCAACGCCAATACCGACGTCGCACCCGCCGACTCGCCGAACACCGTCACCCGGTCGGGGTCACCGCCGAACGCGGCGATGTTGTCGCGGACCCACTCCAGCGCCGCGATCTGGTCACGCAGGCACAGGTTGTCGTCGAAGCCGGCGCCGAGAGAACCGAGCTCGAACCCGCCGAATACGCCGATCCGGTAGGTCACGTTGACCACCACGACGTTGCCGTTGGCCGCCAGCCTCGACCCGTTGTACAGCTGGAACTGACCGGCCCCGAACGCGAACGCGCCGCCGGGGATCCACACCATGACCGGCAGCGCGGCGCCCGGATCCGGCGACCACACCGTCAGCGTCAGGCACGCCTCGTCGCGATGCTTCGGATCGTCGCGGCCACCGCCGACGAACGTCTTGCCCTGCGGTGGCAGCGGACCGTGCCGGGTGCCGTCGCGAACGCCCTCCCACGGCGGCAACGGGCCCGGTGCCATGAAACGCCGGGTGCCGACGGGCTGCTCCGCGTACGGCACGCCGCGCCACACCGCGACCGACCCTTCCCGCGTCCCGCGGACCGCGCCGGCCCGGGTGACGACGGTGGTCTCAACTCGAGCAACGACCGCCACGGCAAAATCGTAGTGTGCAAAGCTGTACGGCAATGCGATGCAGCGTGACCTCGAAGGGGCCAGCATGACCTTCAACGAAGGTGTCCGGATCGACACCAGTCGCACCTCGACCAGCGGGGGCGGCGGCGGCTTCCCGGGCGGCGGTGGCGGTATCGCCATCGGCGGCGGCATGGTCGGGCTGGTGATCCTGCTGCTCACGCTGTTCCTGGGCGGCGATCCCGGCTCGGTGCTCAGCCAGCAGGCCATCGAGCCGCAGGGCGGCGTCGACGCGCCCGGCTTCGACGTCAGCCAGTGCCGCACCGGCAAGGATGCCAACGAGAAGATCGAGTGCCGGATGATCGCGACCGGCAACTCCGTCGACGGCGTGTGGAGCGAGCTGATGAAGGGCTACACGCCGCCGCACATGAAGCTGTTCAAGGGGCAGACCGACACTGCGTGCGGGCCGGCCACGTCCGACGTCGGCCCGTTCTACTGCCCGGCCGACCGGGTGGCCTACTTCGACACGGATTTCTTCCAGGTGCTGGTCAACCAATTCGGTTCCAGCGGTGGGCCGTTGGCCCAGGAGTACGTGGTGGCCCACGAATACGGCCACCACGTCCAGAACCTGCTGGGCAACATCGGCAAGGCGCAGCAGGGGCCGCAGGGCGCCGAGGGCAACAGCGTGCGGACCGAGTTGCAGGCCGACTGCTACGCCGGAGTGTGGGCGCACTACGCCGCCATCACCAAGCAGCCCGGCACCGACGTGACGTTCCTGCAGCCGTTGAGCGACAAGGACATTGCCGACGCGCTATCGGCGGCGTCATCAGTGGGTGACGACCGGATCCAGAAGCAGGCCACCGGCCGGGTCAACCCGGAGTCCTGGACGCACGGCTCGTCGGCCGAACGTCAGGCGTGGTTCACCGTCGGGTACCAGACCGGCAACCCCAACAAGTGCGACACGTTTGGGGCCCGCGACCTCGATCACCCGTGATTCCCGCTATGCCTTGACCGCGAGCAGACGCAAAGGGCCCCTTCCCCACGCGAGAAAGGGGCCTTTTGCGTCTGCTCGGCAGGGGGTTCAGAGCCGGGACTGCGCCTTGATCGAGTTATCGGTGGTCCGCAACGGGCGGATCAGCGCGTCCTGCGTGAACGACGCGAGCAGCCGGCCGTCCTCGGTGTGCACGGTGCCGCGCACGTAGGACATGCCGGCGCCGACCTGGGTGCTCTCATGGGTGTAGAGCAGCCAGCCGTCCCAGTTGAACGGTTCGTGGAACGACACCGTGACGGTCATCGGGGCGGTGGAAACCGTCAGGTGCGCCTGTGCGGTTCCGATGCCCTCGTGTGCGCGCATCGTCGTCGAAATACCAAGGTGCCCAGTGAAATACGCGATCAACGCCTTGGCCAAATCGTCGCGGGCCGGCGCCGGGTCGTAGTGCAGCCAGGCGTACAGTTCGGGCGGGCCGACCTCGTCGGGACTGTTGACGTCGACCACGTCGACCAGCCGCAGCTGCCGCCCGGTCATCGGCATCTCCGCGACGTTCGCGTCGGCCGGGCCGGCCACCACCGGCCTCGGCAGCTCATGACGGATGACGTCCTCGGACGGCACATCGGCGAGCACCGTGACGGTGATGCAGCGCTTCCCGTTCTGGGTGGCGGTCACCAGCGCGGTGGCGGTGGACCGGCCCTCGTGGAACACGTCGATCCCGAGTTCGACCGGCGCGCCGACCATCACCGCGCGGCTGAACACCGCGTGCGCCGAGCGCACCGACTTGTCCGGGAACCGTTTGGCGACCGCGACGATCGCCTGGGCCAGCACCTGGGTGCCCTCGACGACCTGGCGCTCGTCCTCACCGGCGCGTCCGGTCGGCGCCGACAGCGCGCCGGAGGCGTCGGGGGCGGCGACGTCGAACAGCTCGAGCAGTTCGCCCAGGGTCCATTCGGCGGTCTCGGTTTCGGTGGTCATCGGCGGGGATTCCTCTCGGTCAGCGGGTACTCATCGGGGTGATCACGGTCTCGGCGAATTCGTGCAGCACCGCCGGCGGTGCGAAATCGGCGAACCAGACGTAGAACCGGGCCACCCCCCGGTCGGCCAGCGCGGCGAAGTGCTCGACCATCGCGGCGGCGTCGCCGCACACCAGGCCGGTGCCCAGGTAGCCGAAGCGTCGTTTGCTGGTTTCGGCGATGGCGGCGGCGTCCTCGCCCTCGGGCACGAACCCCACCATCTGCTGCAGGGACACCCGGGCGGCACCGGCGGCCGGGGCAAGCGCGGGCAGCCGGTCCAGCTGGTGCGACGGGATGTTCCACCAGTCGCCGTACTGCCGGGCCAGCGCCAGGGTGGTCTTGCCGGTGCCGCCGAACAGCAGCGGGATCCGGTGCGGCGGAAGCGGTTTCTGCGTCATCGGGGTCTCGCCGTCGCAGCCCCAGCAGTCCCGGATGATGGCCACGTCGCGGGCCAGCCGGGCCGCCCTGGCCTTCGCGTCGTCGGCGTCGGGCAGCCCGAAGCGGGTGAACTCCGCGGGCCAGGATCCGGACCCCAGGCCCAGCTCGAACCGGCCGCCGCT
>JAKIXW010000022.1:24880-25112 GCA_022708865.1 Acidobacteriota bacterium
GGGGTGCCGGAACGCGTCGCAGAGCACCAGGTGCCCGATCCGCAGCCGCTCGGTGTGTGCGGCCACCCAGGTGGCCAGCGTCATGGCCTCCCAGATCGGCTGGTCGGCGGCGGCCGGGGGCTCCAGGTGGTCGATGAAGGCGATGCCGTCGAAACCGGCCGATTCGGCGGCGCTCGCGCGCGCCACGATCGCCTCGATCCCGAACCGCAGCTGCGGCAGGAACAGGAACCAT
>JAKIXW010000230.1:0-5423 GCA_022708865.1 Acidobacteriota bacterium
GCCTCTGGCAGCAGCGCGCCGACGTCGTCGTGATCGGCACGGGTGTCGCGGGTCTGGCCGCTGCACTGGCCGCGCACCGCAGCGGCAGCAAGGTGGTGTTGTTGTCCAAGGCCTCGGAGGCCGAGGGCGCCACGGCCACGTTCTACGCCCAGGGTGGCATCGCCGTCGTCCTGCCCGACAACGACGATTCGGTTGACGCGCACGTCCGTGACACCCTGGCCGCCGGCGGCGGGCTCTGCGACCTCGAGGCCGTTCGCTCGATCGTCGCCGATGGCTACGCCGCGGTGGCCGACCTGGTCTCCGACGGAGCCCGATTCGACGAGTCCGCGCCGGGCCGCTGGGCGTTGACCCGCGAGGGCGGCCACTCCCGGCGCCGGATCATCCACGCCGGGGGCGACGCCACCGGTGCCGAGGTGCAACGGGCGCTGGATCGGGCCGCGGCGCTGCTGGACATCAGACGCGGCCACGTCGCCACACAGGTACTCCACGACGGCGGGCGGGTCACCGGGGTCCTGGTGCACAGTCCCGACGGGCCGGGTGTCCTGCATGCCCCATCGGTGATCCTGGCCACCGGCGGACTGGGCCACCTGTACCGCGCGACGACCAACCCGGAGGGCTCTACCGGTGATGGCATTGCCCTGGCGCTGTGGGCCGGTCTGGCGGTCAGCGACGTCGAGTTCGTCCAATTCCATCCGACGATGCTCTTTGCCGGTCACGGTGGCGGCAGGCGCCCACTGATCACCGAGGCCATCCGCGGCGAGGGTGCCAAACTCGTTGATGCCAAGGGTCTTTCAGTAACGGATGGCGTACATCCGATGGGCGACCTGGCGCCCCGCGACGTGGTCTCGGCGGCGGTCGACGCCCGGTTGCGGCAGACGGGGGACAACTGCGTGTATCTCGACACCCGCGGCATCGCCGGCTTCGAAGCCCGATTCCCGACCGTGACCGCGGTGTGCCGGGCTGCCGGCATCGACCCGACCCGCCAACGCATTCCAGTGGTTCCCGGCGCGCACTACAGCTGCGGCGGTGTCCGCACCGATGTCCACGGCCGGACGGAACTTCCCGGCCTGTTCGCCGCGGGGGAGGTCGCACGCACCGGCATGCACGGCGCCAACCGGCTGGCGTCCAACAGTCTGCTCGAAGGACTGGTCGTGGGGCAGCGGTCCGGCCGGCTGGCCGCAACCCACGCCGCCAACAGTGGTGCCGTCCGCGCCGTACTGCCCGAGCGTCGCGCTTTCCCGGTGCTCGACCGGACCATGTTGCAGACCGCGATGTCCGAACATGCCTCGGTGATGCGGGATGCGGCCGGTCTGGCCAAGCTCGGCGAAACACTCGCTGCCACAACCATGACCGAGCCCCGCACCCGGCGCGCGTTCGAGGACGTCGCACTGACCGCGACGGCCGGCGCGCTGGTCGCCGCGGCGACCATCCGCACGGAAAGCCGCGGCTGCCACCATCGTTCGGACTTCCCCGACACCGATCCGGCCCAGGCCCGCAGCACCGTAGTGCGCATCGTCGAGGACCGTGCGGTTGCAGACGTCCCGGCGGTGCTGTGCTGATGCAGCTGACACACGACGAACTCGTGGAGGCACGCGCCACGGTCCGGAAGGGTCTCGACGAGGACCTGCGCTACGGCCCCGACATCACCACCATCGCGACGGTGCCGGCCGATTCCGTCACCACCGCGGCGCTCGTCAGCCGCGCCGACGGTGTGGTCGCCGGGATCGACATCGCGCTCCTGACGCTCGACGAGGTGCTCGGCGCCGACGGCTATCGCGTCCTGGGGCGCGCCGACGATGGCGACCGGCTGCGCCGCGGCGATGCGCTGCTCACCCTGGAAGCCGATACCCGCGGGCTGCTGACGGCTGAACGCACCATGCTGAACCTGGTCTGCCACCTATCGGGGATCGCGACGGCCACCGCCCGATGGGTCGACGCCGCGGACGGCACCCGGGCCCGCATCCGCGACACCCGAAAGACCCTGCCCGGACTGCGCGCCCTGCAGAAATACGCGGTCCGCGTCGGCGGCGGACTCAACCACCGGATGGGCCTGGGCGACGCGGCCCTGATCAAGGACAACCACGTCGCGGCGGCCGGGTCGGTATTGGCCGCGCTACGAGCCGTCCGGGCGGCCGCACCCGACCTGCCGTGCGAGGTTGAGGTCGATTCCCTCGAGCAGCTCGACGAGGTGCTCGGTGAGGATCTCGGGGAACCGGGTCTGATCCTCCTCGACAACTTCGCGGTCTGGGAAACCCAGATCGCCGTCCAGCGCCGCGACACCCGCGCCCCGCGGGTGAAACTCGAATCCTCGGGCGGACTGGAACTCGAGAACGCGGCCGCCTATGCCGGCACCGGTGTCGACTACCTGGCCGTCGGGGCGCTGACCCATTCGGTCCGGGTGCTCGACATCGGGCTGGATATGTAGCGGCTCACGCGCCCGTCGGCGGCGCGTCGAGTAGCACCGTCTTGTGCTCGAGGTAGGGCAGCAGACCCTCGACGCCGCCCTCGCGGCCGATGCCGGATTGTTTGAATCCCCCGAAGCCGATGCCGTAGTCGAGCTTGAAGCCGTTGTGTCCCACAGTTCCCGAACGCAACCGGCCGGCCACCTCGCGGGTGCTTGGGGCGACCGCCGCCGGTCACCAGTGTCGCCCCCTCTTCGATGCCCTTGGCGATGTAGCCCTCCACCCGGTCGCGCTGCCGGGCCATCGCCAGCGGACCCATCTGGGTTGCGGGATCGAATGGGTCGCCCACTTCGACAGCCGTCTCGGCGTCGCCGGGGCCGATCAACTGTGCGATCGAGTGCACCACGCCCGATCATCAAGTCCGACAGGGTGGTGCCGGCTGTACTCGACAGCGCGATGACGGTCCAGAAGATCACGGGTAGAACCGGCCGGCGTCGAGCTGGACGACGACCGCAATGAGGAAGGCGATCAAGAAAGCGGCCGTGCTGATCAGGTAGCCGACGTGCAGCGTCTGGGCGAGCAGATCTCTGCCGTCTCACCCAGAGTGGTGGCGACGACTCTGAGCGCCCAGATCAGCGCCGTGACGTGGGGCAGTCTGCGCATCACGAACCGCGCAGGCGAAGGACGAGCCGAATGCGCGATTGCGGCGGTTCGCCGGGCCTCGGCGATGGAATCACATTGATCTGCGGAGCAGTTGGGGAAGCTGGTCACGGGCAACAGCTTCGACGACTGCCGCTGAAAGCCCGCTGAAAGATGCTGAGCTGCCCCTGAGTGACGGCATATTGGTCTGGTTGACGAGGCCGCCCACGAACGCCAGCCACAACCCGAGTTCCATCGCCGCAGTGTCGCAACGCCGAGCCGTGCAGCTCGAGCGATTTTTATCGGCTGGACCGATCAGGGACAATTACCGTGATGGCTGGTTTCGAGATGACCCGGAACGATCTGCGTGGCCGTGTGCTCACGGCCACGCAACTGCGTGCCGCGCTGCCGCGCGGGGGCGTGGACGTCGACGCCGTGATGCCCAAGGTCCGGCCGATCGTCGAGGCCGTCGCCGGACGCGGTGCCGCGGCGGCCCTGGAATTCGGCGAATCCTTCGACGGGGTGCGTCCCGAATCCGTCCGTGTTCCCGCAGCTGCGCTGGCCGGCGCCCTGGCCGAGCTGGATCCGGCGGTGCGGGCCGCCCTCGAGGTGGCGATCACCCGCACCCGGACCGTGCACGCCGATCAGCGCCGCACCGACACCGTCACCCAGTTGGCTCCCGGCGCCAGCGTGACCGAGCGCTGGGTGCCCGTCGAACGCGTCGGCCTCTACGTACCGGGCGGCAACGCCGTCTATCCATCCAGCGTCGTGATGAACGTGGTGCCGGCCCAGACGGCCGGGGTTGAGTCGCTGGTGATCGCCAGCCCGCCACAGGCCGACTTCGGGGGGCTGCCGCACCCGACCATCCTCGCCGCCGCAGCGCTGCTCGGCGTCGACGAGGTATGGTCCGTCGGCGGCGCGCAGGCCGTGGCGCTGTTGACCTACGGCGGCACCGACAGCGACGGTGCCGAGCTGGCTCCCGTCGACATGATCACCGGGCCCGGCAACATCTACGTCACCGCCGCCAAACGCATCTGCCGGTCGGCGGTCGGCATCGACGCCGAGGCCGGCCCCACCGAGATCGCGATCCTGGCCGACCACACCGCCGACCCGGCGCACGTCGTCGCGGACCTGATCAGTCAGGCCGAGCACGACGAGATGGCCGCCAGCGTCCTGGTCACCGACAGCGCCGAGTTGGCCGACGCCACCGACCGCGAGCTGGCCGTACAGCTGGAGACCACCGTGCACCGCGAGCGGGTGACGGCCGCGCTGGGTGGGCAGCAGTCGGCGATCGTCCTCGTCGACGACATCGAGGCCGGGATCCGCACCGTGAACGCCTACGCCGCCGAGCACCTGGAGATCCAGACCGTCGACGCGGCCGCTGTCGCGGGCAGGATCCGTTCTGCCGGAGCGATTTTCGTCGGTCCGTGGTCACCGGTGAGCCTCGGTGACTACTGCGCAGGCTCGAACCATGTGCTCCCCACCGCGGGCTGCGCCCGGCATTCCAGTGGATTGTCGGTGCAGACCTTCCTGCGCGGCATCCACGTCGTGGACTACACCGAGGCGGCGCTGAAGGACGTGTCGGGCTACGTCATCACGCTGGCCAAGGCCGAGAACCTGCCCAGCCACGGCGAAGCCGTGCGCCGGAGGTTCGAGCGGTGACCGGGGTGCCCGGCAGCAGCATCACGCTCGACGACCTGCCGCTGCGCGACGATCTGCGCGGCAAGAGCCCCTACGGGGCGCCGCAGTTGTCGGTTCCGGTACGGCTGAACACCAACGAGAACCCGCACCCACCGACGCGGGCCCTGATCGACGATGTCGCGCAGTCGGTGCGCGAGGTGGCGGGGGAGTTGCACCGTTATCCCGACCGTGACGCGGTCGCGCTGCGCACCGATCTGGCCGCCTATTTGAGCGCGCAGACCGGCACCGCGGTCGGTGTCGAGAACGTCTGGGCGGCCAACGGTTCCAATGAGATCCTGCAGCAGTTGCTTCAGGCGTTCGGTGGTCCCGGGCGCAGCGCGCTCGGCTTCGTGCCGTCGTACTCGATGCACCCGATCATCTCCGACGGCACCCAGACCCGATGGCTGGTGGCCAACCGGGGCGACGACTTCGGTCTCGATGCCGCGGTGGCCGCGACCGCGATCAAGGAGCACACCCCCGACGTCGTGTTCGTCACGAGCCCCAACAACCCGTCGGGACAGAGTGTTTCGCTCGACGATCTGCGACTGCTGCTCGACGCGCTGTGTCTGCAGGACGGCGGCGTCATGATCGTCGACGAGGCGTACGGCGAATTCTCCTCGCAGCCCAGCGGTGTCGAGCTGCTGGCCGACTATCCGGCCAAGCTGATCGTCAGCCGCACCATGAGCAAGGCCTTCGCTTTTG
>JAKIXW010000230.1:5468-5709 GCA_022708865.1 Acidobacteriota bacterium
CCCGCCGTCATCGACGCGATGCTGCTGGTGCGCCTGCCCTACCACCTGTCTTCGGTCACGCAGGCCGCCGCGCGCGCCGCGCTGCGCCATGCCGACGACACGCTCGGCAGCGTCGCGACGCTGATCGCGGAACGCGAGCGGGTGTCGCAGGCGTTGACAGGCATGGGTTTCCGGGTCATCCCCAGTGACGCGAACTTCATCCTGTTCGGTGAGTTCGCCGATGCGCCCGCCACCTGGCAGC
>JAKIXW010000231.1 GCA_022708865.1 Acidobacteriota bacterium
TCACCGCGCGGCAATCGAAGCACCTCGATCTCGGCCTCGGGATGGCTGCGCCGTTGTGCGGCAACCCATTCGGCGAGCAGGTCCTCCTCGGCCGGCGACGACACAGCAGCCAGCACCAGCGAATCGCCGGTGACCTCGTAGGCAGCTACGCTCGTCGGGTCCTTCACTGCCTGCCCCGCGGGGTCTTCTTGGCCGGAGCCTGCTGGGCGGCCGCCCGGGGTGCGGCCTTCTTGGCAGCCGCCCGCTGCGCCTTCTTGGCCGGCGTCTTCTTGGCCGGCGCCTTCTTGGCCGCAGCCTTCTGCGCGGAGGCTTTCTTCGCCCGCACCAGATACGGGGCGATGTCCGGCAGGGTCTCGGCCGGCCAGTTCTTCAGGGTGTCCAGGTAAAGCTGCCGAATACCGGCAATCCGCTCGGCCAGATCATCGACGGTCCACTCGGCAAGCGAGATCGGCGGGAATACCGCGACATCCACCGTGCCCGGATTCATCAGCGAGGAGTCCCGTGCAGCGATCACCTCCGCGTTGCGGATCACGATCGGCACGATCGGGATGCCCGCGGCCATCGCGATGCGGAACGGTCCCTTTTTGAAGGGACCCACCTCGGTGGTGTCCAGCCGCGTGCCTTCCGGAGCGATGACCACCGAAAGACCTTTGCGAGCAAGGTCTTCCACTTTTCCAAGCTCTTCGACCGCCGACTTCACGTCGTCGCGATCGATGAATACCCCGTCCAACAGCTTGCCCAGCGTGCCCACCACGGGGTCGCGTTCGAGCTCCTTCTTACCCACGCCGGTAAAGTTGTCGCGAACCAGGGCGCTGGTAATCACCGGGTCGAAGTTGTTGCGGTGGTTGAAGATGAACACCGCCGGGCGCTGCGCGGTCAGGTTCTCCCGGCCCAGCACATTGAGTTTGACGCCGCTGGCGGCCAGCAGCGTAGGCCCCCAGGTACCGGTGAAGAAGTTCACGCCGCGACGGCGGTTGCGGGTCAGCATCCCCCAGCCGACGGCACCGGCGGCGATCGGGAACATCGCCCCGACGCCGGCCAGGGTCCGTACGGTGCTGGTGAGCCCGGTGCCGCCGCGGCTGCTGAATCTCGTTATGGGCCAACCCCGTTGGCGGGCCACCGCGGCCATCTTGCCCTCGGGGTTGGTCGGCCTCGGATTGCCCACCAGATACATCAGCGCGACGTCCTCGTCGCCGTCGGCGTAGAAGTAGCTGTCGGCCAGGTCGATGTCGTTCTGCGCGGCGAACTTCTGTACCGCGTTGGCCTTGCCCGGACCCCACAGGATCGGTTCGACGATCTCGCCATTGACCGTACCGTGCTCGTCCACGACGAACCGATTGGTCAGGGTGTTGGCGATGCCCAGATACCGCGCAACCGGCTCGACCTGGATGGTCAGCGCCGAGGAGCTCAGGCACACCGTGTGGCCTCGGTCCATGTGGGCGCGAACAAGATCGCGCATTTCGGGATAGATCTTGGCCTCGATCTTCTGTCGGAACAGTCGCTCGCCCATCTCATCGAGGTCGCTGAGCGAACGGCCGCGCATCGCCCTGGCCGCCGTACCGATGAGGTCCTCGAACTCCGCGCGCCCGAGTTGGTGGTTCAGACCGGCCTGGATCATCGCGATGAAGTCGCCGATCCCCATCTGTCGCGCCAGGAATTGCTCCTGGGTCATGATGACGCCGGTGAAACCGGCCACCAGGGTGCCGTCCAGGTCGAAGAACGCACCGATGTGCGGCCCGGCCGGGCTGGCCATCACCTCGGCGACGGTGCCCGGCAGGCGCATCTTTCCCGGCCGGGTCATGACGGTTCCATCCCGCCAGCGGCACCTTCGTCCACCGTGAATGACGCCGGAATCACCTGCGGCACAGGTTCTTCTGCCAAAGCGAGCACCTCGTCGAAACCTTCCTGCAGGCATCTGGCGAACAGCGATACATCGGTGATCGCGGCCCGGTCATAGCGCGCCGTGACGGTACACCACCCGCTACGCGAAACGAGCACGACCATCATCGCGACTCCCGGCAGTGGGCCAAGTCCGTACTGGCGCAGCACCTTGGCCCCGGCGATGAAGGTGTCCTCCTGGTACACCGGGACATTGCTCGCCTGCACATCCGAGGACACCACACTGGCCGTCACCGTCTCGAGCAACGCATCGGGTACCACCGACAGCAAGGGGGCAACCACCCCGATCACGTCGATGGCGGCCTCGCCGCGGCGCTGGGTCATCTGCGCCCGAATCTTCTTGATTCGCAACGTGGGATCGGCGGTTCCGATGGGAGCTGCGAGGTTGATCCCGGCAAACCGGTTCCCGCCGGCCGGATCCGAATCGTGGCGCAGGTTCACCGGGACCGCCATTGGCAGCGTGGCGATCGGTATCCCCAGCGCATCGTGATAGCGCCGCAGCGCCCCGCACAGACCGGCCAGATAGGCGTCGTTGATGGAGCCGCCCGCCGCCTTGGCGGCGCGGTGCAGATCCGCCAACCGGATGTCGATCGCTTCGGTCCGACTGGACAGGCTGCGCATGCTCAGCAGCGGGGACGGGGTGGCCGCCCGGCGCATCATCCGTGCACTGGAGGTGGCGTATTTTACCGCGCCGGACACCAGCGAACCGGGCTCGGAAACCGCCCGCCCCACCGCGCCGACCGCCCCGCTGACAATGTTGCGTACTCCACCGGCCACCGCGCCGGGGATGGCGCTGAGGCCGTCGCGCATGAGGTCGTTGGGTGACAGCGTCTCGGGAATCGGCAGTGGCGGCACGGATCCCGGCTCCGGATCACGTTCCAGGTCGTAGATCTGCGCGAACATCTCCACGAAGCCCAGACCGTCGGCCACCGCGTGGCTGATGTGCAGCAACTGAGCCGCCCGTCCGTCGCGCAGCCCTTCGATCAGGGTCGCACTCCACAGCGGCCGGGAGATATCCAACGGGGACTGCAGGATCACCTCGGCCAGGTCGAAAACCTCACGCAGCGTGCCGGGTTCGGGCACCCGCACCCGCCGGACGTGGAAGTCGAGATTGAAATCCGGATCGACCACCCACCGCGGCGATGCGGTGGGCAACGTCGGTGTGACGACCTTCTGCCGCAATCGGGTCACCCGGCGCGAGGCGTATTCGTAGTTGGTCCGGAACCGCTCCCAGTCCGGGGCCCTGTCGAGCACCTCGAGCGCCATGATCCCGGATCGGGTGCGCGGATTGGCCTCGCCGCGGTGCAGCAAATGGTCCACCGCGCCCAACTGGTCGGGTAGCCGCCGATCCGCGGTCTCGCTCGTCACACGCCGTCCTCCACTGCGGGCCCGTCCCACCGATTACCGGCAACCACGCTAGTCCGCTCGACGGGCCGACGGGGAGGATTCGCGGCGTGCGCGTCAGCCGGTGCGGGCCGTCGACAAGGACGTGCTCTGGCTCCGGCCGTAGGCGATGCCCAGGAAGTCGGCGACCGCATCGGCGGCGATCTGAGCACGTACCGTGGCCAGCGCGTCGAACGCGTGGTGGGCGTTGGGAAGTTCGGCGTAGCCGACGGTGCGGGCGCCGGCGGCACGCAACGCGTCGACGAAGCCGCGCGCCTGTCCGCGCGGGATGATCGCGTCGTTGCGACCGTGCAGGACGAAGAACGGCGGCGCGTCGCGGTGCACGTACGTCATCGGCGACGCCGCCGCGAACAGATCGGGGCGGTCGGCCAACGACGCGCGCAGCACGAATCGCTCCAGGAACGGCATCATGAGGTCGCACATATGCGTCGGATCGGTCAGGTCGTAGGCGCCGTAGTACGGCACGGCGGCCTGCACGGTGGTGTCCGCGTTCTCGAATCCCGGTTGCAGCGCCGGATCGTTGGCGGTCAGCGCGGCCAGCGAGCCGATGTGGGCGCCGGCCGAGCCGCCGGTGACAGCGATGAAGTCCGGGTCGCCGCCGTATTCGGCGATGTTCGCGCGGATCCAAGCGATCGCCCGCTTGACGTCGATGATGTGCGCCGGCCAGGGGCTGCCGGGCACGCGGCTGTAGTTGATCCGCACGCAGACCCAGCCCAGCTGGGCCATGCGGCTCAGCAGCGGAACCGCCTGACCGCGCTTCTCACTGAGCGCCCAGGCGCCACCGGGCACCTGCAGCAGCACCGGCGCTCGGCCACAGGTATCCGCTCCGGGCCGTCGCCAGATGTCGAGCCGATGGTCGCGGCCGGCCGGGCCGTAGGACACGTCGGTGGCGACTGCATACCGGCGGTTGTGCTGGGTGGCGTGCCAGAGGCCGGCGATGCTGCGGCGCGGAGTTACCTCGTCGGATTCGGGGTGGTGCACATGATCGGCGTAGTCATCGCCATGGGCTTCCACCAGGGCCTCGCGCAGTACCCGGTCCGCGCGTTGAGCGGCCAATCCGTTGGTCAGCCCGTTCACGACGGGAGCGTTGACGGCGCTCAGGGCGTGGCCGGCCAGGACGTGCAGCGGGAGTTCGGTGAACGCCCAGCCCGCGAGCCAGACCGCCAACGACGGGCAGCTCCGCAACAGCAGGGCCGCGGCGCGCAACGTGTCGGCCGGGTCGGCGGCCAGACGCAACGCCTGGGCGCCCGCCGTCGAACAGCGCTCGGTCAGATCACTCGCCATGCTCATCGCAATTGCACCTTTGCAGGTCACTGGGCACCGTTGCCCCACGCCGCGACGGTCGTCGGACTGTGTCGCGGGTCACACCATAACCAAACCTCGGCTGGAAGCGAAGCAGCCTGGGTGCGCGTGTGGCGGGCATCCACATGAGTCATGACGATCACGGCGCAAAGCGGCGGAAGGCTTCCGCCTCCAGGATTCCTACGTGTTGGCCGTTCTTGCTCGGAGTGATGCGCAGGGTGGCGGACGATCGAAATTCAGCCGGTCGGATGTAGTAACACTGGTCGGTGTCTGGGGAACAGATGCAGATCGCATCAACAGCGCGCTTGTCGATGGGCACTTCACCTGGAGTCGATGAAACACGCCATCGGCATACGCGACCAAGTCGAATGGAGCGTGCTCGGTGGCTGGAAACAGGACCGTGAACCCTTGGGAAACCAAATCAGCGTGTGCTTTTGCCACGCCGAGGTCGCCCTTGTCCTTGGCGTGATGCCCGACCATCGAACCGATAGCCCTCCGTCGGCTTGCAATCGTTGGGTCTTTGCACAGGGACGGAACGATCGAACATGTCGCCGTCGAAACTGGGCTCACGGCTGTGGTCGCAGAACGGCGACCGCATGTAAATTACGTGGCTGACACGTGGTCATTCCCTGCGACCATGCGTCGCGGTTTTTCTTGCCCCCGTGGCGCAACGGATAGCGCAGCGGATTTCTACTCCGTAGGTTGCAGGTTCGAATCCTGCCGGGGGCACTGGTCAGAGGCGGTATTTAGCCGTACTGAATAAGATCGGTCGGCGTTGATCCGGCGATAATTGCGGAAACTGAATTGCCGGTGGCGGCCCTGTCGAGCCCAGTTCAGGTTATTGGCCAGCCTACGAAGCAACAGCGCATCGGGCGGCCTGAGCACAGTGGTCGCTACCGCTACGGTTACGGCATGTCCGCCGTGCAGCCGTTCCGCATCGACATCCCCGACGCCGACCTGACCGATCTGCGCGAGCGTCTGCACCGGACCCGCTGGCCCGAACGTGAATGCGTCGACGACTGGAGCCAGGGCATCCCGCTGGACTACACCAGAGAACTCGCGACCTACTGGGCCGACGTCTACGACTGG
>JAKIXW010000232.1 GCA_022708865.1 Acidobacteriota bacterium
GCTCGACGCCGACCCGGTCGGCCACCCGGAAACCGCTGAGTGCGAGCTCGCGAATCTGGACGGGCCGCATCCCGGACATCAGCGCCTCGTCGAGCATCCGGGCCATTCGATGTGCCGGTTCGCACTCCAGGGCTTCGGCAAGGGCGATGCCGGCCAGCGGCCCATCACTGCGGACGTAGGCCGAGAATGCCAGCAGCACAAGGGCTTCCAGCCGCCACGGTTTCGGGAGACGACGGGCCAGCAGCGTCCACAGCGCCTCCGCGCGGGCCGCGTGGAATCCGACGGCCAGGGCGTAGAGCGCATCCCGAGCGGCGGCCGGCCTCGAGCCGTTGGGCCGCGTCGATCGCGGCGAGGACGCCTCGGCGAGTATGTCCATCGGGGTCGGCTTCCTGGTCGGCCCGGCCGTCGTCGGCGACGGCCCGGATGCGGTCCACCAGCGCCTCGGCGCCGTCCTCGGCCGCGATCACCTGCGTCAGGTCCGCCCGGCTGCCGTAGAGCCGTCGACCATCGACGACTGCCTCGACCGCCAGCGGCGAGACATCCGGATCGTCGATCACGCCGTGCTGCCCGCAACCGTCCGCGCAGTGCCAACGACCGCCGGCCTGGATCCGGTCCACGACGTAGATCGCACAGAGATCGATGGCCTGTTCGTCGAGCGCCCCGGCCAGATCCAGGCCGAGCAGCCGGTAGTCCTCGTTGCACTCCGAACAACCGGCGCCGTCGGCCTGCACGACGACGGCGATGACGCCCTCGGGCGAAGCGGAGGCGAGGATGTGCGCGATCTGCTCGAGGTCACCCTCGAGCGCATGGGGCAGATCGACGCGCATGACCGCGCCGAGTCGGCTGTCCTCGATCGAGGCCAGCACGAGGGAATTTGCCGGGGTGAATCCCAGGACGGCTGGCAGCGCGGCGATGAGCGCACCTGGCCGGTTGAGGCTGAAGGCGATTCGGTGGTGTGTCATGGCTCAGACGGTCCCCGGCGGGTCCGTCACCGCGTCGCCGCCTGCGGCATTCGACGGCCCCGGCTGGGGATGGGGACGCAACTGTGCACAAGTGTCAGCAGTGGCCCGGCCCGGCCGGCCCCTCGCCGGGCCGGGCAGCACCAGATCGCCGGGGTCGTCGGATCCGGCGATCTCGGCGGCGAGCCAGCAGCTGCTCGGTCGTGGCGTCGAACCACGGCGCGCCGCTGGTGCCGTCAACCATTCGGAGCCAGGCCAGCGACGGATACTCGCCCTGACGACCAATGATTCCCCGACACCCCAGCGGCGTTCCGCCGGCACCGCCGACTGGCAACCCGAGACCGCCACCGCTACCAGCAGCGATCGCACCGGCAGCCTCAGCGGGACGCGCATCGGGTCATCCTGCCCGAGCGACCTGGGAATCGCCGGTCGTCAGCCGGACGTTGGGGCTAGTGGGACACTGGTAGGCGAAGGAGGTACGGCGATGACTGATCATGACCAGCACTACGAGCCCGATCACAGCGGTATGTACGAACTGGAGTTCCCCGGTCCGCAGCTGACGTCGGCGGACGGCCGGGGTCCGGTGCTGGTCCACGCGCTGGAGGGGTTCTCGGACGCCGGACATGCCGTCAAGCTGGCCGCCGCCCACCTCCGCGACTCGCTGGACACCGAGCTGGTCGCGTCGTTCGCGATCGATGACCTGCTCGACTACCGCTCACGGCGCCCCACCATGACATTCAAGACCGACCGCTTCACCGGCTACGAGGATCCTCAGCTGGGTCTCTACGCCCTGCACGACACCGTCGGCACACCGTTCCTGCTGCTGGCCGGGATGGAGCCGGACCTCAAATGGGAGCGGTTCGTGACGGCGGTGCGACTGCTGGCCGAACGGCTGAGCGTGCGCCGGACGATCGGCCTGGGCGCCATCCCGATGGCCGTCCCCCACACCCGGCCAATCACGCTGACGGCGCACTCGAGCGACCGCGAACTGATCGCCGATCACACCCCGTGGGTCGGCGAGGTCCAGGTTCCGGGCAGCGCATCGAGTCTGCTCGAGTACCGGTTGGCCCAGCACGGCCACGAGGTCGTCGGGTATACCGTGCACATCCCGCACTACCTGGCGCAGACCGACTATCCGGCGGCCGCCCAGGCATTGCTCGAGCAGCTCGCCAAGATCGGTTCGCTGGACCTCCCGATGACCGCGCTGACCGATGCGGCGGTGTCGATCCGGAACCGGATCGACGAACAGGTGGAGGGCAGTGCAGAGATCGCTCAAGTGGTGGCGGCGCTGGAGCGACAGTACGATGCGTTTGTCACCGCCCAGGAGAACCGCGCCCTGCTGAGCGACGAGGATCTCCCCAGCGGGGACGAACTCGGGGCCGAGTTCGAGCGCTTCCTCGCGCAGCAGGCCGACGAAAAGGGCGAGCTGCGCGACGACAACGGCGGTGGTTGAGGGCAACACCGGGTAGCGCCACCCCGTGACACCGCACGACGACGGGAGTGGCCAATGACGGTACGTTCGACCAGATTGCGTCCGGTGCGCGAGATCGTGCCCAAGCTCGAGTTCCAGATCATCCACGGCTACCGGCGCGCATACCGGATCGCCGGGTCGGGGCCGGTGGTCCTGCTGATCCACGGCATCGGCGACAACTCAGAAACGTGGAGCACGGTTCACTCGAAGCTGGCGCAGCGGTTCACCGTGATCGCGCCGGATCTGCTGGGCCACGGCCAGTCCGACAAACCACGGGCCGACTACTCGGTTGCCGCGTACGCCAACGGCATGCGCGACCTGCTCAGTGTCCTCGACATCGAGAAGGTGACCGTCGTCGGGCATTCCCTGGGCGGCGGCGTCGCCATGCAGTTCGCCTATCAGTTCCCCCAGCTCGTCGAACGATTGATCCTGGTGGGTTCCGGCGGTGTCACCAAGGACGTGCACGTCGCGCTACGGGTGGCCTCACTGCCGATGGGCGGCGAGGCGCTCGCACTGCTGCGCCTGCCCATGGTGCTGCCCGCGGTGCAGCTGGCCGGAAAGGTCGCCGGCACCGTGCTCGGCTCGCGGGGGCTCGGCCGCGACCTGCCCGACGTGCTGCGCATCCTGCGCGACCTGCCCGAGCCGACCGCCTCCTCGGCCTTCACCCGGACACTTCGCGCCGTGGTGGACTGGCGCGGCCAGGTGGTCACCATGCTGGACCGCTGTTATCTGACCGAATCCGTTCCCGTGCAACTCATCTGGGGCGAGAACGATGTGGTGATCCCCGTCGCGCATGCCCTGATGGCGCACGCTGCCATGCCCGGCTCGCAATTGGAGATCTTCGAGCGGTCCGGTCATTTCCCGTTCCACGACGACCCGGACCGGTTCGTCGAGGTGGTCCGGCAGTTCGTCGATTCGACCCGCCCCGCCGAATACGATCACGTGGCGCTGCGCCAACTGCTGCGCGCCGGCATCAGCGAGGGTGCCCTGTCCGGTTCGGTCGATACCAGGGTCGCGGTGCTCGACGCCATGGGCGCCGACGAACGCAGCGCCACCTGACGGACCGCCCGACGTAAGGTCGGGTCATGGCTGTCGACGTCACGGTCCTCCGGGTGTTCACCGACCCCGCGGGCAATTTCGGTAATCCATTGGGCGTGGTGGACGCGAGCACGGTGGCGCCGGACCGCCGCCAGCAGCTGGCCACCCGATTGGGTTACAGCGAAACGGTATTCGTAGAGCTGCCGGGACCCGGCGCCGCAACCACGGCCGCCCATATATTCACGCCGGCCGTGGAGTTGCCGTTTGCCGGTCATCCCACGGTCGGCGCAGCCTGGCACCTGGCGTCGGTCGGCACTCCGGTGCGCACTCTCTCGGTGCCGGCGGGAATCGTCGCGGTCAGCACCGACGGCCCGTTGACCGCGATCACCGCGCGGGCCGAATGGGCGCCCGAGTTCGCCATCCACGAATCGGATTCCGTCGAGGAACTGCTGGCCGCCGATCCCGACGATTACGCCGACGGGGACGAGGTTTACTTGTGGGCCTGGATCGACGAGTCCGCGGGCGCGATCCGGTCCCGGAGTTTCGCCCCGCACCTGGGAATCCGGGAGGACGAGGCGACCGGCGCGGCCGCAGTGCGGATGACCGATTACCTCAGCCGAGATCTGATCATCATCCAGGGGCGTGGGTCGCAGTTGGAGACGAAGTGGAATCCGGACGGTTGGGTTCGGGTGGCCGGTCGCGTGGTCAGCGACGGAACGACGCCGATCGAGCTCGAATCAGCCGCCGGGGGTTGAGATCTCGCGGTGTTCGCGCAGCACGCGAATCTCGCGTTCGAAATCGTCGGCCGAGGTGAATGACCGGTATACCGACGCGAATCGCAGGTACGCCACCTCGTCGAGTACGCGGAGCGGGCCCAGGATCGCCAGCCCGACCTCGTTGCTGGGCACCTCCGGTGATCCGGCGGCGCGCACGGTGTCCTCGACCTGCTGAGCCAGCAGATTCAGCGCGTCGTCGTCGACCTGCCTGCCCTGGCAGGCGCGACGGACACCGCTGATGACCTTCTCGCGACTGAACGGCTCAGTGACGCCGCTGCGCTTGACGACTGCCAGAACAGCCGTCTCCACGGTGGTGAACCGCCGGCCACACTCCGGGCAGGAACGCCGGCGTCGAATCGCCTGGCCCTCATCGGTCTCGCGGGAGTCGACCACGCGGGAGTCCGGATGCCGGCAGAAAGGACAATGCATGACCTCTCCTTCGCGGCGAATGCGACTCGAGCCGAACGACACCGAGCCTACCTGCGCGATCGGCACACAGACCAGCACGCCCGCCGGTGCGCCGCGACGGAGCATGGTCAGTTCACCGGCGCGATGAGCGTCTGCCCGGCCTGGATCGAGCTCGAGCCGAGGGTGTTCAGCTCCCGGATCTGATCGACCACCTGGCCGACGGGCAGATCCGGCGCGACCCGGGCGGCCACGTGCGCCAGCGTCTCGCCGGAATGCACCTGAACGATCGCGAGCCGGCCCGGCACCGACGCCGACGCGTCACTCGCGGAGCCACCCAGGTGGCCGAGCGCCCCCAGCCACAGCGTGACGAGACCGGCCAGCAGCGCCAGTCCGATGGTGGCCGCGGTGGTGGTCACCGAACGCCGCCGATTCAACCCCGTCGCACGGGAGAACCGCACTCCGGTGCCCGCGTGAGCCAGCGTAGCTCCACCCGGCCGGGCCGGACCGCGCCGCGCACGCACCCGCTGCGGGCGGGCCGAGCGGCGCTGCCGTTCGGACGGTGCGGTCATCAACTGCTCCCAGAGCACCAGGTCCTCGAGGTCCCAGGCGTGCAGGGCGGTGCTTTCAGGCATACCGGTGCCGGCCATATCGATCCCTTTCGTCGTCATTGCGGTTCGCTCCTATGTTCGAAACCATATCGCCCATCTGTTCGATTGGATAGCCCCATCCGAACATGTGATCGATTCGTGGCCGAAGGACAACTTCGGGCCGGTCGTCCACGCAATCGACGGCCGGCGACACGCGGATCGAACACATGTTTGATTCTTGTCGGCTCGCCGACTACATTCGGCTGCATGGCCGATACCAAGGACCCCGACACCGCACTGACCGAACGTCAACGGACCATCCTCGAGGTCATTCGGGCGTCGGTGACCTCCCGCGGTTACCCGCCCAGCATCCGCGAGATCGGTGACGCGGTGGGGCTGACCTCGACATCGTCGGTGGCGCACCAGCTGCGCACCCTCG
>JAKIXW010000233.1:0-2659 GCA_022708865.1 Acidobacteriota bacterium
GGGTGCAGTTGCGCCAGGTTCCACACCACCGTCGCGCCCCAGTCGTGGCCGACGAAGACGGCCCGCTCGGCTCCGACCGAATCCAGCAGTGCGACCAGATCGCCGGTCAGCGCGTGGATGTCGTAGGCGGCGACGCCGGCCGGGCGCGACGAGCGCCCGTATCCCCGCTGGTCAGGTGCCAGCACCTGGTAGCCGGCCGCGGCCAGCACCGGGATCTGGTGCCGCCAGGTGTACGCCAGCTCGGGGAAGCCGTGCACCAGCACCACCACGGGTGCTTCCGGCCGGCCCGCCCGCGTCACCGCCAGGCGCACCCCGCCGGTGGTGTCGACCTGGACGGAGGTGGGGGAATCTGCACTGTCCGGCACCGCTCTACCGAAGCACACGATTTCTCCAATGCGGGAACTGCTGATCGTTGAGCTAGCGGTAGCCTGAACATTTACCGCGCATTGGAAGGACCGGGGCCGGGCAGTCAGCGATGCCGGGCGAAACAGATCGATGAATCGACACCAACGATGAACCGAAAGAATGTCATCCGCACGCTCACGGTGATCGCCGTGGTCCTGTTGCTGGGGTGGTCCTTCTTCTACTTCGGCGACGACACCCGCTCCTACAAGCAGGTCGACACCTCCGTCGCGATGGCCCAGATCCGCGACGGCAACGTCAAGAGCGCCCAGATCGACGACCGCGAACAGCAGGTCCGGCTCGACCTGAAGAGCGCCAACTCCGACACGTCGGACTCCAGCAAGATCATCAGCAAGTTCCCGACCGGCTACGCAGTCAACCTGTTCGACGCGTTGCAGGCCAAGAACACCCAGGTGAACACCGTGGTGAACCAGGGCAGCATGCTCGGTTCCCTGCTGATCTACATGCTGCCGCTGCTGCTGCTGGTCGGCCTGTTCATGATGTTCTCCCGGATGCAGACCGGAGGCCGGATGGGCTTCGGCTTCGGCAAGTCCCGGGCCAAACAGCTGTCCAAGGACATGCCGAAGACCACCTTCGCCGACGTCGCCGGCGCCGACGAGGCCGTCGAAGAGCTCTACGAGATCAAGGACTTCCTGCAGAACCCGGCCCGGTATCAGGCGCTGGGCGCCAAGATCCCGCGCGGCGTGCTGCTCTACGGTCCGCCGGGAACCGGCAAGACGCTGCTGGCCCGCGCCGTGGCCGGCGAGGCCGGCGTTCCGTTCTTCACCATCTCCGGTTCGGACTTCGTCGAGATGTTCGTCGGCGTCGGTGCGTCCCGGGTACGTGATCTGTTCGAGCAGGCCAAGCAGAACAGTCCGTGCATCATCTTCGTCGACGAGATCGACGCGGTCGGCCGTCAGCGCGGCGCGGGCCTCGGCGGTGGGCACGACGAACGCGAACAGACGCTCAACCAGCTACTGGTGGAGATGGACGGCTTCGGTGACCGCCAGGGCGTCATCCTGATCGCCGCCACCAACCGGCCCGACATCCTGGACCCGGCACTGCTGCGGCCCGGCCGCTTCGACCGCCAGATCCCGGTCTCCAATCCCGACCTGGCCGGCCGCAAGGCGGTACTGCGGGTGCACTCGCAGGGCAAACCGATCGCGCCGGACGCCGACATGGACGGCCTGGCCAAGCGGACGGTCGGGATGTCCGGCGCCGACCTGGCCAATGTGATCAACGAGGCCGCACTGCTGACCGCCCGCGAGAACGGCACCATCATCACCGGCGCCGCGCTCGAGGAAGCCGTCGACCGAGTGGTCGGCGGTCCGCGGCGCAAGAGCCGCATCATCAGCGAGCACGAGAAGAAGATCACCGCCTACCACGAGGCCGGCCACACGCTGGCGGGCTGGGCGATGCCGGACATCGAGCCGATCTATAAGGTGACCATCCTGGCCCGCGGCCGCACCGGCGGTCATGCGATGGCCGTGCCCGAGGACGACAAGGGTCTGATGACCCGTTCGGAGATGATCTCCCGGCTGGTGTTCGCAATGGGCGGGCGCGCTGCCGAGGAACTCGTCTTCCGCGAGCCCACCACCGGGGCGTCCTCCGACATCGACCAGGCCACCAAGATCGCCCGGGCGATGGTGACCGAGTACGGCATGAGCGCCAAGCTGGGCGCGGTGCGCTACGGCACCGAGCACGGCGATCCGTTCCTGGGCCGGACCATGGGGACCCAGGCCGACTACAGCCATGAGGTGGCCCGCGACATCGATGACGAGGTCCGCAAACTCATCGAGGCCGCACACACCGAGGCCTGGGAGATCCTGTCGGAGTACCGCGACACCCTCGACGCGCTGGCAGGCGAGCTCCTGGAGAAGGAGACCCTGCACCGGCCCGAGCTGCAGAAGATCTTCGGCGAGGTCCAAAAGCGGCCGCGCATCACCGCGTTCGACGACTTCGGCGGCCGGATCCCGTCCGACAAGCCGCCCATCAAGACGCCCGGCGAGCTGGCCATCGAGCGCGGCGAGGAGTGGCCGAAGCCGGTGCCGGAACCCGCGTTCAAGTCGGCCATCGCGGCCGCCGAGGCGGCCCGGCAACCGGGGCCCAACGGTTCCGGCGGTGCGCCCGGCCGCAACGGCTCCAACGGCGGACATGACGCCGGCCCGACGCAGCCCGACTACGGCGCCCCCGCCGGTTGGCATGCACCGGGCTGGCCACCGTCGCCGCAGCAGCAGCAACAGCAACAGCAGCAACC
>JAKIXW010000233.1:2669-5623 GCA_022708865.1 Acidobacteriota bacterium
CACGCGCCGGGCTGGCCACCGCCGGATCAGCAGCCGTACGGCTACGGGTACCCACCGGGGTATCGCCAGCCGCCGGCCTGGCAGCCCCCGCCGGGGCAGCCGTACCCGCCGCAGCCCCAGCCGGACTATGGTCGCCATCCGGAGCCTCATGGCCGCCATCAGGCCGACGCGCCCGACAGCGCCAACACTCCGCCGCATCCGCCAGCGCACGGCTGACCACGACCACGGAGGAGAACATGTCCACAGAGGTGTCCGAAGCGCCGTCCGGCTCTCCGGAAGGGCTCCCCAACCTCGGGGTCTTCGATCAGGCCCGCGCGGAAGCCGCGGTGCGTGAACTGCTCCTGGCGCTCGGCGAGGACCCGGACCGGCACGGCCTGATCGACACCCCGGCGCGGGTGGCGCGGGCCTATCGTGAGGTGTTCGCGGGGCTCTACGAGAATCCCGACGACGTGCTGAACACCACGTTCGACGAGCAGCATGACGAGCTGGTGCTGGTCAAGCAGATCCCCATGTACTCGACCTGCGAGCACCACCTGGTCTCCTTCCACGGCGTCGCGCACGTCGGCTACATCCCGGGCGTCGACGGCCGGGTCACCGGGCTGTCGAAGATCGCCCGGGTGGTCGACCTGTACGCCAAGCGCCCGCAGGTCCAGGAACGCCTCACCGGCCAGATCGCCGATGCGGTGATGCGCAAGCTCGATCCGCGCGGCGTCATCGTGGTGGTCGAGGCCGAGCACCTGTGCATGGCGATGCGCGGTGTGCGCAAGCCCGGCGCGGTGACCACCACGTCGGCCGTCCGCGGACAGTTCAAGACCGACAAGGCATCTCGAGCCGAGGCGCTGGATCTGATCCTGCGCAAGTGAGTCCCATGCGCACACAGGTCATGGGGGTCGTCAACGTCACCGACGACTCCTTCTCGGACGGGGGTCGCTACCTGGACCCTGCGGCGGCCGTCGAACACGGCCTGCGGCTGGCGGCCGACGGTGCCGACATCGTCGATGTCGGCGGCGAGTCCACCCGGCCCGGCGCGGTCCGCATCGACCCGGCCGTCGAGATCGCGCGGGTGATCCCGATCGTCAAATCGCTTGCCGCCCAAGGCCTGACGGTCAGCATCGACACGATGCACGCGGAGGTGGCGCGGGCGGCGCTGGACAACGGGGCGGCCATCGTCAACGACGTGTCGGGCGGGCGCGCCGACCCCGCCATGGCCGGCGTGGTGGCCGGCGCCGGGGTACCGTGGATCCTGATGCACTGGCGGTCGGTCTCGGCCGGCGACCCGCACCGGGTGCCCGGCTACGGCGACGTCGTCGCCGAGGTGCGCGCCGAGCTGCTGGACGCCGTCGACGCCGCGGTGTCGGCCGGGGTGGACCCGGACCGGGTGATCATCGATCCCGGGCTCGGCTTCGCCAAGACCGCACAACACAATTGGGCGCTCCTGCATGCGCTGCCCGAACTCGTCGGCACCGGCATCCCGGTGCTGATCGGCGCGTCGCGCAAGCGGTTCCTCGGCACCCTGCTGGCCGGTGGCGACGGGCAGCCGCGTCCGCCGGACGGCCGGGAGACGGCCACCGCCGTCGTCTCCGCAATGGGCGCTGGCCACGGGGCGTGGGGTGTCCGGGTGCACGACGTGACCGCGTCGGTCGACGCGCTCGCGGTACTCGACGCGTGGAATTCCGGAGGGTCCGGTGGCTGACCGAATCGAACTGCGCGGCTTGACCGTTCGCGGGAACCACGGCGTCTTCGACCATGAGCGCCGGGATGGCCAGGACTTCGTCGTCGACATCACGGTGTGGATCGACCTGGCCGCCGCGGCCGCCAGTGATCAGCTGGCCGACACCTACGATTACGGCACCCTGGCCCAGCGCGCCGCCGCGATCGTCGGCGGGCCGGCGCGCAACCTCGTCGAGACGGTGGCTGCCGAGATCGCCGAGGACGTGATGGACGATCAGCGGGTGCATGCCGTGGAGGTGGTGGTGCACAAGCCGTCGGCGCCGATTCCCTTGCAGTTCAACGATGTTGCCGTCACCGCGCGACGATCCCGCCGCGGCGGTAGAGGGGCGGGGCGGGAAGGCGCAGGTGTGCCATGACCCGGGTGGTCCTGTCCATCGGATCCAATCTCGGTGACCGGCTGGGCCGGCTGCAGTCGGTGGTCGACGCGCTCGGCGACGGCGTGGTC
The DNA here is from genome assembly GCA_022708865.1 of Acidobacteriota bacterium. GTDB lineage: Bacteria > Actinomycetota > Actinomycetes > Mycobacteriales > Mycobacteriaceae > Mycobacterium. The sequence goes on from JAKIXW010000233.1 coordinate 4,846, forward strand.
GCCGTCTCACCGGTGTACGAGACCGACCCGTGGGGCGGCGTCGACCAGGGCCCCTTCCTCAACGCCGTCGTGGTTGCCGAGGATCCGCGGCGCGAAGCCCACGACTGGCTGAATTTCGCGCAGGAGACCGAACGCGCCGCCGACCGGGTCCGCGGTCAGAAGTGGGGCCCCCGCACCCTCGACGTCGACCTGGTCCGGGTCCAGCAGCGCGACCCCGACGGCACGCTGCGGGAGGTGGTCTCCCGCAGTGACCGCCTGACGCTGCCGCACCCGCTGACGCACCTGCGGGCGTTCGTGCTCATCCCGTGGCTGGATGTGGAACCGGATGCACAGCTGCCCGTCACCGACACCGAACGCCCCGTCGCCCGGCTGCTGGCCGACCTGGACGCGGTCGAGCGCACCGGCGTGCGCCCGACCGATCTGGAGTTGCACGCGTGACCCCCACCCGCACCCGGGACCTGGCCGCCACCGTGATCGCGACGGCGGCGGTCGCCTACCTGCTGGTGCTGTGGCTCTACCGGTGGTTCCCGCCGTTGACCATCTGGACCGGACTGTCGCTGGCCGCGATCGCCGCCGCCGAGGCGGCCTGGGGCGGTTACGTGCGCGCCAAGGTCGGTGCGGGTGAGATCGGTGAGGGCGGCGACCGGCTGCATCCCATCGCGGTCGCTCGCAGTGTCACGATCGCGCAGGCGTCGGCGTGGGTGGGCGCCCTGGTACTCGGCTGGTGGATCGGGGTGCTGGCGTATCTGCTCCCGCGTCGCGGCGAGTTGCGGGTGGC
>JAKIXW010000234.1 GCA_022708865.1 Acidobacteriota bacterium
GGTCTTGACTGCCCCCAGTTTGGTTGACTCCTGACCTGTGAGGATTCGTCCTTGCTGGAAGGATCAACCTCGTGCCGACACCGTTTCCTGCCGAGTTCCGTGCCGACGTCATCGCGGTGGCCCGCAAGGGCGAGGCGCCGCTGCGCCAGATCGCGAAGGACTTCGGCATATCGGAGGCTTGCCTGCACCGCTGGCTCAAGATCGCTGATCGTGAGGATGGCCGCGGTAAGCCCGCCTCAGCGGCCGATGCTGAGGACATGGCCGCGCAGCTGCGCGAAGCACACAAGCGGATCAAACTCCTCGAGCAAGAGGCCGAGGTGATGCGCCGCGCGGTCGGCTATCTGTCCCGGGACGCCAACCCAAAATGATGTACCCGCTGGTCCTTGACCTTGCCGCTGACGGCGTGCCCGTCACGGTGACCTGCCGGGTCCTGGGATTCTCCACCCAGGCGTTCTACAAGTGGCGCAAAGCACCGCTGTCACAGCGGGATTGGGACGACGCGCACCTGATCAACGCGGCTCGCGAGATCCACGCTGATGATCCCGCTTTCGGGTACCGGTTCATCGCTGATGAGTTGCCTGGGCGCGGGATCACCGCCAGCGAGAACCGTGTCGCACGGCTGTGTTCCCAGGAACGGATCTGGTCGATCTTCGCCAAGAAGCGAGGGCTGAACCGCCGATCCGGGCCGCCCGTGCATGACGACCTCGTGCAACGTCAGTTCAGCGCCCACGCTCCCAACCAGGTCTGGCTGGCCGACATCACCGAGCACCGCACCGATGAAGGCAAGCTCTACCTCTGCGCCATCAAAGACGTCTACTCCAACCGGATTGTCGGCTACTCGATCGACTCCCGAATGAAGTCGTCGTTGGCCGTGGCGGCGCTGGACCACGCTGTGGCGCTGCGCTCACCGGTTGCGGCGATTGTCCACTCCGACAGGGGTAGCCAGTTTCGATCGCGAAAGTTCGTCCACGCGCTGTCACACAACGGATTACACGGATCGATGGGCCGTGTCGGTGCCTGCGGAGACAACGCAGCCATGGAGTCGTTCTTCGCCCTGTTGCAACGCAACGTCCTGGACCGACGACGCTGGACAACCCGCGCCGAACTCCGGATGGCGATCGTCATCTGGATCGAGCGGACCTACCACCGCCGCCGGCGCCAACGCGCCCTCGGCAGGCTCACCCCGATAGAGTTCGAACTGCTCCACACACCAGTCGCAACCGCGGCCTGAAATTCACACCCCGCGAGTCAACTGAACTCGGGGCAGTCCCGGGTGATCGGCTCGCCATGTCGACTCCGTGCTATGACTCTGCCCCTAGCACCTGTTGGTCGGGATCTGACGATGTCGAACGGTCGGGCGGTTGCATCTGCAGACGGCGATTCCACCACCGAGGATTGCGCCGGGCCTGAAGACTGAGCCGACGGAATTCCATCCGCTGCAGTCGAAGGAGAACTGGAACACCCAGCAGCGGGACGATCGCACCACGGACCGCACCTCGGCGACCATTCTCCAGCAATCCGGCTACAGCACTGAGCCCCGAAATGTAAAGAATACCGTTGTAAGGCACCAGGATTGGGCCGCATAGTCCTTCGCACTCGGACAGGCTTGGCACACCAAATCTCCAGCGCTTCGGCCAGTGTATGAAGTGAGCCAACACGGTCGTCAGGAACAGGCCGTTCACAACACCGAGGACAGCCTCGTGACGCTTATCGGCACGTTCCGCCATGCGAAGTACTACTGCGGTGCTCATGCCCCAACCCGTCGCTGCCGGCACCGGACCAATCACCGACGCGAACGGCATCGCAACTCCGGACAGCAATTCGTAGAAGACATGCGCGCTCGCTGACACGGCGCCAACTTGTGTGCAGATTTGCCGGGACGTCTTCGGACGCTGACGGGACGGCGGTAATGGCCCTTCCGCCCGCATCAGCGGAATGCCTGAAAGCGCGATGCGGCCACGGCGCAACGCACTTCTTCGTGAAGAGGTCGTTCCATATGGCGGCTTTCACCACAAAAGTACTTGTCGACCTACACGTTACTCCGTAGCTGTTGGCCGCCATCGGCGTCGAAGAGTTCCTTGGTCCAACGTTCGAGGATTTCTGCGCTATCCCAGTCGTCGGGATGGAACCCGGCGTGGGTGTAGGAACGGAAGCGCTCAATCGCTGCTCGGCTGAACAGCGGGTTATGACGGAAGGCTCGAAGGCTGCGCAGCAACCGCACCGGGTTGTAGGCGGCACGATCGCCGGCCAGAGAGCGGGTGGTCTGGATGACCAACTCGGTGAACAATAGGAGACTGGCGATCCGCATTCCCCAGACCCTGGTGCGTTCGCTTCCACCGACCGTCTCGTAGACATCGAAAGCGACGGCCTTGTGCTCGCATTCCTCCAGTGCGTGCCAAAGCAGAATCGGCCGCACCTCGGTGTAGCCGATCAGTTCTTGAGCTTCGTCGCTGGTGAGAATGATCTCGGCGAATGTCGCCGTGTAGTGCTCGAGGGCTGCCGTCACAGCCAGGCGCATCTTGGGAGAAAAACGCTTCTCGAGTCGGCCAACCAACTTCTTGATATGCCGATCGATCCCCTCGGTGGGATAGCCCATCGCTTGAAGGCGATCGTTGAGCAGCCGATGCTGGTGCCGGTGGGTGGCCTCTTGAGCGATGAATCCCTTGACCGCCTCCTTCAGGTCAGCGTCGCTGATGTGGTCCCGGTACTCGCGGACTGACCGGATGAAGAAGTCTTCGCCTTCGGGGAACGTGGCCGACAAGGTGGACACAAAGTGGCTCATCACCAAGTCGCCATCGACGAAGTGCTGCCGACTGGTCTCAGCAGGCATGTCGAATCGGACACGGCGGGGCTTCGGGACGACCCGCGTGGTGGGCCGTGTGGACGAATCGTCGCTCATGTTGTTCTCCTGTTGTCATGGGCACTGATGATCTGACTTTACGCCTAGTCAGAATTAGATGGCAAGCTATGCGTTGTGCGATCGGTGCGGGTGTACAGCGGGATGTCCGCCGAGGAGCGTCACCGGAACAGGCGCACGCGTCTCATCGAGGCCGCGATGGAGTTGATCGGCACGCACGGCGTTGCCGCCGCCACGGTGACTGCCGTATGCGCTGAGTCCGGCGTGACGTCACGCTACTTCTATCAGCATTTCCCTGACAGAGACGCCCTCTTGCGAGCTGTCTACCAGCAGCTCTACGCAACCTTCCAGGAGGTGATAGTTGACGCGATCCCCGATGCCGGCGCCCCACCCGAGGTGCTCGCGTACGCGCCGATCCGCGGGCTGGTCAGCATGATCAACAATGATCCTCGACTGGGTCGGATCTTGTTCGTGGAATCTGCAACGGAGCCGCTGCTTCGGGAGTTACGCAGCGACATGATGACCGGTTTCACCGACCTCGTATTGCGTGAGGCCAGACTTCACCTTGACATCGCCGACTCCGCAGTGGGCGTTGCCCATTTGGCCTCGACATTGGGTGTGGGTGGGTTATTCGAAGTCTTGCGCCGCTGGCTCGACGGAGAACTCGAGTTCACCACCGATGAACTCGTTCAGCACTGCGCAGGTTTCCTGGGCAGCCTCGGCAGCTATGTGCTGCTGCAGAACGCAGTCGAGTCGGCCACGACCAAAGCCAAACCTCAGAGTTAGCTTCTGGCGCCTCCCGGCCGCGCTTCGCGAATGTCGAGGTGCCTCCGCTTGCTTCATTCCGGACTGAACACATGAACGCCGCTGTACAACATTAGAGGCCAGCGTCGTCGACCAAATAACGTTCGGCGAGCGTCTCGGCAAGCCGACTCGTGTGCTCCACGATCTCCCCCTGGATGACGTCAAGCAAACCTGCATGCCATGCGGTGATCAATTCGACGAAGCCACCAACGGCCACCAGTGTGTCCATCCGAAGGGCGGTTTCATCGGCTTCCGGCCTCAGGTGTGGCTCACTGGCTGCGATCACCAGGTGTGTCGCCTCCTGCAGTGCGACAGCGCGCCGATCCTGAAGCGGGGAACTGCCCACGTGTTGAGCCAGTAGAATCTTCGCCCTGCCCGGATCCTCTGCAATCCGGTCGACCACCGCGGCGATGGTCACGCGGATGGTCTCCATCGGCGGCTGCCCGATGCGTTCTGCGAGCGTCGCAGAAACCTCACCGAGCATCTCGTTGCGCACGCCGTCCCATGCAGCGACAAGTAACTCGTCGCGGGTCTTGAAGTCTTCGTAGAAGTAACGGTCGTTCAGGCCGGTTTTGGCGCACACTCCTCTCATCGTGACTGCTGCCCAACCGCTTTCACTCCAGATTTCCGTCGCGGCATCAATGAGGCGCTGACGGCGCTCCGCCCGGCGTTCAGCACCGGTACGCCCGCCCCATCTCTTCGACCGCGTCCGCACATGTCCATCTTGGCAAGCCACAGTAGGTCGCAACACTTTGGTAGCATCCGCCCCCAATGGGGGCGCGTGCCACCATAGGACTCCGCGGAGGGCAGCGATTGACGATCAGAACGCTCAAACTTCGAGTTCTCAGAGACGTGGCAGCGGCTGTCGTCATTCCCGCCCCCAGCAGTGATCGTGCGGCACTGGCGACGGTGGCGGTAGGAGGCGCCCTGCACGCCGTGCAGGTATTCGCGGCCGACTGGCCCGCCGCAATCCCGTAGGGAGTCGACTCATGACGCTCTTGAGCGAGGCCCCCACCGGTCGCCGTCACCACTTGCACTACGTGCGGTAGCGTACCGATACCGGCAGTATCGCTACCAGTGGAGGCCAAGTGACCGACGGCAGTGCAGATGCCCCAAGCCAGGCCAAGCGGCCTGGTCGGCGCGCCAACGGATCCACCGACCCGGCCGACACTCGCGAGTACAGCGAACGGTTGGCGACCCTGGCCCGGTTCACCCTCCGACACAAAGCGCTCGTCATCGGGGTATGGCTAGGCGCCGCGGTGGTTCTCGCGCTGCTGTTCCCACAGCTGGAAACCGTGGTGCGCCAACAGTCGGTGGACCTCATTCCTCGCGACGCCCCGTCCTTGCAGACGGTTGACCGCATGAGCGCCGCGTTCGGCGAAGAAGGCTCGAAAACCATGGTGTTCGTCGCCATGGAAGACCCCACTGGCTTGACTCCAACTGCACGGCAGCGCTACGGCGAACTCGTGCGCCGGTTGCAGGCCGAGGGCGACCACGTCCTGCTGGTGCAGGACCTGCTGGCCGATCCGATTACCGAAGCTCAGGCAGTCAGCGCCGACCGCAAAGCCTGGTATCTGCCCGTCGGTGTCACCGGCACCCTCGGAGACCCCACGGCAGCCGAATCCTTGAACGCGGTGCGCGACATCGCCGCGGAGGTGTTCACCGGATCGACCACGACTGTGCAAGTGACGGGACCACCGGCAACCTTCAGCGACATGATCGCATCCGCCGAGCACGACCTGCTGCTGATCTCAATCGCTACCGCGGGCGTGATCGCCCTGATCCTGCTGATCGTCTACCGGTCGGTGTTCACCGCGCTGTTACCGCTGCTAGTAATCGGGTTGAGCCTGGCAGTCGGGCGCGGCGTGCTGTCCGCCCTCGGCGAGATGGGCATGCCCGTCTCCCA
>JAKIXW010000235.1:0-5316 GCA_022708865.1 Acidobacteriota bacterium
TTCTGCTGCGAGGCCAGCCCGAAGGCGTCCAGGTCGGCGCGGGTGATGCCGCGGCGCTGGGCGATCCGCTCGGCGGCCTCGAACTGGTTGGGCATGTCGATGTCCCAGGACGAGGCGCGGATCACCGAGCGGTCCGGGCCGGCGTTGGCGCCCAGGCCGACGCGGCTCATGGCCTCGATGCCGCACGCGATGCCGATGTCGATGGCCCCGGTGGCGATCAACCCCGCGACGAGATGGTTGGCCTGCTGGGCGCTGCCGCACTGGCAGTCCACCGTGGTGGCGCCGACGTGCTCGGGCAGGCCGGCCGTCAGCCAGCCCACCCGGGTGATGTTGTTGGACTGCTCGCCGTACTGCGTGACGCAGCCGCCGATGAGCTGCTCCACGGAACCGGGATCGATCCCGGCCTTTTCCACGACGGCCTTCTGGACGGCGCCCAGCAGCTCGGTAGCGTGCAGGCCGGACAGCCAGCCGCCTCGCTTGCCGATCGGGCTGCGGGTGGCTTCGACGATGACAGGGTTACCCATCCAGCCAGGCTAGAACACGTTTCAGTACGATGACAAGCGCCGACGCTGTTGACGGCACCATCGCCCCTTTGATCTGCGGTGAAGCCGTGTTTCAATGGTCGCCAGCACGGTCTGGAAACAACTAGACCACGTTGTATTTGAGCAGTTGTATTTGAGCATGAGTACCAGTACTGACTTGGAGGCTGACATGGGCCGCACGAACATTCCGGATGACTTCGACTTCCTGGACGCCGACCTGAATCTGAAGGGTCTGCCGGTCGAGGAGCTCGCCGAGCTGCGCCGGGCCGAGCCGATCCATTGGGTCGACGTGCCCGGCGGCACCGGCGGGTTCGGCGACAAGGGCTACTGGCTGGTGACCAAGCACGCCGACGTCAAGGAAGTGTCCCGGCGCAGCGACGTGTTCCTCAGCTCGCCGGACGGGGCCATTCCCGTCTGGCCGCAGGAGATGACCCGCGACGCGATCGACCTGCAGCGCAGCGTCCTGCTCAACATGGACGCCCCACACCACACCCGGCTGCGGAAGATCATCTCGCGCGGATTCACGCCGCGCGCGATCGGTGCGCTCAAGGACGAGCTCGCCGCGCGGGCACAGAACATCGTCAAGGCCGCGGTCACCGCGGGCTCCGGTGATTTCGTCGAGCAGGTCTCCTGCGAACTTCCGCTGCAGGCCATCGCCGAACTGCTGGGGGTTCCCCAGGACGACCGCGACAAGCTGTTCCGGTGGTCCAACGAGATGACTGCGGGCGACGACCCGGAGTATGCCGACATTGACCCGGCGATGTCCTCGTTCGAGGTCATCACGTACGCCATGAAGATGGCCGAGGAGCGCGGCAAGAACCCGGCCGACGACATCGTCACGCAGCTCATCCAGGCCGACATCGACGGCGAGAAACTCTCCGACGACGAGTTCGGCTTCTTCGTCATCATGCTCGCGGTGGCCGGCAACGAGACCTCGCGCAACTCGATCACCAACGGGATGATCGCGTTCTCACAGCACCCCGACCAGTGGGAGCTGTTCAAGAAGGACCGGCCGGAGACCGCCGTCGACGAGATCATCCGTTGGGCCACACCGGTTTCGGCGTTCCAGCGCACCGCAGGCGAGGACACCGAGCTGTCCGGGGTCAAGATCAAGAAGGGCGATCGGGTGGTGATGTCCTACCGGGCCGCCAACTTCGACGACGAGGTGTTCGAGGATCCCTACACGTTCAATATCCTGCGCAACCCGAACCCGCACGTCGGGTTCGGCGGCACCGGCGCGCACTACTGCATCGGCGCCAACCTGGCCCGGATGACGGTCGGGCTGGTGTTCAACGCGATCGCCGACAACATGCCCGACCTGAAGCCGATCGGGGAGCCCGAACGACTGAAGTCGGGCTGGCTCAACGGGATAAAGCACTGGCAGATGGACTACAGCGGCAAGCAGGCCTGAGTTTCGCTCACCAGTCGATCAAGGAGGATCGGTGGATTTCACGCTGGACGAGGGGCAGCAGGCCGTAGCCGACGTCGTCGCCTCGGTACTCGGGCGCGACGGTGCCCTCGACCCGGAGAACACCTGGCAGGCGCTGGTCGACGGCGGCGTGCCGGCGCTCGGCGTGCCCGAACGGCTGGGCGGTGACGGGGTCGGGCTGGCGGAGATCGCCACCGCGCTGACCGAGATCGGCCGGCGGGGCGCCATAAGCCCGGCGCCGGCGACCCTGGGCCTGGGTCTGGTGCCGCTGCTCGAGCTGGCGACCGATGCCCAGCAGGACCGCTACCTGGCCGACGTGCCCGGCGGTGCGATCCTGACCGCGGCCCTCGACGAGCCCGGCGCAGCGCTACCCGAACGACCGAGGACGTCGCTGTCCGGCGGACGGCTGAACGGCACCAAGATCGCGGTGCCCCATGCCGAGCGCGCCGGGTGGCTGATCGTCAGCACCGACTCCGGCGTCGTGGTGGTCTCCCCGCAGGCCGCCGGCGTCACGCTCACCCGGACACCGACCTCCAACCACTCCGACGAGTACGTGGTGTCGTTCGACGACGTTCCCGTCGGTGCCGACGACCTGCTCGACGGGGCGTCCGTGCATCGGCTCAACCAATTGGCGCTCGCGGCGATCGGCGCGTTCGGCGCGGGTCTGGTGGCCGGTGCACTACGGCTGACCGCCGACTACGTCGCCACCCGCGAGCAGTTCGGCCGGCCGTTGTCGACGTTCCAGACCGTCGCCGCGCAGCTCGCCGAGGTCTACATCGCTTCGCGGACGATCTCGTTGGTGGCCACCTCGGTGGCGTGGCGGCTGGCCGAAGGGCTGGACGCTGAGGAGGACCTCGAGATTCTCGGCTACTGGCTGACCTCGCAGGCGCCGCCGGCGATGCGGATCTGCCATCACCTGCACGGCGGAATGGGTATGGACATCACCTACCCGATGGACCGTTACTACTCGTCGATCAAGGATCTGACCCGGCTGCTGGGTGGACCTTCGCTTCGGCTGGACCTGGTGGGAGTCTGAGTGTTCATCGATCTGACGCCCGAGCAACGGGCACTGCAAGCCGAGCTGCGGCAATACTTCTCGACCCTCATCACACCCGACGAGGCCGCGGCGATGGAATCCGACCGGCACAACGAGGCCTACCGTGCCGTGATCAAACGGATGGGCAGCGACGGAAAGCTGGGCGTCGGTTGGCCCAAGGAGTATGGCGGCCTGGGATTCGGCCCGGTCGAACAGCAGATCTTCATCAACGAGGCCAATCGCGCCGACGTGCCGCTACCGCTGGTGACGTTGCAGACGGTGGGGCCCACGCTGCAGGCCTATGGCACCGAGGCGCAGAAGAAGAAGTTCCTGCCCGGGATCCTCTCCGGTGACCTCCATTTCGCGATCGGCTACTCCGAGCCCGATGCCGGCACCGACCTGGCTTCGCTGCGCACCAGCGCTGTGAAACACGGCGACGAGTGGGTGGTCAACGGCCAGAAGATGTGGACCACGGGAGCACACGACGCCGACTACATCTGGCTGGCCTGCCGCACCGATCCGAACGCCGCCAAGCACAAGGGCATTTCGATCCTGATCGTCGACACCAAGGATCCGGGCTACTCCTGGACCCCGATCATCCTGTCCGATGGAGCGCACCACACCAACGCCTCCTACTACAACGACGTCCGGGTGCCCGCCGACATGCTCGTCGGCGAGGAGAACGGCGGCTGGAAGCTGATCACCACCCAGCTCAACCACGAGCGGGTGGGCCTGGGCCCGGCCGGCCGGATGGCGGGCATCTACGAGAAGGTGCACACCTGGGCCGCCAAGCCCGGGAGTGACGGTGTCACCCCTCTGGAGAACGACGACGTCAAAAGAATGTTCGCGCAGATCAAGTCGATCTGGCGGATCAACGAACTGCTCAACTGGCAGGTGGCCGCGTCCGGCGAGACCATCGCCGTCGCGGACGCCGCGGCCACCAAGGTCTTCTCCACCGACCGGATCCAGGAGGTGGGGCGCCTTGCCGAGGAGATCGTCACGCGGTGCGGGAATGCGGCCGACCCGGAGACGGGCGAGCTGCTCGACTGGCTGGACAAGATGACCAAGCGCAACCTGGTGATCACGTTCGGCGGCGGCGTCAACGAGGTGATGCGCGAGATGATCGCGGCATTCGGGCTGGGCGTTCCGCGGGTGACGCGATGAGCGATCTGCAGGCTGGCATCGAAGCGTTGAAAGCCTCGGGCAGCAGCAAGCCGCGGCTGGGCCGGTTCCCCGTGAACATGCCGATGGTGGAGCACTGGCTCGACGCGATCGGCGACAAGAACCCGATCTACGTCGACGAGGCGGCCGCGGTGGCCGCCGGGCATCCCGGTGTCGTCGCGCCGCCCGCGATGATCCAGGTATGGACAATGATGGGCCTGGGCGGCGTCCGGCCGGACGACGACCCGCTGGGCAAGATCATCGAATTGTTCGACGCCGCAGGCTATGTCGGCGTCGTCGCCACCAACTGCGAGCAGACCTACCACCGCTATCTGCAGCCCGGTGAACCTGTCAGCATCGCCGCGGAGATCACCGACGTCGTCGGGCCCAAGCAGACCGCGCTGGGCGAGGGCTACTTCATCACCCAGAAGATGACGTGGATGGTGGGCGACGAAACGGTCGCGGAGATGATGTGGCGGATGATGAAGTTCATCCCGGCCGACCAGAGTGCCGGCGCCGCAGCGGTTCCCGAGGATCTGGACCCCGACAAGCTGATGCGGCCGGCCGCGTCGCGGGATTCGAAGTTTTTCTGGGACGGTGTGGACGCGCACGAGTTGCGCATCCAGCGTCGCCCCGATGGGACGTTGCAGCACCCGCCGGTGCCGGCGCTCTGGGCCGACAAGTCGGCCGCTCCCGAGTACGTGGTGGCCGCCGGCACAGGTTCGGTGTTCAGCTACGTCGTGCACCACGCGCCGAAGGTGCCGGGGCGGACCCTGCCATTCGTGATCGCGCTGATCGAACTGGACGAGGGCGTGCGGATGCTCGGCGAGCTGCGAGGTGTCGACCCGGCCGCCGTCGAGATCGGGATGCCGGTCCGCGCAACGTATATCGATATGCCCGAGTCGGCCACCGGCCCGGCCTGGACACTGTATGCATGGGAGCCCGCGTGACCAGAGCAGAGGTGGGCGCCAAACTGCCCGAACTGTCGCTGCACGGCGACCCGACCTTCATCGTGTCGACCGCCATCGCCACCCGCGACTACCAGGACGTCCACCACGACCGGGACAAGGCGCAGGCCAAGGGCTCCAAGGACATCTTCGTCAACATCCTGACCGACACCGGTCTGGTGCAGCGTTTCCTGACCGACT
>JAKIXW010000235.1:5327-5566 GCA_022708865.1 Acidobacteriota bacterium
CCCGCCGCCGTCATCAAGTCGATCGGCCTGCGGCTCGGGGTCCCCTGGTACGCCTATGACACCGTCACCTTCCGGGGCGAGGTGACCGCGGTCGACGGCGACCTGGTGACCGTGAGGGTGGTCGGCAGCAACAGTCTCGGCGATCATGTGATCGCCACCGCGACACTGACGATGGGTGCTGAGTAGATGCTTTCCGGTAGAGCCGCGATCGCCGGCATCGGCGCCACCGACTTCTCCAA
>JAKIXW010000236.1 GCA_022708865.1 Acidobacteriota bacterium
GTTCGGGCTCAGCACGGTGTCGATCATGTAGATCTTGGCGTCCTTGGCCGCGATGCCGCCGCAGACCACCTTGGCCGTCTGATCGAACTTCAGGTCACCACCCTTGCCGTCGATGGTGATCTGCTTGCCCTGCTGGGTGGTCAGGTTCCCGTGGATGTCGTCGGGACCCAACAGGCCCAGCGCCATGTGGTAGTACAGCACGCTGGTCAGCTGGGCCGGGTCGGCCTTGAGCGCCGCGAGCTCGGCCGGGTCGATCTTGGCGAACGCGTCGTTGGTCGGCGCGAACACGTTGTACGGGCCGTTGTCCAGGACGCTGACCAGGTTGACGGCCGGGTTCCACTGGCCGGAGAGCGCCGCGTAGAAGTCGCTCAGGTCGGGGTTGGAGGCCAGCGCCTGCGAGGCGGTCTGCTCATTCACCGTGGTGGGTGAACCGCCGGCGGCTGCCAGCGCCTTGCGGTAGGCGTCGCAACCGGGCCCCTGGGCATCGGGAATCCGCGCCACCGGGGTCGATACCGAGGTGGTCGGGGTGGCCGGTGCGGGCGCCGGGTCGGCGAATGCGCTCACGGCGGTCGGGATGGACGTGGCGATCGCGGCGAACGCGACAGCCGCGCCCAGGGTCTTCAGGCGGGTGTTCATGGGTCCCTTTCGAGGCTTTCGGGCCGCGGTCCGTCGTTGGAGTGGCCCCGGGTACAGCGTGCGTGGTCGCTCGCCCACGTCCCGTTACGTCGCCATCCCGGCGCCGATCGTTACCGGCCGAGATCGCCGCACGTCGTCGAAAATCGTACGCAAGACCTGGGTGCGCCCCCAAAACGCACAGGTCAGGCCTGGGGTCGGCGGACAACAGCGCACAGTGCCGAGGCCGCCAGGCACAGGCCCGCCGCCAAGTAGAAGGCCATGTCTGTATCCAACGCGGTGACGCGCCACTGTGTTGTCCCGGCCTGGTGCCACGGCGGCCAGGCGCAGTTCATCGAACGTCCACTGCCCGCCGCCGCCGACGCGTCCACCGCGCCCACCCGGGCGTGGGCCCTGCACCATCTGGGCGACGAACTCACGATCGACACGATGTCGCGGCATGCCGGCATGAGCCCGCGCACCTTCATCCGCCGGTTCCGTGCCGAGACCGGCCAACCACCCGGGACCTGGGTCCGGGAACGCCGGCTGGACCACGCGCGCGAACTGCTCGAGCGACACGATCTGAGCGTGGACGCGATCGCGGCGCGGGCCGGCTTCGGAACGGCCGCCAATCTGCGGCACCATCTGCGCCGGGAACTGGGTCTGTCCCCGACGGGCTACCGCAGCGTCTTCCAGGCCAGCTGACCCGATCTACCATGGCGACCATGCCGGAGCCGCTGATCGTCGCCATCAAGGGCGAGAGCCCCGAAGTCCATCCCGATGCCTGGGTGGCCCCCAACGCCGCCCTGATCGGTCGTGTCCACCTGGCCGAGCGCGCCAGCGTCTGGTATTCGGCCACGTTGCGCGCCGAGTTCGAGCCCATCGAGATCGGGGCCGGGTCCAACATCCAGGATGGGGTCACCGTGCACGTCGACCCGGGCTTCCCGGCCCGGATCGGCGCCGGGGTGACGGTCGGGCACAACGCGGTGCTGCACGGCTGCACCATCGAGGACACCGTGCTGGTCGGCATGAGCGCCACCGTGCTCAACGGAGCGGTGATCGGCGCCGGGTCGCTGATCGCGGCGGGCGCGGTGGTGGCGCAGGGTGCGGTGATTCCGCCGCGCTCGCTGGTGGCCGGAGTGCCGGGCAAGGTCCGCCGTGAGCTCAGCGATCACGAGCTCGAGCACAACCGGCTCAACGCCCTGGCCTACGAGCATCTGGTCGAGCTGCATAGCGATTGACGATAATCAGCTGGCTCCTCACCAATGTTGCTGAGCCGCAACAGGAATCGCCGCCGGACCGGACCCGTCGCCGATGGTTGGTGGTGGCCGTCCTGGTGGTGGGAGCGGCCCTGCTCGCGGTGTCGCTGACGCGCCGACCCGGGGAGGCCGGGTTCTACTGGTCGACCCTGGCGCTGGCCGCGGTGTGGGCCGGTGGAGCCGTGCTGTCCGGCCCGCTGCACCGCGGTACCGATCGTCGCGGCCGACCGCCGGTATTGCTCGGCGTGACGACCGGACTGCTCACCGGCGCGCTGTTCGTCGCCGGTGCCCTGGTGGTCCGCCGGATCGACGTGCTGGCGGAGCCCGTCGCGCACGTGCTGGCCTTCGCGAACCAGGGCGCGTTGCCGTTGGTTGTCCTCATCACGCTGGTCAACGGGCTGGCCGAGGAACTGTTCTTCCGCGGTGCGCTCTACACCGCGCTCGACCGCACCCGTCCGGTGCTGGTCTCGACCGTGCTCTACGCGATCGTCACCTCGGCGTCGGGGAATCCGATGCTGGGCTTCGCCGCTGTGGTGCTGGGTGCCCTGTGCGCGCTGCAGCGACGGGCCACCGGCGGCGTCCTGGCGCCTGTGCTGACCCATCTGGTTTGGGGCGCGACCATGGTGCTGGGGCTGCCTCCGCTGTTCGGCCTGTGACCCCCGGGTTCGGCACTGAATCTCGGATCACCTTAGGGGATTCGCGATTTCGTCGCGTGGCATGCGCGCAGCCGCCAGTGCGATCAACGCCAGGACAATCGGCCCGAGGCCGGCGACGGTGAAGATCGTCTGCATCGAGACGATTTTCGACAGCGGGCCGGCGATCGCCATCGACACCGGCATGAGCGCCAGCGACACGAAGAAGTCCAGGCTCGAGACCCGGCCCAGCATCGCGGCCGGGACCCGGCGCTGCAGCAGCGTGCCCCAGATGACCATGCCGGCACCGTCGGTCACCCCAATGACGAACAGCGCCGCTGCCATCACCGGGAACGACCGGGTGGTGCCGACGAGCACCAGCGGAAAGGAGCCCAGGCCCCACATCAGCATCATCACCGTCAGGTAGCGCCGCGGCAGCCGGCCCGACGAAACCGCAAGTGCGCCAACGGCGCCGCCGATACCGTAGGCCGTCAGCGCGAAACCGTACATCCGCGCGCCTTGGGAAAAGCGTTCGGCCGTGATGAACGGCAGTAGCACCTCGATCGGCCCGATGATCAACAGCACAGCGCCCGTTGCGAACAGCACGGTCGCCAACAGCCAGGGCGTGCCGACCACGAATCGCAGTCCGGCGCGCAGATCCTCGAGCAGGTGCGGCTTCTCCGTGGGTTCGGTCACGTGCTGGCCGGTGGCGGGACGGGTGGCCACCAGCAGCGCCAGCGCGAGGGCGAACAGCACCGCGACGGCGCCAGCGCCCAGTGTCGGGAAGGTGGCGCCCACCAGCATGCCCGCTACCGCGGGTCCGGCGGCGCGTTGCAGCACCGGCCGCACCACACCCTCGACCCCATTCGCGGCCAGCAGTTGTTCGGCCGGCAGGATGCGCGGCAGATAGGCGCTGTAGGCCGGGAAGAAGAATGCCGCCGCGATACCCAGCACGGCCGCCGCCACCGCCATGTGCCAGATCTGCAACCGGTCCGTCGCACCGAGCAGCGCCACCGCCGCCACCGCGACAGTGTTGACGGCTTCAACGCCAATGATGATGGTGCGCTGCGGAATTCGATCCGCGGCGATCCCGCCCACCAGGACGAACGCCACCAGGCCCACGCTGAGGCATGCGGCCACCAGCGACAGCGCGGCCGGATCGTGGGTGAGTTGAATGACCTGTAGGGCCATCACCACCGTCCACATGCCCTCGGCGAAGATGACGATGGACAGTGCGGCGATCAGCAGCCGGTACTCGCGGAACCGGAACGGCGCGAGCACCCGCCAGCCGCCGGGCGCATGGACATGCTCCGGTAGGTCGTCGGTTTTCGTGCTCACCGAACGATGGTGCCGGATGCGGACCGTTGGCGTCCAACGGTTTTCCGCGCGATTGCCGGGGTCAGATGTCGGTGAAGGTGGGGTCGCGCTTCTGCTGGAACGCCCGGATGCCTTCCCGCAGATCGGCGCTGTTGAGCAGGATGTGCTGACCGGCCGTCTCGCGGGCCAGGGCCGCGTCGAAATCGGACAGGGTGGCGCCGTTGATGGCGTGCTTGGTCTTGGCGTATGCCACGGCGGGTCCGGCCAGCAGCCGGGCGATCACCTTGTCGGCGGCGGCCTCGAGCTCCTCGGCCGGGTGTACCGAACTGATGAGCCCGGCGGCGTAGGCCTCGTTGGCGGGCAGCCGTTCGGCCAGCAGCGCCATCTTCATCGCCCGGGCCCGACCTATCGAGGCCGCCACCAGAGCGGAGGCGCCGCCGTCGGGCATCAGGCCGATCCTGGTGAAGGCGAGCAGGAAGAACGCCTTCTCCGATGCGAGGACCAGATCGCAGGCCAGCGCCAGGGACACCCCGACGCCGGCGGTGGGGCCCTGCACCACGGCGACCACCGGGCGCGGCAGGTTGACGATCGCTTTGGTGGCGCGGTTGGCCTGCAGCAGTGTCTCGACGGGTTCGTGTCCGTCGCCGGTTTCTTCGGCGCCGATGCCGGCGCCGGAGCTGAAGCCGCGACCGTTGCCGGCGAGCCGGACCACCCGGACCCGGGGGTCGGTGGCGGCGCGCTCGAAGGCATCGGCCAGGCCGTCGAGCACCTTGGGCGTCAGCGAGTTCAGACTGTCGGGCCGGTCGATGGTGACCGACAGGACTCCGTCGTCGAGTTTGACGATGAGGCCGTCCACTGGCGCGAGCGCGTCCAACCCCGATTCAGCGATCGTCATGCCACACACGATAGAGAAGTGCGCCCGGCGTTCGGCAACCCACCCGTTGGTTGGTTCCGGGCGGTTGAGAAGATGCACCCAATTGCAGACCAACGGAGGTGCGGACCATGGCGGGACCATTGCAGGGATTGCGTGTCATCGAGTTGGCGGGAATCGGGCCCGGCCCGCACGCGGCGATGATCCTCGGTGATCTGGGCGCCGATGTGGTTCGGATCGAAAGACCGGCGAAGTTCGCACCCACCGAACCGTCGCGGGACAACCTGCTGCGCAGCCGCCGGTCCGTGACCGCCGACCTCAAGGCACCCGAGGGCCGCGATCTGGTGCTGCAGTTGGTCGCCAAGGCCGACGTGCTGATCGAGGGGTTCCGGCCTGGCGTCACCGAGCGGCTCGGCCTGGGCCCGGAGGACTGCGCCAAGGTCAACGAGCGGCTGGTGTATGCGCGGATGACGGGCTGGGGTCAGACCGGTCCGCGTGCCCTGCAGGCGGGCCACGACATCAACTACATCTCACTGAACGGGTTGTTGCACGCGGTCGGGCGCAAGGGTGAGAAGCCCGTACCGCCGCTGAACATCGCTGGCGACTTCGGCGGTGGCTCGATGTTCCTGCTGGTCGGCATCCTCGCGGCGCTCTACGAGCGCCAGACGTCCGGCAAGGGCCAGGTGGTCGACGCCGCCATGGTCGACGGCTCGAGCGTGCTGGTCCAGATGATGTGGGCGTTCCGGTCGACCGGGCTGTGGTCCGACGAACGTGGCGTCAACATGCTCGACACCGGCGCGCCG
>JAKIXW010000237.1 GCA_022708865.1 Acidobacteriota bacterium
CGACGATGCCGATCTGTTCCGGCTGGCCGCCTCGATCGTCGAGCGCCGACTCGACCGCCGCCACCCGCTGTGGGAGTGCTGGGTCATCGAGGGGCTGCGCGACGAACGCTGGGCGCTGCTGATGAAGGTCCACCACTGCCTGGCCGACGGCGTCTCCACCGCCCGGATGTTCACCGCCATGAGCGACAATGGCTCGGGGGCAACGACATTCGAGATCGGGGCGACCCATGAAATGCACCGGGATCTCCCGAAACCCAAGATAACGCTGAACCCGCTGGCCTGGGGCCGCACGGCCTGGAACCTGTCCGCCGCTGCGGTCGGTGCGGGTGCTCAGGCCGCCAAGGGGGCCACGGAGGTGCTGTCCGGCATGCTGTCCCCGGGAGGGCACACCTCGCTGCTGGGCCCGGTGAGCACCATGCGGCGTTACCACGCGGCGCGCGCGTCACTGACCGACATCCACGACATCTGCCAGGCCTTCGACGTCACCCTCAACGACGTAGCACTGGCCGCAATCACCGCGGGGTTCCGCGCGGTGCTGCTCGGCCGCGGCGAGAAGCCCGGCCGCGAATCACTCCGCACCCTGGTCCCGGTATCGATGCGCACCAAGGCGGGCCCCGATAACACGCAGCGGCCGGACAACCAGGTGTCGCTCATGTTGCCGTTGCTGCCGGTGGACCGGGCCAACCCACTGGACCAGTTGCGCATCGTGCACCAACGGATGACCCGGGCCAAGTCCAGCGGCCAGAAGCAGGCCGGCAGTTCGGCGATCGGCGCCGCTGGGGTCATCCCGTTCCCGCTGACGGCCTGGACGGTGCGGACCCTGACCCGGATGCCGCAGCGCGGTGTGGTCACGCTGGCCACCAACGTGCCCGGGCCACGCGAGCAGCTGAAGATGCTGGGCCACAAGGTGATCCAGATGTACCCGATCCCGCCGATCGCGCTGCAGCTCCGTATCGGGATCGGAATGCTCAGCTACGGGGACGAATTCACCTTCGGGATCGTCGCCGACTATGACAGTGCGCCCGACATCGATGTGCTGACCGACGGGATCGAGCAGGCGATCAAGCGTCTGACCGAGCTTGCCGGGCGGCCTCGACGAGCAGCCGCCGCTCGGCCGTAGCGACTACCCGCCGGGTCGCATCGGTGGCATCGGGGTTCACCGAGATCGACGTGATCCCCAGCTCCACAAGACGTTCGGCGAACGCCGGATCGGTCGACGGGCGCTGCCCGCACAGCGACGACGTGATGCCGTGGCTGCGTGCGATCGACACGATCTGGCCGATCGCATCCAGGACGGCGGCATCGGCTTCGTCGAACACCTCGGCGCAGATCTCCGAGTCGCGATCGACCCCGAGCATCAGTTGGGTCAGGTCGTTACTGCCGATCGACACTCCGTCGATCCCCATCCCGATGTACTCTGGGAGCCAGTGCACCACCGAGGGCACCTCGGCCATCACCCATCGGTGCAGCCCACGCTGACGGCCCAGCGGGCTCGCGTCCACCAGCGACAGGCACTCCTCCAGTTCCCACCGGGTCCGCACGAACGGGATCATCAATCCCAGGTTGGGGCTGGATTCCCGAATCCGGGCCAGCGCACGCAGTTCCAGCGCGAACAGTTCGGGTTCCTTGACGTACCGGAAACACCCGCGGTAGCCGATCATGGGGTTGTGTTCGACGGGCTCGTAGGCCTGCCCGCCGGTCAGTGTGGCGAACTCGTTACTGCGGAAGTCGGTGGCACGGTAGATGACCGGGCGCGGCGCGAACGCGGTGGCGATGCGACCGACCGACGACACCAGCGCCTCGACCAGCGCCTCGCCCTCGTCGTGGGCGATCAGGTCGTGCGGGTGCCGCCCGCCGAGGGCCTCGGTCAGGATGAACTCGGCCCGCAGCAGGCCCACCCCGTCGACGTCCTGTGCGGCAACCCGTTCCGCACTCTCGGGCATTGCCAGGTTCACGTAGATCTTGGTCGCGGTCACCTCCGCGCGCGCCACGGCGGGCTCGGCCACGCTGACTCGCGGTCCCGCCAGGGATCCCGCGCGGACCTGCCCGTGCGTTCCATCCACCACGACGGTCGCGCCGGCGACGAGGTCGGTTGTCGCCGTGCGCGCCCCGACCACGCAGGGCACGCCGAGTTCACGCGCGACGATCGCGGCGTGACAGGTCATGCCGCCGTTGTCGGTGACGATAGCGGAGGCGCGGCGCAGCGTGGGCAGCCAATCCGGATTGGTCATCGGCGCGACGAGCACCTCACCGTCGATCAGGTCGTGCCCCTCAGCGGGGTTGCGCAGGATGCGGACGGCGCCATCGGCGACGCCCGGCGCCGCCGAGAGTCCGCGCGCCAGAACAGATCCCGCTGACGGCGCCGCTGCCCCCAGGGTGGTCACCGGCCGCGCCTGCACCAGCCAGATCTCGGTACCGGAGATGGCCCATTCCAGGTCCTGCGGACAGCCGTAGTGCCGCTCGACGTCGCGGGCGAGTTCGGCCACCCGCCGCAGGGCCGCGTCGTCGAGCACGCGGAGGTCGGCGAGTTCGGGTCCCAGATCCTCCTGCCGGTCGCGCCCGTCTGGCCCCTGGACGATCCGAAAGTCCTGGTGGCCGATCCGGACGTCGAGCACACGCAGCGAATCCTTGCCCACCACATAGGTATCCGGCTGGACCATGCCCGAGACCACCACCTCGCCGAGCCCGAGCGCGGCCTCGATCACGACGCGGTCGCGGGCGCCGGTACTCGGGTCGGCGGTGAACGCCACACCCGAGCGCTCAGAGGCAACCATCTCCTGCACGACCACGGCCATCGCGGGTTCGGCGGTGAAGCCGCGGCCGGCGCGGTAGGCGATCACACGCGGGCCGAACAACGACATCCAGCACTCGAGCACCGCCCGGATGAGTTCGTCATCGCCGCAGATGTTGGTCAGCGTGCGGTTCATCCCGGCGAACGAGGCATCCCGGCCGTCCTCTCCGGTGGCCGAGGAACGCACGGCCACAACGTCGTTCGCCCCGAGCTGGTGGTAGGCCGTGAGAATCTCGGCGCGCACGTCGTCGGCGACCCCGGCACCGGCCACCAGATCCTGCAGCCGCCCGGACAACTCGTCGAGGGTGTCCGGTTCGGATGCGGCCGCCAACGCATCGCGGTGCAGCGCCGCGAGTTGCGCGTCGACCCCGGCGGCACGCATCGAGTCGCGGTAGCCGTCACGCAGCAACACGAACCCCGACGGCACCGGCAGCCCCGCGGACACCAGCTCGCCGAGGTTGGCACCCTTGCCGCCAGCCTCCTCGGAGTCGGCGAGGCTCAGTTCGGCGAACGTGGCGAATCGGGCCGAGGTGCTCATCGCTCGATCGTCCCGCCCGGCGCCCAGCCGGCACAGCCGGATTTCGGTACCGGGATGACGACCAAGTTCCCACCCACGAATTACTTCGGCCCCCTTGCCACCACGTCCGTGCGGTGATCGGCTGGGAGACAAGGCGACAGCCACCAGTGACCGCCTGGGGTCGCGACGGCGTGGTGGGCGGGGACGGTCAGCTCACGCTGGGGCAGTTGGTCCGCGAGGAGCACGGGTCGAACTGCCGGTTGATCGGGTTCTCGACCTACACCGGAACCGTCACCGCGGCCACCGAATGGGGCGGCAACGCCTTCATCAAGACCGTGCGTCCCGCCCTGGCGGGCAGTGTCGAGGAACTCTTCCACGAAACCGGCCGGGCCGCGTTCCTGATCGCGATGCACGACGGCGGCCCCGCCGCGCAGGCCCTCGAGGTGGTCCGGCTCGCGCGGGCGATCGGGGTGATCTACCTGCCCGAGACCGAACGGCAGAGCCACTACTACCACGTGCGGCCGGCGGATCAGTACGACGCGATGATCCACATCGAGCGGACCCGGGCGCTGAGCCGCTGGATCCGACGGGCATCTGGATCGAGGGCCAGACGCCCGAGACGTATCCCAGCGGGCTCTAACCCGTTCGCGCGACGATGACGGGCACCTTGGTGGCCTGGACCACAGAGGAGGCAACCGAGCCGAGCAGCATGCCGGCGAAGCCACCCCGACCATGGCTTCCCACAACGACCAGCTGCGCCTGCTCGGCCGCCTTCACGATGGCGTTCGCCGGCCGCGACCATTCCACGACCCGGTGCACGGTGACGTCTGGATAACGTTCCTGCCAGCCGGCCAGCCGCTCGGCGAGCACCTCGCTGCCGCGCTGCTCGAGGTGGTCCCACTCCGCTCGCGGCACGTCGACCAGATCGCTGTCGCTGACCGAGTGAACGGCCACGAGATCCACCTTGCGCCAAGAGGCTTCGTCGAACGCGATAGCGGTGGCCCGCTCCGAGGCGGGTGATCCGTCGATACCGACGACCACCGGCGCACGGGCCGGCGCCGGGGCCATCAGGTCCTCGTCGCGGATCACCGCGACGGGGCAGTGTGCGTGGCGCACCAGGCTCGAGCTGACCGAACCGATGATGGCGCGGGCCAGTCCGCCGCGCCCGTGCGAGCCGACGACGATCATCGACGCGTCCTTGCTCAGGTCGACCAGTGTGGCCACCGACGGACCGTCGACCTTCTCGGTCTGCACCTGCACCGCCGGGGCGGCGTCGCCGGCGACCCGGGCCGCATCCTCGAGGATTTCGTTGCCCCGCTCCTCTTCCCACTGCGCGTAGCCCGGCGGTACCCCCAATTCGGGCCACAGCAGCATGCCGGGTGTCACGACATGCACCAATCGCAGTGGGACGTTGCGCTGGCCCGCCGACCGGGCTGCCCAGTCGACCGCGACCTTGGCGCACGCAGAGCCGTCAACGGCGACGAGAATGGACATCTGCGAACTCCTTCCAGGCACTTGAGCTCAGAATATTTCGGCCGGGTCATCCCCGGTAAGGGCATGAGGTCCCCAATCCGGCTCACCAGAGTCACCGGCCACGCAGCCGCGGTAGCGCCGGCCGATCTGGTCGACCAGTTCGCCGATCGGACGGCCGGTGTCGACGCGGTGCGCGCCGGGCCGTTCGCCGTCCTCCGACAGGGCCGCGGCCACCTCCACCGTGGCATCCGACGTGCCACCGACCCGGCCGGCGATGCGCCGCTGCGCCGCCGCCAGCGGGATCTCGCACACCAGGTCCAGCAGGGCCGCACCGTGGCGCTGCGCCAGCTGCTCCGCCGCGGCCCGCTGCACATCGTCGCGCCACGTGCCGTCGAAGATCACCGACCGGCCGTCCGAGAGCGCTGTGCCGCCGCGCCGCAACACCTCCCGGTAGACCGCGGCGACCTTCTCCGGCGCGTAGAGCCCGGCGCCCACGACGCCGGCCGCACCGTCGAGCGCACCGGTGGCCACCAGCTCACGGCGCACGTCGTCGGTCGAAATGACGATGGCACCAACATTTTCGGCCAGGGCACGGGCCAGCGTCGTCTTCCCCGTTCCGGGGCCACCGCCGACGAGAACCAGTCGCGGGATCGCCGCGCACAGGTGCGCACCCGCGATGCTCAGAT
>JAKIXW010000238.1:0-232 GCA_022708865.1 Acidobacteriota bacterium
ATCCAGAATGGGGGCGGACTGCACCTCGCGGTTGTGGCTGCCGATCCAATCACCCATCGCCGGAACGATTTTCGCCGCCTCGACCACATCGGCTGGCTTGAGGTAGCCCGCAGCGGTCAACGCGATACCACCGTCGGCCGCGCGGTCGAGGAACCACCGGTGTGCCCGCAGGCCCGCCGTGAGTTCGTCGTCGGGCAGCGTGGTCGGCCCGGCGATCAGCCGGGCGAGGCGG
>JAKIXW010000238.1:282-5436 GCA_022708865.1 Acidobacteriota bacterium
AAGTGTGCGGGATCCTCCACAACGTCGGCGAGGTCGGTTGCCGTCCGCAACCCGCCGCAGTCCTCCGGCGGGGCTGCCTGTTTGCCGTCCACCAGGGCCGCGGCGGGCGAGTCGTCGAGCGCCGGCCGCACCTCGTCGAGCGTGAGGGTGAGCTCCCAGTTGTCGCCGTAGTCGTACACGTAGTGGAGAACGTCCCCCGGGTTGTGCAGGGTCTGGTCCAGCCGGACATCGGCGGCCGGCAGGCCGTCGTCGTCCTCGAACTCCCGGTTGGCCGTGTCGTACCCGCACAGGAACGACTGGCTGTTGCGATCGAACGCGCGGCCGCCGAGCGAGAACCGGTACAGGTGATAGTCATCCCAGTTGAATGCCGCCTGAATCGCCTGGTGCACGACGTCCAGTGGCAGATCGCACCGCAGGTCAAGGCGTCGCCAGATCGGCGGCCATGAATCGTCCAGCGCGATCCGGGTCCGGTAGGTCGCCGGCTCCGGCCGGGGCCGGTGACGTAGGTCGGGTCGCGACGGTGGTTCGGTGAACATCGTCGCCACCGTATCGCGCCCCGCACTTCACGCCCTCCGCCGCGGACCATCCTGCCGTTTGGCAGGATGGTCCGCGGACCGTCGGCGGCGGTCCGTCCCAGCGCGACCAGTTCGAGGAGTCTGATGGCCGAAATCACCACCGACGGCGCGCCATCCGCACCGGGCCCCGGATACCACCGGGTGCTGCTGAAACTCGGCGGTGAGATGTTCGGCGGTGGAGCGGTGGGCCTCGATCCGGATGTGGTGGCGCTGGTGGCCCGCCAGATCGCCGAAGTGGTCCGCGACGGCGTGCAGGTCGCGGTCGTGATCGGCGGCGGCAACTTCTTCCGCGGGGCGCAGCTGCAACAGCGGGGCATGGAACGCACCCGCAGCGACTACATGGGCATGCTCGGCACCGTGATGAACAGCCTTGCGCTGCAAGACTTCCTGGAGAAGGAAGGAATCCAGACCCGGGTCCAGACGGCCATCGCCATGGGGCAGGTCGCCGAACCCTACATCCCGTTGCGGGCCCGCCGTCACCTGGAGAAGGGCCGCGTGGTGATCTTCGGCGCAGGCATGGGGCTGCCGTACTTCTCCACCGACACCACCGCCGCGCAACGGGCGCTCGAGATCGGCGCCGAGGTGGTGTTGATGGCCAAGGCGGTCGACGGCGTGTTCGCCGCCGACCCGCGGACCCACCCCGACGCCGAGCTGCTTACTGCCGTCACGCACCGCGAGGTGATCGACCGCGGGCTGGCCGTCGCGGATGCCACCGCGTTCAGCCTGTGCATGGATAACGGCATGCCGATCCTGGTCTTCAACCTGCTCACCGATGGCAATATCGCCCGGGCGGTCGCGGGTGAGAAGATCGGGACACTGGTCAGCACACAGACCGGGATGGGAGACGAACCAGCGTGATTGACGAGGCGCTCTTCGACGCCGAGGAGAAGATGGAGAAGGCCGTGTCGGTGGCCCGGGACGATCTGGCGTCCATCCGCACCGGCCGAGCCAACCCGGGCATGTTCAACCGGATCAACATCGACTACTACGGCTCGATGACACCGATCACCCAGCTGTCCAGCATCAACGTGCCCGAGGCGCGGATGGTGGTGATCAAGCCGTATGAGGCGTCCCAGCTGCGCACCATCGAGGACGCGATCCGCAACTCCGACCTGGGCGTGAACCCGACCAACGATGGCGCCGTCATCCGGGTGTCCATTCCGCAGCTCACCGAGGAACGTCGTCGCGATCTGGTCAAGCAGGCCAAGGGCAAGGGCGAGGACGCCAAGGTGTCCATCCGCAACATCCGCCGCAAGGCGATGGACGAGCTGGCCCGGATCAAGAAGGACGGCGACGCCGGCGAGGACGACGTGGCGCGCGCGGAGAAGGACCTCGACAAGAGCACGCACACCTACACCGCTCAGGTGGACGACCTGGTCAAGCACAAGGAAGGCGAACTGCTGGAGGTCTGACCTCCAGCAGCCCGAACAGTGGCAGAGACCCCAGGGGCCGAAGCGCCCGCCGAGCCCCCGACCAAGACCTCCCGCGCCGGACGCAATCTGCCCGCCGCCATCGCGGTGGGCGTGACGCTCGGCGCGGGGCTGATCGCGACCCTGCTGTGGGCGCCGCGGGTGTGGGTGGCCGTCGTTGCAGTCGCGATGGCGGTGGCAACCCACGAAGTGGTGAGCCGACTGCGGGAGGGTGGGTTCGTCATCCCGATCTGGCCGCTGCTGATCGGTGGCCAGGCGATGATCTGGCTGACCTGGCCGTTCGGTACGACGGGCGCGCTCGGCGCGTTCGGCGCGACGGTGCTGGTCTGCTTCGTGTGGCGGCTGCTGGCCGAGGGGCTCAACAGCGCCCCGCGGAACTACCTGCGCGACGTGTCGGTGACGGTCTTCCTGGCGTGCTGGATACCCCTGTTCGGGGCGTTCGGCGCACTGCTGATCTATCCCGACGACGGCTGGGCGCGGGTGTTCTCGATGCTGCTGGTGGTCGTCTGCTCCGACGTCGGCGGCTACACCGCCGGGGTGCTGTTCGGCAAACACCCGATGGTGCCGGCGATCAGCCCGAAGAAATCCTGGGAAGGGTTCACCGGATCGCTGGTGTTCGCGACCGTCGCCGCGGTCCTGTTGGTGATCTTCCTGCTGCACCGGCCGTGGTGGATCGGCATCTGCCTGGGCATCTTCCTGGTGATCACCGGCACGCTGGGCGACCTGGTCGAGTCTCAGGTCAAGCGCGATCTCGGAATCAAGGACATGGGCACGCTGCTACCCGGCCACGGCGGCATCATGGACCGCATCGACTCGATCCTGCCGTCGGCGGCGGCCACCTGGGTCGTGCTGACGGCGCTCACCTGATCGGATGGGCCCGGGTCCCGGCGTTCGAGCCCCCATACTGGATGGCGAGATGAAACAGGATCTGGTGTTCGAGGCACCCCGGCGGGCCATGCCGCCGCGGCATTTTGCCGATCTCGACGCCGCCGCGCGCACAGCGGCCGTCGCTGAACTCGGGCTGCCGGCATTCCGGGCCAAGCAGTTGGCCACGCAGTACTACGGCCGGCTCACCGGTGACCCACGGCAGATGACGGACCTGCCGGCCGCGGTGCGAGATCAGGTCGCCGATGCGTTGTTCCCCGACCTGCTGACCGCCGCGCGCCAGATCCAGTGCGACCGCGGTGAGACGCGAAAGACCTTGTGGCGCGCCGGGGATGGCACCACCTTCGAGTCGGTGCTGATGCGTTACCCGGACCGTGCGACGGTGTGCATCTCGTCGCAGGCGGGCTGCGGTATGGCGTGCCCGTTCTGCGCGACGGGCCAGGGCGGGCTGACGCGCAACCTGTCGACCGCCGAGATCGTCGAGCAGGTGCGGGCCGCTGGCGTGGCGACGCGCGACGAGTTCTCGGGGCGGCTATCAAACGTCGTGTTCATGGGCATGGGAGAGCCACTGGCGAACTACAACCGGGTGATCGCCGCGGTCCGCCGCATCGTCGAGGCCCCGCCGGACGGGTTCGGCATCTCGGCGCGATCCGTGACGGTGTCGACGGTGGGGCTGGCCCCGGCGATTCGCCGGCTGGCCGATGAGGGCCTGGGGGTGACGCTGGCGCTGTCGCTGCACGCACCCGACGACGAGCTGCGCGACAGCCTGGTGCCGGTCAACAACCGGTGGTCGATCTCCGAAGCGCTGGACGCCGCGCGGTACTACGCAGATGTGACCGGCCGGCGGGTGTCCGTGGAGTACGCACTCATCCGGGATGTCAACGATCAGCCATGGCGGGCGGATCTGCTGGGCCGCAAGCTGCACGGCGCGTTCGGTCCGCTGGTGCACGTCAACCTGATCCCGCTGAACCCGACGCCAGGCAGCGAATGGGATGCCAGCCCGAAGGCGGTCGAACGCGAGTTCGTCCGGCGGGTGCGGGCCAGGGGCGTGTCATGCACCGTGCGGGACACCCGCGGCCGCGAGATCGCCGCGGCCTGCGGCCAACTCGCTGCCGGCGGAATCGGGAGCTAGCGGAGCCAGCCGCGGCGGCGGCCCCAGATGTCGCGGATCAGGATGACCGCGATCACCACGGCGAACGCGACGAGGAAGACGTCCTCGACCTTGCCGACGTGATTGCCGCGCATCATCAGCAGCAGGAAGCCGATGGCGAACACGCCGACGCCGTACCAGGTGCGGTGGTTGATCTTGCTCCAACCCCATTTGGCGGACGGCACATCGGCCTCGTCCACCCCGTCGTGCCGCTCAACCTCGGTGCTGACCATGGCTGTCATTCTGGCATACCGGACGGTGCCGGACTCAACGGATCCGCTGGTACCGGCGCAGGGCCTCGGCGCGTTCGTGGCCGTGGTCGACGATGGGCTCGGGGTAGACCCCGGGATGCTCGCTGTCGCCCAGTTCGGGGATCCAGCGCCGCACGTAGGCGCCGTCGGGGTCGAACTTGCTGGCCTGGGTCTGCGGGTTGAACACCCGGAAGTACGGCGCCGCGTCGGTGCCGCTACCGGCGGCCCACTGCCAGCCGTGGTTGTTGCTGGCGACATCGGCGTCCACCAACTGGTCCAGGAACCAGCGGGCGCCCCACTGCCAGGGCAGGTGCAGATCCTTGACCAGGAATGACGCAGCGATCATCCGCACCCGGTTCGGCATGAATCCGGTCTGACGCAACTGGCGCATGCCGGCATCGACGATCGGGAAGCCGGTCCGGCCGTCCTGCCAGGCGGCGAACGCGGCGCGCGCGTCCGGGCCGTCGTCGACCTCGATGGCATCGAAGTCGGTGTTGAAGTTCCACCACGCACTGCGCGGCCACTGCGCCAGCACGGTGGCGTAGAAGTCGCGGAAGGCCAACTCGCGCAGATATGCCCGCGGCCCGGCCGAGCCGTTGCCCAGGTCGGCCGCCATGGTCCGCGGGTGGATGTTGCCGAAGTGCAGGTAGGCCGACATCCGGCTGGTGTTGTCGAGGTCGGGCCGGTCGCGGTCGGTGTCGTAGCCGTCGACGGCCTGCTCGGCGAAGCGTTTCCAGCGCCGCCGGGCGGCCTTCTCGCCGGCCAGCATTTCGAGCTCGGTGCCCGGGTCCGGGATCGGGATGTTCTTGGCGCCGATGTCGGCGGGGTCGATCCACCGGGCCGAGGCCGGCCCGGTACGCGCC
>JAKIXW010000239.1 GCA_022708865.1 Acidobacteriota bacterium
CAGACGGCGATCGAGGCCGCCCTACGAGCGCACGCGTTTCGAGAGATCGTCAGCTGAACCCCGGCTCAGCGAACCAGCGCCAGGGCGAAGCCGTCCCACCCCTTGATCCCGACCGTCTGGATCGCCGCCGTGTCCAATTCGGGGTGACGGCCCATCATCTCGAGCATGTCGCGCACCGCGCGAGCCTGATGGTCGCCCGATAAGGGCGCCACGATCCGCCCGTCGCGCACCACGTTGTCGACGACGATCACGGTGCCCGGTCGGCTCAGCCGGATCGCCCAGTCCACGTAGGCCGAGTTGTTCTCCTTGTCGGCGTCGATGAACACGAAGTCGAACCTGCCGGTCAGTGTCGGCAGGGTGTCCAGGGCCGCGCCGACGACGATCTCCACCCGGTCGGCAACTCCGGCGCGACGCACGTTGGCCGCGGCGATCTCGGCGTGCCGCGGTTCATACTCGAGGGTGACGACACTGCTCTCCGGGCCGGCCGCACGCGCGAGGCAGATGGTGCTGTAGCCGCCGAGGGTGCCGATCTCCAGGATGCGGCGGGCATCGGCGATCCGGACCAGCAGACCCAGGAAGTGCGCCGCCTGCGGGGACACCTCGATTGGCGGCAGCCCGGCTGCGGCGCTGTCGGCCAGCGCGGCGGCGAGCGCCGAATCATCTTCTAGGAGCAGAGTATCCAGCAATGCGTCGACGGACGCCGGGGTGGGATCGCTCACCGCCCTACCCTAACCGCACGCCCTCCTTGGCGTAAACGACCCGAAGCACATGCTCCACCTCGGCGCCCATGACGATCCCGGCCAGTTCGCTGAACGTCGACGCGAACCGGCCACCGTGCGCGGGTTCGACCGGACACAGGTGGTGTGCGATCTCGTGCAGCACCACCAGTTCCCGCAGCGCCCACCGCTCCGATCCGTCCGGCACCGCGATGGTCGGTGCGCCGGAACGGATTTCGTAGTGCGCGGCCGTGACACCGCGCCGGCGCCGGACCTCGACCCCGGACACCGGCCATCGCTGCGCGACCGCCGGCATCGCCAGCACCCGGTCGACGTAGTCGCCGACGTCGCGGACGGAACCGAACAGACCCTCCGGGGGAAGTGTGAGCTGGGCGCCGAAGAAGTCGATACTGCGTGAATTGTGCTGTGCGGCACGATCGAACACCGTGCGCACGAACGCCTCCGCGGCATACACCGCGGACCGCTGATCGTCCCTCTCCGTCACCCGGCCTCGCGCGGCAGCCGGGCGCGCGCACCGGGCAGCTCGGGCGAGGCACCCAGCCTGGCCTGCTTACCCGCCCGGTCACCGGCCCGTCGCGCCGCCGACGAATACCCCGCCGAGGCGCTGGTGGCCCGCCAGGTCCCGCGCGCCTTCGACTCACTGCGGTAGTGGTCCCGCAGTTCTATCTCCTTGTTACGCAGAGCGATTGCGGTGCCCGGGGCCCGCACCTTGTCCCGGGCCGCCTCCTCGCGGGCCTGCTCACGGGCCTCCGCCAGGCGCTGCGCGACGCGGGCGCCGAAGGCCAGCTGGAAGTTGAGCCGCGCGGTGATGGTCGGTGTGGGCCGGTGGACACCGGTGGCCAGGTAGGTGTCGCAGGACCGGACCATCTGCACCACCAGGCTGGCGTAGAGGGCGTGCGTCGCGTTGATGTCCTCGGTGAAGCCGTACGCGTAGACGAACGTGGAATTGGACGCCACGTCGCAGCGCACGTCGTTGGCGTTGGCGATGCCGGAGAACAACGCCACGTAGGTCCGCAGGCCCCGGGCCCCGGCCTCACCGATGGTGATGGTGCATTGGGTCGGGGTCTGCGCCGCTTCGCGTTTCGCCGAATGCGACCTCGCGACCGCAAGGTCGATCGAGGTGGCGGTGGCCAGTCGCTGGGCCGCGGTCATGAAGGCCTCGGCCTCGTGCTGGTTGTCGGTGCCCTCGGCCTGGCGCAGCAGCGCGGCGATGCGCGCCAGCATCTTGTCGTCACTCATCATGCGATCCGTTCCGGTCCTGACTGGATGACTTGGATGTCATTGGCCGCCAGACTAGGCCAACGCCGTGACGATCTCCCCCGGGCGCGGACCCAGACCCGCCGGTTGTGCACAGACTCGCCTCCATCAACAACCTATTTGGCGACCAAGGTGTCCAACGCCGAGATCAGTTGGGGCGAGAGGGGATCCTTCTTCGCGTAGTTCGCGACGTTGTCGGTCGGGTCATCGCGCAGCACATGGTTGACGCCCTTCAATTCGACAGCGGTCAGATCGGTGTGCGCCAGGGCGGCCCGCAACGGCTGCAGGTCCTCGCACGACGCCTGCGCATCGGCGTCCGAACACGTCAACAGCACACGGGTGCCCGCGGGCACGCGGGCGGCCTCGGCCACCGGATCGATCCGGTCGGCCTCGACGACGGCCTTGACGTTGCCCGCGTTCAGGATCGCACTGAGGCCGTCGGGCAGCGGGGCCTTGGGCACCGTGCCAGACGTGCGGGCCTGCGCGACGGCCGCAGCCCAGGCCCCGACGACGCCGTCGGCCTGCTCGGCGGACTTGCCGCCGGCCTGGACGGCCGCCGCGGTGTCCCGCTTCACCCGCGCGGTGATCAGATCCAGATATCGGCCCGTCAGCGGCTGCAGCAGGCCCAGCGCATGGATCTGCGGCGCGCCCGCCGAGGTGTCCGTCGCCAGCGCCATGGCGTGCGTGGTGCCCTCGCCGAGCCCGTAGACCGAGATGCGACCGGAATCGGTGCGCGCCTGGCCGGCCAGGAACCGGATCGCCGCCCGGGCACCCGAGGTGAGGACCGCGCTGCCGACGTCGGCGGGCCGGCCGGCGAACGGTCCCAGCCCGGTCCCACCGGTGCCCACCTTGTCGTAGCGCAGGCTGGCGACCCCGCGGCCGGAGAGGTACTCGGCGAGCTGGCGCATGTTGCCCACCGGTCCGGCCACCGCGTTGTCCCCGTTGCGATCGGTCATCCCGCTCTCGGAGATCAGCAGCGCCGCGGGCGCAGCCGTCTCGGCGGGCGGGTGGCGGTAGGTGCCGTGGATGGTCAGCCCGTCGGCGACGAAGGTGACATCCTCTTCGACGTACTCCGACGAGGACGGCGTCCCGTGTCCGCAGCCGGGCAACGCCGCCAGCAGGAGTACAACGGCGGCAAGGGCTTTCGCGATCCGGGTCAAATCCGCGCGCCGATCCAGGAGACGACGTCGTCGAGCACGTGGTCGCGCTCGGGCTCGTTGAACACCTCATGGTAGAGGCCCGGGTAGATCTCGAGGCGCACATGGTCGGAGCCGAGCTCGGCGGCCAGCCGTTCGCTGCCGCGGGCCGGGATCAACCGATCATCGGCACCGTGCACCACCAGCAGCGGTGCGGTGAGCGCGGCGGCGCGCTGCGGCATGGTCTCGCCGACCCCGATCAGCACCTTGCCCACCCCGGCGGGCACCTTGCCGTGCCACACCAGCGGATCGTCGTTGTAGGCGTTCACCACCGCCGGGTCCCGGGACACCGCGTTGGCGTCGAGTTGCTGCACCGGGGCGCCGGGCAGCAGCGCACCGAGCCGCTTGCCCACCGTCGCCAGCATCGGCGAGACATCGTCCTGGGCGGCCACCGCGGGGCCCGACAGCACCATCAGGTCGTAGTCGGCCGGGTGATCCGAGCCGTAGGCGAACACGATGCCGCCGCCCATGGAGTGGCCCAGGACGATCAGCGGAATTCCCGGATGCTCCCGTCGCGCAATGCCGACCAGGGTGGCGAAGTCGCCGGTGTATTCGGAGATGTCGCGGACGTACACGCGCTTGCCACCGGAGCGGCCGTGCCCACGGTGATCCAGTGCGTAGGTCACCAGGCCGGCCGCGCCGAACCGCTGCGCGACGTGGTCGTAGCGGCGGGCGTGTTCACCGAAGCCGTGCGAGAGCACGACCACGCCCTTGACCGCACCCGGGCCGTCGCCCTCGGGTGTCCAGGTGTCGTAGACGATCCGGACCCCTCCAACACCGTCGAAGCTGCGCTCGGTCCTGGTGCAAGGCGTAGCCATGCTGAGCAGCGTAACGATTCGTTGTCGGTGGGCCTGCGTAAGCTCGGGCGGGTGAGTGTGCTCGCCCAGGAGGCACCCGACGGCCCCGACGTGTTCATCGCCGACGCGCAGCGCTACCGGCGCGAGCTGCTGGCGCACTGCTACCGCATGACGGGCTCGCTGCACGACGCCGAGGATCTGGTGCAGGAGACCTATCTGCGGGCCTGGAAGGCCTACGACCGGTTCGAGGGCAAGTCGTCGGTGCGCACCTGGCTGCACCGCATCGCCACCAACACCTGCCTGACCGCCCTCGAGGCCCGGAAGCGCCGGCCGCTGCCCACCGGACTGGGTGCGCCCGATTCGGACCCCACCGCCGAACTCGAGTCGCGTCCCGAGGTGCCGTGGCTGGAGCCCCTGCCCGACCACGATGATTCCGCCGATCCGTCGAACGTCGTCGGCACCCGCGAGTCGGTCCGGCTGGCGTTCATCGCCGCGCTGCAGCATCTGTCCCCGCGGCAGCGCGCCGTCCTGGTGCTGCGCGATGTGCTGCAGTGGAAGGCCGCCGAGGTCGCCGACGCCGTCGGGGCCAGCACCGCCGCGGTCAACAGTCTGTTGCAGCGGGCCCGCGCCCAGCTCGACAGCGTCGGACCGAGCGTCGACGACGTTGTGGCCGCGCCCGATTCGCCGGAGGCCCGCCAACTGCTGGCCCGGTACATCGCCGCGTTCGAGGACTACGACATCGACACCCTCGAGACGATGTTCACCGCCGACGCCATCTGGGAGATGCCGCCGTTCGACAGCTGGTACGTCGGGCCGGCGGCCATCGGCGCCCTGTCCCGCGACAAGTGCCCGGCCGAACGGGCCGGCGACATGCGGTTCGTCTCCACCACCGCCAACGGCCAGACGGCCGCGGGGATGTACCTGCGCAATCCGCAGACCGGCGCGCACGAGGCATTCCAACTGCATGTCCTCGACATCACCGAGGCCGGGATCACGCACGTCGTCGCGTTCCTGGACACCCGGTTGTTCGAGAAGTTCGGGCTACCGGCCGTCCTCTGATCGGTAGGCGGCCTCCAGCGCGGCCACGTCGAACTTGCCGAAGGTGGCCAGTACCGCCGTCATCAACCGCTCATTGGCTTCGGCGTCGCCGCGCGCCATCAGTTCGTGGTACGCCGCCGGGGTGATCTGCCAGGACAATCCGTACTTGTCCTTGAGCCACCCACACGGTTGCTCCTGCCCGCCCGCGACCAGAGCGGTCCAGATCCGGTCGAGTTCCTCCTGATTCTTCACCCGCACCTCGAGCGACACGGCCTCGCTGAAGGTGAACTGCGGACCGCCGTTGATCCCGACGAATGACTGTCCGTCGAGTTCGAACTCGACGACCATCGGCACATCCTGCGGGGATGGCGCACCGGGATGCG
>JAKIXW010000023.1:0-294 GCA_022708865.1 Acidobacteriota bacterium
AGCGCTGGGGCGTGCTGCACGTGATCTGGCGCCGGGGCCTCTATCCCGGGATCGGCGCGCCGTACTGGACCGCCGATTATGGCAACGAGACCGCGAACCACTTCGACCACGTCCACATCGCGACCGACGGCGGCGGTTACCCCACCAGCCACGAGACCTACTACGTCGGATCGATGCAGCCGTAGCGCATTCCCACGATCTGTTCTGCGGTGACCGTCACAACGTGCGAGTAGAACTCGCAGTCACCGCAGAACAGAATTCGATGGTCGCAGAACTCGGCGGTCAGACCGCCAC
>JAKIXW010000023.1:342-2103 GCA_022708865.1 Acidobacteriota bacterium
GGCAGCGGTGCCGGCAGTAGCGGGAAGATGCTCGCGCCGCTCACGCCGGTGAACCAGGCGACCACCTGCGCCAGGATGTTGGCCGGAATGTAGACGGCGTCACTGATCAACTGGATCGGCAGGATGGCCAGGCTGGCCAGCGGACTGATCAGGAAAATGTTCTGATCAGCAATCCCCTGCAGTGCCGAGGTGATGCCGTCGGTGAATTGGAGCCAGAAGTACGGGACGCTGGCGAAGAGCGTCCGCGCACCCAGCGCGATGTCGTCGCCGATGTTGGGGTAGCCGTTCATGTCGATGATGTCCTGCAGCGCACCGCGCAGGCCGTTCTCGTCGTTGATCGGCGTGACGTCGGCATCACCCAACGTGGTCAGCGATACACCGTTGGAGAACAACGGCGTCCCGCCGAACAGCGTGACCACCGTCGGCGTGGTGTCGACGATGCTGTACTGCAGGTTGATGTTGCCCGGGGTGAACAGACTCGGGTTGTTCGCGATCACGAAAGTGGATGTCTCATTGGGTGATTGGAAGCCGTGGCCGAAGCCCTGCGACTGCTGATGCCCGTGGTCGGTCACCACGATGATGGTCCACTGCTCGCCCGAAAGGGCGATCGCCGCCATGATCGCGGCCAGGTTCTGGTCGACGTTGGTGATGGCGTCGGCGTACTGCTGCGAGCCACCGCCGTGCATGTGCCCGTTCTCGTCGACGCCCACGAAGTAGCTGAACATGAAGTTCGGCACCGAGTAGTTGGCGTTGGTGATCGCGTTCACGGTGGCCTGACCGACCGCGTCATCGGTCAGCGACCAGTCGGTGTCGCCCTCGACCTGCTTGACGTACTGCACACTGTCGGCCGGCAGCGATCCCGATGCGGCAATCGCGGCCAGGACATCCCAGTCGGCGATGGCGGTGGTGTGGATCAACGGGTTGAAACCCTCGAGCTGGTTGAACACCGTTGGCCAGGCGTCGTAAACGGCCGGGTTGTAGATGTTGTTGATCACGCCGGTGGTCTCACCCCACACCCCGGTCAGGATGGCGGTCCACGACGGGTTCGAGATCGTGGTGTGCCCGACGATGCTGGACGCCGCGGTAGTGCCGGTCTGCATCAGGCTGAAGAAATTCGAGTTCGCGGCGTTGGCGAGGATCTTGGACAGGTTCGTGCCGTCCACCCCGATCAGGAGCACGTTCGGAGTGGGATCGACCTTTGACGAAGTCACTTGCGGAGCAACATAACTCGCGCTCGCGACGAGAGACTTGCGCTGCGTCTCAGTGTTCACCGCGGCCAGCACCGTCAGGGCCGCCGTCGTCTGCAGGGGCGAGACCGGATCCGAGGTCGAGCCCTCGTCGGCGGGGGCCAGCTCGCTGACCGCGGCCACCATGGTCGCCGGTTCCGCGGGCTCCGCTTCGGCGGGCGCCAGGTCGACGGCGGCCAGCGCGGCGACCTTCGACGCAGCGGGGGCAGGCGCCGGCGTCGTCGGGTCGACGTCGACATCGGGCTCCTCGGCGACCGCGATCTGCGGGTCGGCATCGACCTCCGCGGCGGCGTCACCAGCGTCGGCCTTGTCGGCGACGACGGCCTTTCGGGACGATGCATCGGAACGATGCGAGGTGGGCTCCGACGTCGGGTCGGCGCCTGCCCCTCCGGTGGTCGGGTCCTCCGCGGCGGGTGATTCCGCCGCATCCGGCTCGTCCTGGGTGTCGCCCGCGGTGCCGCCGGGATCCGCCACCGCGGCGGCACCGCTGTCGGCGTTGCCCTGGTCCGCGGTT
>JAKIXW010000023.1:2149-24714 GCA_022708865.1 Acidobacteriota bacterium
CCGCCGCGCCGATACCGAGCGCGATGGCAAGGCCGCCGACGCGGCCCACATAGTTTTCGAAGGCCACGCGGTATGTATAGCCCTCCGGTCGCGCGATCGCGGGCAAATCAACAAGGAACCTGAAAAGAACCTGAGTCATCGGATGGTCCGCCGCACGCGTCCCGCGCGCACTGTCCGTGGCGCGGCCGACGGAACCGTCATTAACATTCACGGCCATGGGCGAACGGCACGTGGTGGTGGTCGGCGGGGCCTGGCCGGAATGGCGTCCGCGGTCTGGTTGGCCGAGCTGGGCAGCTCGCCGCACTGCCGGCCTGGACGCGACTGGTCCGCGATGTCGTCCGGTTCGACGAGTCGCTCTACGACATCACCGTGGACCAGTGGTTCGACCGGCTCGGATTTCCCGCTGCGGTGCGCCGAATCATGTTGAACTCCAGGGTGATCGGACTGTTGAACGAACTGCCGTCACTCGCCTCGGCGCACGCATTCGCGGCCCTGCTGCGCACCGGTGCCGACCGGGCGCGCCGGCACGTCCCGATGCGGTCCGGATCGGTTACCCGACAGTCGATCTCGGCGCGTTCTACATCGCGCGGTCCAGCGAGGAGGCGAACGCCTCTAACCGGTCGATCCAGTCCCTCAGATTATCCGTTCCGCCGTGGTCGTCGTCCGTCACTTCAGCGCCCCTCTGTTCACCTCAGCGGTAACGCGCGACACCGACAATCAGGTTTTCGTCACCCTGTTCAACGCCGTTTCGGAGATTCATCTGTGGCTGATGTATCGTTCCTGGCGTCCAAGGATGGTTCCAGAGGATGTCGCGGGCTGTGGCGCAGCTTGGTAGCGCACTACACTGGGGGTGTAGGGGTCGCAGGTTCAAATCCTGTCAGCCCGACGCGATTTTTGTAGGCACGACATGGTTGCACGCAGCGGTAGCCCCGCAGAATGAGGCACCATTCAGACGCTCAGCTCAGCGACGCCGTCCAATCATCCCGATCATGGCGTGGCGTCCTGCGCGCACTCGGATTGGCGGGGACATCGGCGGTCGCGATGCGTTCGGTCCGTGCCCACGCGGACCGCCTGGGACTCGAACACGCACTTCACCGGGCAGCGACGGTGGACCGATCAGGACTTGACCGCGGCTATCGAATCCGCCTCCAGCTGGACCCAGGTTGCGCAGGTGCTGGGGCTCGTCGGCGGATCCAGCACGACGACAATCCGTGGTCACGCACTACGACTCGGCCTCGACACCGCACACTTGTCGCCGGCGCCGAAGTCGCCCGTACCCGAGCACGAATTGCGACCCCAACTGACCCATCTGGCTCGGGCTGGATCACTCCTGGCCGCGGGATGGTTCGAGCTCTGCGGCCACCGAGTCTCCTGGCCACTCGAGCCATGTCGCTACGACTTACTCGTGTGGATAGATGACTCAGCCCAACGAATTCAGGTCAAGACGACGACGGTGAAGCAGGGACGCGCCTGGACGGTGTGGATCTCGACCACCGGAAAGGAGCGCTCCGCCTATGCTCCCGACGAGATCGACCACTTCTTTGTCATAGACGGCGACCTCAACTTCTACCTGATTCCAGTTGCCGCGGTCGGCGGCCTGATGGCGATCCAGCTGTCGGCCTATGAGGACTATTTGGTGCAGCGCGAGGCAACTACACCTGCAACAGCCGGTACAGCCCGATCAGGCCGACCACCACGATGACCGCCCGCAGCGCGTTCGGGGACAACCGGCGTCCGTAATGTGCGCCGAGGAAGCCACCGATCAGCGATCCCACCGCGATCAATCCCGCTGCTTCCCAGCTGATCCGGTCGAAGGCCACCAGGATGTAGGCGGCCGCAGCGACGACGTTCACCAGCAGCGCCAGCAGGTTCTTGACGGCGTTCATCCGCTGCATGTCCTCGGGCAGTAGTGCGCCCATCACCGCGATCAGCAGGATGCCCTGCGCAGCAGTGAAGTAGCCGCCGTAGACGCCGACCGCGAACGTGCCCACCACTAGCGCGGCCATCCGGGCCGGTGTGACGTGCTCGGCCGAACGTCCGGCGGCCTCCGCCCGCGTACGTGCCCAGGACTGGATCCGCGGCCCGACCACGACCAGCGCCAACGCACCGACCAGCAGCACCGGCACCACCTGTTGGAACACCTTCTCGGGCAAGTGCAGCAGTAGCCACGAACCCAGGAGTGCGCCGAGCACCGAGCCCGGAATCTGCCAGCGCAACCGGTGCCATTGCCCACGTAGCTCGCGCCGGTACCCCCAGGTGCCCGACACCCCGCCGGCAACCAGGCCGATCGTATTGGACATCGTCGCCGTCACCGGTGGGAACCCGAGGGTCACCAACGTCGGGAAGGTGATCAGAGTGCCCGAACCCACCAGCGCGTTGATGGCGCCGGCACCAACACCGGCCAGCGCAATGAGGATCATGTGGGGCACGGACACCCGGCAGAGGCTACCCGCGTACCGCTGGGCCCGACTGTCTCGCTCCTCCGCTGCCGCGTACCGCGGCCGCATCGGTCGACTCGACTGGACCCGACTGTCTCGCTCCTCCGCTGCCGCGTACCGCGGCCGCATCGGTCGACTCGACTACCGCTTCTTGGTACCGCGCTTCTCCCGTACCCGCACGTTCACGCGGATCGGGCTGCCCTCGAACCCGAATGTCTCGCGCAGTCGACGCTCGAGGAACCGGCGGTACCCGGCTTCCAGGAATCCGGTGGTGAACAACACGAAGGTTGGTGGGCGGGCGGTGGCCTGCGTGGCGAACAGGATGCGGGGCTGTTTGCCACCCCGAACCGGCGGCGGCGTAGCGGCGACAATCTCCTTGAGGAAGTTGTTCAGCTGCCCGGTACTGATCCTCTTGTCCCAAGATGCCAGGGAGGTCTCGAGGGCAGGCTCCAGCTTCTGCACGGCACGCCCGGTCATCGCCGAGATGTTCACCCGCGGCGCCCACTGAACCTGCGCCAGTTCGCGGTCGATCTCCTTGTCCAGCAGGTACCTGCGGTCCTCGTCGACCAGGTCCCATTTGTTGAACGCCAGCACCAGTGCGCGACCCGCTTCGATCACCATCGTCAGGACGCGCTGGTCCTGTTCGGTCAGCGGCTGCGACGCGTCGATCAGCACAATGCAGACCTCGGCGGCATCGATCGCGCCATGAGTGCGAACCGAAGCGTAGAACTCATGCCCGCTGGCCTGGCCGACCTTGCGCCGGAGACCGGCGGTATCGACGAAACGCCAAGTCTTGCCGCCCAATTCGATCAGTGAGTCCACCGGATCGACGGTGGTGCCGGCCACGTCGTGGACCACCGAGCGCTGATCCCCGGCCAGCCTGTTGAGCAACGAACTCTTGCCGACGTTGGGTTTGCCGATCAGCGCGACCCGCCGCGGGCCCCCGCCGCCGCCCGACAGCTCGGAAACCTCGGGCAGGTCGGCCATCACGACGTCTAGCAGATCGGCGACCCCGCGGCCGTGCATCGCGCTGATCGAATGCGGCTCCCCCAGCCCCAACGACCACAGGGCGGCCGCCTCGGCCTCCTGCCGGTCGCTGTCAACCTTGTTGGCCGCCAGGAAAACCGGCTTGCCGGAGCGTCGCAGGATCCGGGCGGCGGCCTCGTCGCCCGATGTCGCGCCGACGACAGAATCGACCACCAGGATGATCGCGTCGGCGGTACGCATCGCCACCGAGGCCTGCTCGGCCACCAACTGCTGCAGGCCCTTGGCGTCGGGCTCCCACCCGCCGGTGTCCTGTACGACGAAACGCCGCCCCGACCACAGCGCGTCGTAGGACACCCGGTCGCGCGTCACTCCGGGCAGGTCCTGCACGACGGCTTCGCGGCGGCCGAGGATCCGGTTGACCAAGGTGGACTTGCCGACATTGGGCCGGCCCACCACGGCGACCACCGGCGGTGGTCCGGCGAACTCCTCCAGGTCCCCGACGAACGTGGAGCCAAACCCGGATTCGCTTATCTCCCAATCACTCTCGTTGTCCCAGGTCCCGTCGTCGGTCACGTCGCCACCCCGCTGTGTTGGCGCACCAGATCCAGCAGGTGCGCGACGACCTGGTCCTCGGTCATGTCGCTGGTGTCGACCGTCAGCGCATCCTCCGCGGCGCGCAACGGTGAGACCGTGCGGGTGGAATCCAGATGATCGCGACGACGCACATCGGCCAGTACCGACTCGTAATCGTCGCCGAGCCCGGCCGCGACATTCTGATCGTTGCGGCGCCGGGCCCGTGTTTCCGCCGAGGCCGTCAGGAAGATCTTCACATCGGCCTCGGGCAGCACCACCGTGCCGATATCGCGGCCCTCCACCACCACACTGCCCGGCCCGGTCGCCAACTCACGCTGCCGCCGTACCAACCGGTCCCGCACCGCCGGAACGGCGGACACGGCCGACACCGCAGCCGTGACCGCATCGCCCCTGATCTCGGCCGAAACATCTTCTCCGCCAAGGTAAGCGCGGTTCTCGTCGGGGTCATAGCCGACGGAGATCAGCGCGTCGGCGCCGGCGATCGCCTCAGGATCGTCCAGTGCCACACCGGCCCGCAGCACCGCGAGCGTCACCAGTCTGTACATGGCTCCGGTGTCCAGATAACGCGCGGCGAGTGCACGGGCCAGCGCCCGGGACACAGAGGTTTTCCCGGTACCCGCGGGCCCGTCGATCGCCACCACACACGTAGCTCCATGGTTCGCATCGCTCACAGGCCGACCGCCTGGTACAGCGCGCCGATTTCCTTGCGCGTCAATGCCCGCAGCGATCCCGGCCGCTGCTCCCCCAACGCCACCTCGCCGATGTTGGTGCGCACCAGGGCCTCCACCGGGAAGCCGACCGCATCCAACATCCGGCGCACAATGCGCTTCCGGCCCTCGTGCAACGTGATTCGCACCAGAGAGCGGCCCGGCAGTGAGTCCACCATCGCGAAATCGTCCACCTTGGCCGGCCCGTCATCGAGGTCGATGCCCTCGCGCAGCTTCTTCCCCAGACCGCGGGGCACCTTCCCGGTGACCGTCGCCAGGTACGTCTTGGGCACCTCGTAGGAGGGATGCATCAACCGGTGCGCCAACTCGCCGTCATTGGTCAGCAGGATCAGACCCTCGGTGTCGGCGTCCAGTCGGCCCACGTGGAACAGGTTCTTGTTGCCGCGCACCCGGTTTTCGATCAGATCCCCGATACATGGCCGGCCCTGATCGTCGGACATCGTCGAGACCATGCCCAACGGCTTGTTGAGCGCCAGGTGCACCAACTCGTCGTCGAGCATCACCCGGGCACCGTCGACCCGGATGACGGAGTTGGCCGGGTCGACCCGGGTACCCAACTCCGTCACGATGCGCCCGTCGACCTCCACCCGGCCGTCCAGGATCATCCGCTCGGCGACACGTCGCGAGGCAATTCCCGCCTGCGACAACACTTTCTGCAGGCGAACGCCTTCGTTGTCCACCATCTCAGTCCTCGTCCAGGTCGAACGCCGGCGTCGGCTCGGCCGCCGCGCTCGGATTCAGCTTCATGAACCGCGGCTCGGAGTCCAGCGAATCGGTCAGATCATCGATCACGTCGACGTCCGGCAGCAGCGGCGCGATATCGGGCAATTCCGAAAGTTCGGACAGCCCGAGCCGTTCCAGGAACAGCTCGGTGGTCGCGAAGGTCACGGCACCAGTGTCCGAGTCGGATCCGGCCTCGGTGATCAGGCCGCGGGCCAGCAGGGTCCGCATGACGGCATCGACGTTGACCCCGCGAACCGCGCCGACCCGCCCGCGCGACACCGGCTGCCGGTAGGCCACCACCGCCAGGGTCTCCAGCGCGGCGCGGGTGAGCTTCGAGCGGGCGCCGTCGAGCAGCAGCCGCTCCACGAACGGCGCGAACCGGGCCCGGGTGTACATCCGCCACCCGCCGCCGGTCTCCCGCACGTCGATGCCGCTGTCGCGCAGCGCGAATTCGTCGGCCAGGGCCTGCAGGCGTTCGGCGACCCGCTGCGGCGGCTGTTCGGTTGCCGACGCCAGCGATTCGACCCCGATGGGGGTGTCGACCACCAGCAGCAGCGCCTCGAGAACCCGGGTCAGCTCGTCGTCGTCGAGCGCCGGCGTCTCGGCCGCCTCGAGGTCCAGACCTTCGAGATCCGCGACGTCGACCGAACCCTCGGATTCGGGCTCAGGAACCTGCTCGGTCATCACTCATCTTCCGGCTCGTGCAGTTGATCGTCCGTCGGACTGCCGCCGGTCCACGAAACCTGGAGCACACCAAGCGGTTCTGGTTGCTCGAATGTTACCGCCCGCGCCCGGTACAGTTCGAGCAGCGCCAGGAAACGGCCCACGATCTCGATGGGCACCTGGCAGTCGGCCACCAGCTCGGTGAACGTCGCCCACTGCCCCACCCCCCGGCCCTCCAGGATCCCGAGCACGTAGCGCGCCTGCTCGGGCACCGACACCCGCGAGTGGTGCAGATGGCCGGTACCCACCGTGGGGACCGGCCGCGGCGTCATCGCGGCGGCCGCGATCTCGGCGAACGCCATCGCGTCCACCCCGATCATCACCTCGGGCAACAGGTCGGCGAACCGATCCTCGAGCGACACCGACCGCGGATAGCTCTGCAACGCCGCCGCTTCCAGCTCGGCGAACATCAGGGCCACATGCTTGAACGCCCGGTACTGCAACAGCCGGGCGAACAGCAGATCGCGGACCTCGAGCAGGGCGAGGTCCTCCTCGTCGTCGACCTGACCGGCCGGCAGCAACCGGGCCGCCTTGAGGTCCAGCAGGGTCGCCGCGACCAGCAGGAAGGCCGTCGTCTCGTCGAGCTCCAACCCGGGGCCGATCTGCTTGGTATACGCGATGAACTCGTCGGTCACCTGGTGCAGCGCCACTTCGGTGACGTCGAGGCGGTGCGCGAAGATCAGCTGGAGAAGCAGGTCGAACGGACCCTCGAAGTTCGCGAGCCGAACCTGGAAACCGATCGGTGGGGCTTCCTCCACGGTGGCGGTCACGTGCCGAACCGGGCGATGACCTCACGGGCCAGGGACCGATAGGCTTCTGCACCAGTCGATTTCGGTGCCCACGTGGTGATCGGCTCACCCGCGACGCTGGTCTCGGGGAATCGCACGGTCCGGGTGACGACGGTGTCGAACACCAGATCGCCGAACCGCTCCACCACCCGGGCCATCACCTCGCGGGCGTTGACCGTGCGGCTGTCGTACCGGGTGATCAGGATGCCACTGATCGACAGCCGCGGGTTGAGCCGTTCACGCACCTTATCGACAGTGTCGGTCAGCAACGCCAGGCCGCGCAGGGAGAAGAACTCGCACTCGGTCGGGATGATCACCCCGTCGGCGCACGCCAGACCATTCACGGTGAGCAGACCCAGGGACGGCTGGCAGTCGATCAACACATAGTCATACCGGTCGAGCACCGGGTGGAGCGCGCGGGCCAGGCTCTGCTCGCGGCCTACCTCGTTGACGAGCTGGATCTCGGCGGCCGACAGGTCGATGTTCGACGGGATCAGATCGAGCCCGCTGACCCGGGTCTTGATGAGCAC
The DNA here is from genome assembly GCA_022708865.1 of Acidobacteriota bacterium. Classification (GTDB taxonomy): domain Bacteria; phylum Actinomycetota; class Actinomycetes; order Mycobacteriales; family Mycobacteriaceae; genus Mycobacterium. The sequence continues at coordinate 9,661 of JAKIXW010000023.1, forward strand.
GTCGTCGGTGGAGACCCGCGGTTCGACCAGCAGGTTGTGCACGGTGTGCGCGAGCTCGTAGTGCGGCACGCCCAACCCGGCGGACAGTGCGCCCTGCGGATCGAGGTCCACCAGCAGCACCCGACGGCCGTACTCGGCCAGCGCGGCACCCAGGTTGATCGTTGAGGTGGTCTTGCCGACGCCACCCTTCTGATTACACATCGCGATGACCTTCGCGGGGCCATGGGTGCTCAGCGGCTGAGGCTCGGGGATGTGACGCGGAGGACGGCCGGTCAGCCCGACTTCGGCACCGTGGTCAGCGTCGTCGGTCAAGCCCGGTTCCCCCCGGCTGTCGATCTGGTGGCGGACATTGCCCGGAAGTCTAACGGGTGAGCTGGCCTGCGAAGGCAGACCCGCGGACAAGCGGACCACATAGTGTGGCGCCATGGATCTCACGGGCCGGATCAAGCGTCGGGTGCCCATGCTGCGGTGGTCGTTCCTGCGGATGGGCCTGGGTATGCGCAACTTCAACCGGACCGGGCAGATCGGCGACGGCCGGGAGGCCGCCGCGGTCGAGTATGTGCTGGCCAACGCCCGAGCGGGCGACGTCGACGACGTGCTCGCGACCATCGACCGGTTCGCCTACGAGCAGTCGTTCCTGATCAACGTCGGCGACGAGAAGGGCCAGATCCTCGACGCCGCGGTGCGCCGGGCGGCCCCCGGCCTGGCGCTGGAACTGGGCGCCTACTGCGGGTACAGCGCCCTGCGGATCGCCCGTGCGGCGCCGACGGCCACGGTGGTGTCGGTGGAGTTCGCGGCGGCCAACGCCACCAACGCCCGCCGCATCTGGGCCCATGCCGGCGTCGGTGACCGCGTGCACTGCGCGGTCGGAACCATCGGCGACGGTGGAGCCACCCTGGACGCGCTGACGGTCGAGCACGGCGTCACCGCCGGGTCGGTCGACTTCCTGTTCATCGATCATGACAAGTCCGCGTACCTCGCCGACCTGCTGAGCATCCTCGCGCGGGGCTGGCTGCATCCCGGTTCGATCGCGCTCGCCGACAACATGGGGCTGCCGGGCTCGCCCAAGTACCGGGCGTACATGCGGGAGCAGGAGGGCCGCCAGTGGCGCACCGACGAGCACCACGCGCACGTCGAGTACCAGACCCTGGCACCCGATCTGATGCTGGAGTCGGAGTTCCAGGAGTGAACGCTCAACGCGCCCGCGGATGCGCCTCGGCCCACACCTCGCGCAGCGCGGTCACCGTGACCAGCGTGTAGATCTGCGTCGTGGTCACCGAGGCATGGCCGAGCAACTCCTGCACCACGCGGACGTCGGCGCCGCCCTCGAGCAGGTGGGTGGCAAAGGAGTGCCGCATCGTGTGCGGCGAGACCGTACTGGTGATGCCGGCGCGTTCGGCGGCGTCCTGCAGCACCTGCCAGGCACTCTGCCGCGACAACCGGCCGCCGCGCGCATTGAGGAAGATCGCGGGTGTCCCCCGGCCGCGTTGCGCCAGACCAGGACGCCCGCGGACGAAGTAGTTCTCCAGCGCTTGGACCGCGGGGCGGCCGATCGGAACCAGGCGTTGCTTGCCGCCCTTGCCGCGCAACAACACCGAGCGCGCCTCGGTGTCGACGTCGTCAACATCCAGGCCGACGGCCTCGGAGATGCGGGCGCCGGTGGAGTACAGGACCTCGAGCAGCGCCCGGTTGCGCAACGCGAGTGGCCCGTCGGACGGGCTGTCCCCACCGGCCGCCTCGAGCAGAGCCAACACCTCGTCGACCGACAGGCTCTTGGGCAGGCGCCGGCCGGGCGTGGGGGGTTTGACCCCGCGGGCCACGTCGAGCTCGGTGACGCCCTCCGCGGTGGCGAACTTGTGCAATCCGCGCACGGCGACCAGCGCGCGCGCCGCCGACACCGCCGACAGCGGCACGGCCCCGGTGTCGGGATCGCCGCGGCGCAGTGCGACGACGAACTCGCTGACGTCGAACTCGGTGACCCTGGTCAGGTCGTCGATGCCCCGCAGGGTCAGATGCTCGTGGTAGCGGCGGAGGTCGCGCCGGTACGAGCTGAGTGTGTTGGCGGCGACGCCGCGCTCGATGGTGAGGTGATCGAGGTAGCCCTGCAGTTGGCCATCCAGGGCCGCCCGGACGGCCGTGGTGCGCACCTCGGTCATGTGTGCTCCCGCTCGGCCACGCGCCGGGCCACGAATCGCGTCGGCCGGTCCACCCAGGGTGCGTCGACCGGCCGCGGCTGCGCGCGCCCCCGCCGAAGGCCATCGGCAGCCAGGATGCCCGCCACCGCAAGGGAATTCACGATCTCACCGCGGTAGACCATCTGCACCGCCTCGGCCAGCGGCCGGCGTTGCACCACCAGGTCGGCTTCCTCGTCATGGCCGGCCGGGCGCCCGACGTCGGTCAGGCCGGTCGCGAGGTAGACCCGCACGCTCTCGTCGCAGAACCCCGCCGTCGAGACGACGTCGACCAGGACGCTCCAGTGGGCGGCGGTCAGGCCCGTCTCCTCCTCGAGCTCGCGGGCCGCTGCCAGTGTCGGGTCCTCGCCGGGCATGTCGATCAGCCCGGCGGGCAGTTCCCACAGTCGCCGGCCGACCGGATGCCGGTACTGGTACACCAGCACCACATTGTCGTGGTCGTCCAGGGCCACCGTCACCACTGCGCCGTAGTGCTCGACGACCTCGCGCCGGGCGGTGCGCCCGCCGGGCATGGCCACCTCGTCGACGCGCAACGCCAGGATATTGCCGACGTAGACGGTCTCGCTCGCGACGATGTCGAAATCGTGTTCAGCCACGGGATGCGGGCTCGTGGAGGGCGTGCTCCGACCCGTTGGAGCGCTGCAGGTTCTCCAGCGGCAGCCGTTCCTCGGCCTCGTAGCCGATGGCCGCGCCGATGAAGGCCGCGAACAGCGGATGCGGCCGCGTCGGCCGACTCTTGAGCTCGGGATGTGCCTGCGTGCCGACCAGGTAGGGATGCACGTCACGCGGATACTCGACGAACTCCACCAGGTGGCCATCGGGCGAGGTGCCCGAGAACCGCAGTCCGCTCTCGGCGATCTTGTCCCGGTAGGTGTTGTTGACCTCGTACCGGTGCCGGTGCCGCTCGGACACGTTCGTCGCGCCGTACGCCTCGGCGACTATCGAATCCGCTTCCAGCACAGCGGGATATGCGCCCAGCCGCATCGTGCCACCCAGGTCGGCCTCTCCTGCCACGATATGTTCCTGATCGGCCATGGTCGCGATCACCGGGTCCGGGGTGTCCGGATCGAACTCCGCCGAACTGGCCTCCGTCAGACCCACCGAGCGGGCCGCCTCGATCACGATGCACTGCAATCCGAGGCACAACCCCAGCACCGGGAGGCCGCGCTGGCGGGCGTACCGGATGGCACCGATCTTGCCCTCGATCCCCCGGATGCCGAAACCACCGGGGATAAGTACGCCGTCGACGTCCGACAGGGCCGCGGCCGCACCTGATTCGGACTCGCAGTCATCGGAGGCCACCCAGCGCATCTCGACCTTGGTGCGGTGCTTGAAGCCGCCGGCGCGCAACGCCTCGGCAACCGAGAGGTACGCGTCGGACAGGTCGATGTACTTGCCCACCAACGCGATTCGGACGGTCTCCTGCGAATCGTGCACCCGGGACAGCAGGTCGTCCCATTCCGTCCAGTCGACGTCGCGGAAGGGCAGGTTGAGCCGGCGCACCACGTAGGCGTCCAGTTCCTCGCGGTGCAGCACCTTGGGGATGTCGTAGATGGACGGCGCGTCCGGTGTCGAGATCACCCCGTCCACGTCGACGTCGCACATCAGCGCGATCTTGTTCTTCAGGGCCTCGGGCACATCCCGGTCGCACCGCAGGATCAACGCGTCGGGCGTGATGCCGATGCTGCGCAGCGCGGCCACCGAGTGCTGGGTCGGCTTGGTCTTCAGCTCGCCGGACGGTTTGAGGTAGGGCACCAGCGATACGTGCAGGAAGAAGCAGTTCTCGCGGCCCACCTCATGGCGGACCTGCCGGGCCGCCTCGAGGAACGGCAGCGACTCGATATCGCCCACCGTGCCGCCGATCTCGGTGATCACGACGTCGGGCCGGTTGCCCTGCGCGTCGGGTTCGGCCATCGCCAGGATGCGCCGCTTGATCTCGTCGGTGATGTGCGGGATGACCTGGACCGTGTCGCCGAGGTATTCGCCGCGGCGCTCCTTGGCGATCACAGTCGAATAAACCTGGCCGGTGGTCACATTCGCCGACCCGGACAGGTTGCGGTCCAGAAACCGTTCGTAGTGCCCGACATCGAGATCGGTTTCGGCACCGTCCTCGGTGACGAACACCTCGCCGTGCTGGAACGGGTTCATCGTCCCGGGGTCGACGTTGAGGTACGGGTCCAGCTTCTGCATGGTGACCTGCAGGCCCCGCGCGGTCAGGAGCTGCCCGAGGCTGCTGGCGGTCAGTCCCTTGCCCAGTGACGAGACGACGCCGCCGCTGACGAAGATGTGCTTGGTGGCGGACTGCGGGTGCTTGCGAAGCGGTGGCAAGAGCAACCTCCGGGGCGCTGCAATAGCGATGATGCAGGGCTGACGCGAACCTAACGCCTCAGCTGGGCCTGCCGACCCACGGAAGCCCACCTTAACACCGAGCCCGACAGGTCGCTCCCGACGCGCCGTGGTGGGTGGATTCCGCGCCGACTATTGCGCGATCGTCACCGCGGTGGCGCCCTGTCCGATGCCGTACTGACCGCTGTGCGCACCGTTGATCAGGCTCTGCAGCGCCAGCACGGCGGTGATTCGGCCGGATTCCGCGCCGATGTCGTCGACGGTGCTCACCGCGGCGGCCAGACTCGGATCCGCGCGGAGCACGGCCAGCGCCGCGGTGCCCGTCGCGGCGCCGTCGCGGCCCGCGAGCAGGGTGCCCGCGCCGTGCGGGGCCATCGCCGCGGCCAGGCGGGCCACGCTGGCGCCCTGGTTGCCGGCGTCGTCGCCGAGCGCACCGCCGGTGACGATCAGCGCAGCGTCCGCCGAGCCGAACTTCTCCGGGGCGTAGGTCAGGAAGCCGGTGTCACGCAGCGCGGTCAGCACCGTCTCGCGTTGGCCGTCGTCGACCTTGGGTGCCTCGGGGTTGCGGGCGGACAGCAGTGCGATGCCCAGCAGGTCGCCGGCCTGCGAACCCTGATCCACCAGTGTGGTGTTCAGCTGGGTGCCGGCCGGCAGGATCGACGAGTTGACCACCGACCGCAGTTTCTCGGCCGAGTTGGCGTCCACGAATTCCTGGGTCAGGGAGATGGTCCCGGTGGTCGCGGCACCCGCCTGACCGAGGACCCGCCCGATCGCCTCGAGATCGTCGTCGTTCGCATCGGGCGTACGGATCAGGACCACCGACTTGCCGGCCAGTGCGTCACGTACGATGCGCCCGGACATCTGAGTACTGAAATCATCTGCCGCCGAGAGCTTTTCGTTCAGCATGTTCTTGTCGTCGGTCAGCTGAGCGATCTGGCCCTGCAGATCCTTCTTCTGGTCCCGCAGCCCGGACAGCAGCGTGTCGGACAGGACGCCCGAGCCCAGGACGACGCCGACCGCGAGCGCAAGGAAGACGGCCGCCAATGAGATCGCATGCTGGCGAAGAGAAATCACGGCTGGCTCCCTAACTCACGAGATGCTGGACCCACAGCAGGAAGCGGTTCCAGTACTGCACGATCCAGTCGACGACGACGGTGTCGGTGCTCGACACCCACAGCGCGACGACGACCGCGACCAGCATGGCCAGCACCAGCATGGCGACCGCACCGGCCGAGACGCGGTTGCGGTAGAGCGTGGCAACGGCCTTCGCGTCGACGAGCTTCTCGCCGACCTTGAGGCGGGTCAGGAATGTCGAGGGGTTGCTCTGCTGGCGGGACCGGTCGAAGAACTCCTCGATGCTCGCGCTGTGCCCGGCCGTCACGATCAGGGACGCGCCGTGGTGATCGGCCAGTAGCAGCGCCAGATCGGCGGCCGACCCGGCTGCCGGGAACGTCATCGCCCCGATGCCGAGGTCCTGGATGCGCTCCAGCCCGGATGCATGACCGTCCGCATCGGCGGGCAGGACCACCTGCGCGCCGCTCTTGAGGGCCTCGGTGCTGATGTTGCCCGGATCGCCGACGATCAGCTGCGCGCGGTAACCGGCCTTGCGCAGGACATCGGCGCCGGCGCCGACACCGACCAGAACGGGTTGGTACTCCTTGATGAACGGCTTGAGTGCCCTCAGATCGGCCTCCGCGGACGCCCCTTCGGCCACGACGACGACGTGCCGCCGGTGCATGTCCACGTCGATGGAGGGAATGCCGACACCGTCGATCAGCAACGGGCTCTCGCTGCGGATGAACTCGATCGTGTTGCCCGCGAACGCTTCCAGGTGTGCCACGAGACCAGTCTTGGCCTCGTGCATGATCTCCATGATCTCCTGCTCGCTGCGCTCGGTACCCGCCACCAGGCGGCGGTCACCGGCGTAGACGCCACCGTCGTGCAGGCGGATCTTGGCGCCGTCCTTGATCTTCTTGAAGATCTCCGGTCCGGCGTCGTCGACCAGCACAATGCCGTTGCCGACCAGCACCTCCGGGCCCAGGTTCGGATAGCGGCCGGAGATCGAGGTGGCGGCGTTGACCACACCGGCGACGCTCGCCGTGACCAGCGCATCGGCCGTGGCTCGATCGAGGTCCAGGATGTCGATGACGACAATGTCGCCGGGTTCGATTCGGGGCAGGAGTTTGTCGATGTCTTTTTCGACGTCCCTGACGACTCTGGCGGTGCCCACGACCCCGGGACGCGTGCCACTGTTCCGTGTGAGAAGCGATGCCATGCGCATGGCGCCGATTCTGTCGGTGGATCGTCGATTGTCCGGGGAGGCGCGCCGTAACACTGGCCCCATTAGTCACATTGCGCCACATCTGCAACACGGCCGAGATGTGGCCGATCCGCGTCAATCGGTGTTCGCGCGGGCCGCCCCGAGCAGTTCCCGGGCGTGCGCCCGAGCCGTGTCGGACTCCCCGAGTCCGGCCAGCATGCGGGCCAACTCGGCCACCCGCTCGTCGTCGTCGAGCCGGCGCACCCCGCTTGCACCGTCGCGCCCCAGCGCGTCGACCACCAGGTGGATGTCCGCGTAGGCGGCCACCTGCGGCAGGTGCGTCACCACGATCACCTGGTGGGTGTGGGCCAGCCGGGCCAGCCGACGCCCGATCTGAACGGCGGCACGTCCGCCCACCCCGGCGTCGACCTCGTCGAACACCATCGTGGTGCCGGCCGACGACGCCGCCAGCACGACCTCCAACGCCAGCATCACGCGCGAGAGCTCCCCGCCGGAGGCACTCTTGTGCAACGGCAGGATGGTGCCACCGCGGTGCGCGGTGAAGCCGAACTCGACGAGATCGACGCCGTGCGAACCGGCCTGCACCGTCTGCCCGTCGGCCAGCACCAGGGCCGCCCGATCGTCCCGCTGCGCGGCGACGGCACCGACCGCGATGGTGAAGTCGGCACCCGACATGGCCAAGCCGGCCAGCTCGGCGGTGACGGCCTCGGCCAGCGCACCGGCAGCCTTGGTGCGCGCCCTGGTCAGATCCGTGGCGGCCACGGCCAGCTTCGTCCCCAGTTCGGCCACCAGCCGCTGCAGGGCGCCCAGCGCATCCTGGGACACATCCAGTCGCGCGAGGCGCTGCCGGGACTGCGCGGCCCAGGCCAGCACACCGTCGACGTCGGCCGCGTATTTCCTCGTCAGCGAGCGCAATTCGGCCTGCCGGGCCAGTTTGGATTCGAGTGTCGATGCGTCGCTGGGCAATTCGGACAGGTAGGCGCCGACTTCGCGCGCCACATCGCCGACCACCGTGAGTGCCTCGCCGAGCTGTTCGCCCAGGCCCTGCAGAACCGCGTCATCGGTGCCCTGGAGCGACGCCACGGCCTGGCCGATCGAACCGGTCGCGCTGCTCGCCGCCTCCAGCGGATCGTCAGCATCACCCGCCAGTGCCTGCCGGGCGGTGGCAGCCGCATCGCGCAGTGCATCGAGTTCTGACATCCGCCGGATGTCGGCGACGAGCTGCTGATCCTCCCCCGGCGCCGGGTCCACCGCGTCGATCTCTTCGAGCGCGAACGTCAGGCGGTCGGCCTCCTGGGCCAGCTCCCGCGAACGCTCGGTCCGATCGGCCAGATCGCTTCGGGCCCGGCGCCATTCGTCACGCAGCTTCTGGTACTTCTCCAGCCGGGCGGCGACATCGGCGAACCGGTCCAGCGCGGCGCGCTGCTCATCCGGGCGCATCAACCGCAGCTGGTCGTTCTGACCGTGCAACGCCAACAGCTCGCCGGTGAAGTTGCTCAGCGCCTTGGCCGGCACGCTGCGGCCACCCAGATACGCCCGCGACGGCCCGTCGCGGCTGACCGACCGGGACGCGATCACGCTGCCGTCGTCATCGCGGTCGGCCCCACACGCCTCGAGGATCTCCGCCACCGTACGGGTGTCTTCGTCGGATAGCTCGGCCGTGCTGAATCGGCCCTCCACCACCGCCCGGTCCGAACCGCTGCGCACCCGATGTGCATCGGCACGCGCGCCACCCAATAGGTGTAATCCGGTGACCACCATGGTCTTTCCCGCTCCCGTCTCGCCGGTGAGCACGGTCAGGCCACGGTCGAACTCGGCGCAGGCCGCCTTGATGGCGCCCAGCGATTCGATGCGGATCTCGGAGAGCATGCGCCTACTGCCCGCGCCAGCCGGTCACCGGAAGCCGGAACTTACGCACCAGCCGGTCGGTGAACGGTGCGCTGTCCAGTCTGATCCATTTCACCGGCTTGGCGCTGCGGGTGACCTCGAGCCGGGCGCCCGCCGGCAGCACCATGTCACGGCGGCCGTCGCAGAACACCAGCGCGTCATGCCCGGACGCCTCGATCTCGACGGCCACCGTGGAATCGGGGCTGGTGACCATCGGCCGGGCGAATAGCGCGTGGGCGTTGTTGGGCACTACCAGGATCGCCTCGAGCGCCGGCCACACCACCGGGCCGCCCGCCGAGAAGGCGTACGCCGTCGACCCGGTCGGGGTGGACACCAGAATGCCGTCGCAGCCGAACGAGGACACCGGGCGACCGTCGATCTCGACGGTGATGCCGAGCACCCCCAGCCGGGGGCCCTTCTCCAGACTCGCCTCGTTGAGGGCCCAGCCGCGGTCCACCACCTCGCCGTCCACCCGGATGGCCACGTCCAGGGTCATCCGGGTCTCGACGCGATAGTTGCGGTTGATCACGTGGTCCAGGACGGTGTCGATGGCGTCGGCCTCTGCCTCGGCCAGGAAGCCGATCCGGCCCAGATTCACCCCCAGCACCGGGATGTCGACGCTGCGGGCCAGCTCGGCGGCCCGCAGGAACGTTCCGTCACCGCCGAGCACCAACACCAATTCGCAGTCCTGTGCGGCGTTCTCGTCGGCGTCGACCACGTCGATCTCCACGCCCATGGCGCGCAGATCGTCCGGGGCCAGATGCAGCGAACCCCGGTCGACCGCTTCCGCGGTCAAGACACGGAGCCCAATGCCGTTGTCGCTCAGAACTTTTTCCACCCGGCGACCGACCTCGGTGGCCTCGTCGCGGCCGGTGTGCACGACGAGCAACACGGTCCGCTCCCGACGCTCTCGAGTCACTGCGGCCCCTCTTCGACGGCCCGACGCACCGCGTCGGCCAGTTGTTCGTCACGTAGCGGCGCATCGCAGCGTGCCCGCAGCCATAGAAAATACTCGACGTTCCCCGACGGACCCGGCAGCGGACTGGCGATCACGCCGACGGTCTCCCAATTCAATTCGCGGGCCCGGGCGGCCACCGCCAGCACCGCGTTGGCCCGCAACTGCGGATCCGACACCACCCCGCCCGCGCCGACCAGCCCCTTGCCGACCTCGAACTGGGGCTTGACCATCGGGACGATGTCCGCATCGCGCGACGCGCACGTCGTCAGCGCGGGCAGCACCGTGGCCAGGGAGATGAACGACAGATCGGCGACCACCAGGTCCACCGGCGGCCCGATCGCATCCGGGGTGGTCAGGTTGCGGATGTTGGTCCGTTCGATGACGAGCACGCGGTCGTCGGAACGCAGCGACCAGGCGAGCTGCCCATAGCCGACGTCGACGGCCACCACCTCGCGCGCCCCGCGGTCCAGCAGCACCTCGGTGAACCCGCCGGTGGAGGCGCCGGCGTCCAGGCAACGCCGGCCGGTGACCTCGATGCCGAACCCGTCCAGCGCCCCGATGATCTTGTGCGCCCCGCGCGATACCCAGGTCCGGTCGCCGTCGCCCTCGACGGTCAGCGCCGAGGTGACCGACACCGCTGTGGCGGCCTTGGATGCCGGCATTCCATCGATCTGGACCCGACCCTCGTCGATGAGTTGGGCGGCCTGCTGGCGGGACCGGGCCAGGCCCCGGCGGACGAGTTCGGCGTCAACGCGTGCGCGCCGTACCACGGCACACCCCTCAGTCCTTCTCGACCGATTCCAGGGCAGCCACCAGCACGTCGTGCGCCTGCGCGAGGCGCCGCGCGACGTCGTCGATGGTGGAGTCGTCCTGCGGCTCCGAAGTGAGTTCGGGCAGCTCGGCGAGCAGCGCGGCCACCTGCGTGCGGATCTGGTCGGGATCGGTAGTCATTGCGATGTTCACGCTAGCGGATCGGCGCCCTACAGCAGCGCCCAGCGCTGCAGCGCCGCCCGCGCCGTGTCGTCCGCCGCCGCCAGCTGCGGAGCGGGCCGGTCCGAGTCCCACACGGCGGCCGCAACGGCCCGAACGACCGACAGGCCGTCCCCGTCGTCGGGGCAGCCCGCGCTGACGACGATTCGTTCGCCGTCGACGGCCGTGGGCCATGCGGGCTGCGCAACGATTGCCGCTGCGCTCGTCTCGGTGTGCAGGGTCCGCAGGTCGTGTCCGAGATACGTGGGCCGCAGGCCGGGCGGCGCGAATACCGTGTCGAGCGCCGAGTTGACGCCGCTGAGCACCATCAGGCTGGGCAGCGCGGCTGCCGCGGCTCCGGCGATGTCGGTGTCGAGCCGGTCGCCTACCACCAATGGTGCGCGAAAGTCGCCGCGCGCCAACGCATCCGACATCAATGTGGGCGCCGGCTTGCCGGCCACCTGAGGCTCTGCATCGGTGGCGGTCCGTAACGCCGCGACCAGCGAGCCGTTGCCGGGCAGCAGCCCACGTTCCGACGGCAGCGTCTTGTCCACATTGGTGGCGACCCACCGTGCGCCGGCCCGGATCGCCAGGGCGGCCTCCGCAAGGTCCGCCCATCCGATCGACGGTGAGTACCCCTGCACGACGGCCACCGGGTTCTCGTCGAACCCGCGTACCGGGCGCAGCCCCACCGCAGCGATCTCGCCGGCCAGCGAGGCGGTGCCGACGACCAGGACGGCGCTGCCGGGCGGCAGCTGACCGGCCAGCAGTTGCGCAGCGCTCTGCGCACTGGTCACGACGTCGTCAGGGCCCGCCGAAAAGCCGAGTTCGCACAGGTGAGCGGCGACCTGCTGCGCACTGCGGGAGGCATTGTTGGTCACATACAGGGCCCGGATGCTGGCGCTTGCCAGGGCATCCACCGCCCCCTCGGTGGGTTCATGGCCGCAGAAGACCGTGCCATCCAGATCGAGCAGCAGACAATCGAAATCCTCGACGAAGGTGCTCATATCAGGCCAGTTCGCCGATTCGCTCCTCGGCGTCGGTGGCGCCCTCGGTGTCGGCGCCGGCAGCCTCGAGGAACCACTGGAGCGCGTCGGCGTCGCGACCTAGCGCCAGCAGGGTCTCGGCGTACGCGTAGTACAGCCGCGCCGCCGTCTGACCCGTCCGGCCGGGGTCCAACGGTGGCGAGGACAGGACCAAGAGGGCCTGCTCGAGCTGCCCAAGGTCGGCACGGGCCCCGGCTACCACGATGCGCAGTTCGTCGGCGCCGTCGCCGGTCAGCGCATCGGCCTCGGGGCCGCGGGCCAGCTCGATCGCACGTTCCGGGCGGCCCACCCCGCGCTCGCAGTCGGCGATCACCGGAAGCAGCACCGACTTGCTGCCCATCCGGCGGGCGGCGCGGAATTCGGTCAGGGCCTGGGCCCAGTCGCCGCAGTGGTAGGCGGCGACTCCCACGGCCTCCCGCACGGCGGCGATCCGGCCGGAGCGGATACGGGCTGCCTGCGCGTGCGCCAGCGCGGCCTCGGGGTCCTCGTCGAGCAGCCGCCCGGCGGCCACCAGGTGCCGGGCGATGTAGTCGGCAGTGCTCTTGTCAAGGGTGATCAGCTCACGCCTGACCTCTGGAGCCAGGTCCTTGGCCTCGATGTCCGACGGGATCGCCGGTCCCCGCGTGCCGGCGGACTCATCGGAGTCGGCCGCCTCCTGCTGGGGCTGAGCTCGCCGGGCCCGATCCGGACCGGAGCGCATCGGCGTCTGGGTTCGCGGACCTCGACGTAGCTGTCCGCGCGGACCCGGATTGTCTCCGCCCCGCGGCTGACGCCGATCGCCACCCTGCCTGTTGTCGGCCACGTGAACCTTTCGCTATTGAAGTCTCGATAAAGGATACGGCCCGAAACAGATCTGGCCCTACCCAGCCATCGCGGTCCGGAATATGCCTGCGGGAACGACCGTGGGGAGGCGGTCCTCAATCCAACAGAGGGGAACATGAAAGCTCTTTTCGGCGCGGTGCTGACCGCGCTGCTGACGACGGCATCGATCGGCCTGGCCGGCCGACCGTCGGCCGAGCCATTGAGCGGCACCTACACGGCGCTGTTCACCGGAAACAACGGTTCGTCGCAAACAATGACGTGGACTTTCACGCCCTGTGGTCCGGACTGCACCGTCATGGACAATGGACGGGAATTTCATCTGCAGAACGGGATTCGGAGTGGATACACTCCGGGCGCTGACGGTGTTATATGTTCGACGACCATCAACGCCGCTGCACTTTCCGGTACCCACGGATGCGGATTCATGACGTTCAGTTTTCACATGACCCGCAATTAGCAATTCATCCGGTGATATAGAAATGCCCCCCATGTGTGTGGGGGGCATTTCTATGTGTGTGTTCGGCGGTGTCCTACTTTTCCACCCGGGTTGGGTAGTATCATCGGCGCTGGCAGGCTTAGCTTCCGGGTTCGGGATGGGTCCGGGCGTTTCCCTGTCGCTATGTTCGCCGTAACTCTATTTTATTTTGGGTGTGGTGGACCGGGGGTTCACCAGAGTGTTTTGGTGGGGGGTGTGGTGTGGATTGTGTGGATTGTGGTTGCGTCGCGGTGGCGTCATTTTTTTGTTCTTACAACGGTTTTTGTTGGGTTGTTGTAAGTTTTCGGCCGGTTAGTGCCAGTTCCCTGAACACCTTGCGGTGCGTGTAGGTCTGGTCTATCGATCCCGTGGTCTGCGGGGGGCCTTATCCCACTTGATGGGTGAGAAGCCTGGTCTTGGAAGAGGTTTCCCGCTTAGATGCTTTCAGCGGTTATCCTGTCCGAACGTGGCTATCCAGCGGTGCCCCTGGTGGGACAACTGGTGGACCAGAGGTTCGTCCGTCCCGGTCCTCTCGTACTAGGGACAGATTTCCTCAAGCTTCTGACGCGCGCGGCGGATAGAGACCGAACTGTCTCACGACGTTCTAAACCCAGCTCGCGTGCCGCTTTAATGGGCGAACAGCCCAACCCTTGGGACCTGCTCCAGCCCCAGGATGCGACGAGCCGACATCGAGGTGCCAAACCATCCCGTCGATATGGACTCTTGGGGAAGATCAGCCTGTTATCCCCGGGGTACCTTTTATCCGTTGAGCGACACCCCTTCCACTCGGGGGTGCCGGATCACTAGTCCCGACTTTCGTCCCTGCTCGACATGTACGTCTTGCAGTCAAGCTCCCTTGTGCACTTGCACTCAACACCTGATTGCCGTCCAGGTTGAGGGAACCTTTGGGCGCCTCCGTTACATTTTGGGAGGCAACCGCCCCAGTTAAACTACCCACCAGGCACTGTCCCTGAACCGGGTTCACGGTTCGAGGTTAGAGGTTCAATACGATCAGAGTGGTATTTCAACAATGACTCCACCCACACTGGCGTGCGGGTTTCACAGTCTCCCACCTATCCTACACAAACCGAACCAAACACCAATACCAAGTTGTAGTGAAGGTCCCGGGGTCTTTTCGTCCTGCCGCGCGTAACGAGCATCTTTACTCGTAGTGCAATTTCGCCGAGTCTATGGTTGAGACAGTTGAGAAGTCGTTACGCCATTCGTGCAGGTCGGAACTTACCCGACAAGGAATTTCGCTACCTTAGGATGGTTATAGTTACCACCGCCGTTTACTGGGGCTTAAATTCTCCGCTTCACCCCGAAGGGTTAACGGGTCCTCTTAACCTTCCAGCACCGGGCAGGCGTCAGTCCGTATACATCGTCTTGCGACTTCGCACGGACCTGTGTTTTTAGTAAACAGTCGCTTCTCACTGGTTTGTGCCACCCACTACCGCTACCCACCGCGAAGGTGTTGACGGTGTGTGGGTCCCCCTTCTCCCGAAGTTACGGGGGCATTTTGCCGAGTTCCTTAACCATAGTTCACTCGTACGCCTCGGTATTCTCTACCTGACCACCTGTGTTGGTTTGGGGTACGGGCCGTGTGTGCGCTCGCTAGAGGCTTTTCTCGACAGCATAGGATCACCGAATTCGCCTCAATCGGCTATGCATCACCTCTCAGGATATATGCCAGACGGATTTACCTATCTGACTCCCTACAGGCTTACCCCAGTATTACCACTGACTGGTACGGCTACCTTCCTGCGTCACCCCATCGCTTGACTACTACCCACCTGGGTCCCGCGCAGCCGGTAATCCCCGCACCCCGAAGGGATTGGTGGACCACCATTTGGGCGGTTAGCAAAATGGATTCATCAGGGACGCTCACACACGGGTACGGGAATATCAACCCGTTGTCCATCGACTACGCCTGTCGGCCTCGCCTTAGGTCCCGACTTACCCAGGGCAGATTAGCTTGACCCTGGAACCCTTGGTTATTCGGCGGACGGGTTTCTCACCCGTCTTTCGCTACTCATGCCTGCATTCTCACTCGTGTGGCCTCCACGGCTGGATCACTC
>JAKIXW010000023.1:24723-24957 GCA_022708865.1 Acidobacteriota bacterium
ACCCTGGGCGGACTGGCCTGGCCCAGGAACCCTTGGTCTTCCGGCGGGCAAGGTTCTCACTTGCCTTATCGCTACTCATGCCTGCATTCTCACTCCCACACCCTCCACAGCTCCATCACTAGGCTGCTTCACCGGATGCAGGACGCTCCCCTACCCAGCACACACAGTGTGCTGCCGCGGCTTCGGCGGTGTGCTTGAGCCCCGCTACATTATCGGCGCAGAATCACTTGACCA
>JAKIXW010000240.1 GCA_022708865.1 Acidobacteriota bacterium
ACCGACGCTGGTCACATCGCCGCGCTGGCCAAGCAAGTCCATCGTCACCTTGTCGGCGACGCTCATCTGAGCACGCCCGCGGGAGTCTCCGAACTGGAACTGGCTGGCTGCCAACAGATCGGGGTCAGGGCGCTTCTCGGTGCCCCGGTAGCGGTAGGCGGCACGTGTCAGAGCAGGCCGGAAGCGTTCCCCTTCCTCCATGACCGACGCCGAACGCCGCATCGCACTGCCCAAACCCTTAGCACCGATCATGTTGGCCAGATCACCGCCGACCTTCAACGCGCTGGCGTACCGGCGAGACTTCGGAGTGTCGATACCCGCACCACCGTTGGCCACCGCCGCCAGCCGGTCAAGAGTCGCAGAGTCCACCTGGCCGCTGAGGCCGAGCAGTTCGAGGTTCTCGAACATCGCCAGTTTGCTGTTGGCGGTATTGAACTGCGCAGTCTCAAGTCCGGCCTTCGGTCGTACCTCGTAGGACGCGACTGGGCCCAGCGCCATGTCCCAGTTCAACGAGTCGTCCTCCCCCTGCATCACATGACGACCGCCGTTCTGGAAGTACAGCGTGATCTCGTACTTGTCCATGTTGTCGCCGCCGACAGCGTGCGACAGGTCACGGCGCAACTGCATCACCTCATCGGCAGCACCCAGGTAGTCACGCACCGCCTTCTCCTGGTCCGCCGACGTGCCAGGCTTGATCACCGCTCGGCTGTTGCCGCGCGGATCGGTCTGGCCCTGGACATAGGCCGACGCCGGACCGGGGATGGTGCGTAGACGCTGCTTGCTGTCGGTTCCCCAACTGCTGGGGTCGGACTGGGTCTGCTGCGACTTGCGCGAGAACCGCCCGCGCGCATCACGGTTGACGGTCATCATGTTGCCGTAGCGGCCTCGGAACGAGTCGTCGGCCTTGAGCACCAGCATCGTCTGCTGGTAGTCCGCCAGCAGGCCATTGGGGTCGAATGACGCATCGGCGTCGACACTCTTGGCCACCACGTACTCCCGGCCCACCCGCTGGGCGATCCGCGGCCCGGATGCCTCCCAGGCGTGCAGCACCATCGGCACGGCCTCGTCGTAGAAGTCCTTGCGGACCTGTACGGCGTCCTCCCACCAGGTGTCAACAGCCATCACCAGCGCCGCCTGTGGGTCGTGCTTGGCAACTGCGTCAAGTATCCGGGTCACGGATGACATCAAGACCTCCTACAGGCTGCCCCGGCGGTATGTCGTCTGACCGGCGGGGGTCCTGACAAACGTACCGCGCCTGATCGGAGATGTGCGTTTGATCGGTGCCGCCAGCGGCTTGATCCGGATGCGAGGCATGGTGAACGCCTTGCCGACTTCTGACAGTGGAATTGACTTGTGCATCCGCTCACGACCTCTCGCCTCGATCTTGCCAGCCTTGTCACGCCAGCGGTTCGCTTCTTTCCACTGCCGGTAGGCCGCAGGTGCCAGCGCCACGGACCCGGAAAGCAACGCGCTGCTAGCCAACGCACGCTTCCCGCTCGCACGACCGCGGACGTTCCATCGGCTGTACCCGATGTGCCTGCCAGTTGCATTACGCAGCTCGTTGCGATCGAAGTAACGACTCGCCTCTCGCCCCAACAAACCAGCACCTGCCGCCCCCGTCGCACCTGGTAGTGCAGCAAGCGACTTCTTGTCGCGCTCACCGCGTTTGAGGTAGGCGTGGCCCTGCTGGGCAGCCGGACTGACGTGGTTGCGCCAGGAGTCAGCCTTCACCAGGTTCTGTGCGCGCAACTTCGCCTCGTCACGCTTGATCTCCCGGCCCAGCGACGCACCCCAGGTGAGAGTGGACCCAGCACCCAACACACCCGCGGCAGCCGTCGTGGCACCCAGCGCACGCCCGAACTTGGACCCCCTGGCGATCTTCGCCGCCCGCGCCACCGGTGCCGAACGCATACCGCCCACCGGGGTGTTGCGAGCCATCCAGCGCGCCCCGCCCATCCCCGAAGCCGTCAGGCCGGTCAGACCGGCAGCGTTGACCAGGTGGTGCTGGGCCTTCTTGCGCTGCACCTCGTCCAGGCGCTGCCAGCGCGGGAGCTGACTGATATCGGTCATCCCTGACCCTCCTTGTCCACCTTCACCGCCGAGTGCACCAACCACACCCGCAACTCGTCGATCTTCTCAGCCGGCAGCGCGCGTTCCAAGCGCACCGCGGAATGCAGGAACGCGCTGCGCAGGAACACCTCGGCGCACAGCCCCTGCTCGTGCAGTTCAGCGATCTTCTCGTCCACCACCCGCGTCAACGCCTGCACATCACCCTCCCGGCTGAAGATGATGGTGCTGGCCAGCACCTGCAACGCTTCGGTGGACGACATCACTGCCCCGCAGGCAACTGTTGCTGTCCTGGCTGGACCGCACCAGGCTGGGCTGGTCCGCCCGCCTGCCCAGGCTGTTGCGGCTGTGGCAACAGATGCTCGCCACGACTGGCCGCGGCCTGCATCGACTCGATCTGCTGCTGAACCTGGTCCATCTGCATCTGCGACTCCATGAACCGCCTGGCCTGGGCGCGGGCGCTGATCACCTGCTCGACCTCCTGGGAGGCCTCGTCACGCTCGGGAAGGCGCGCCACCTGCCGCACGAACTTCTCCAGGTCGGCATCTGGGAACCACTGCACACCCATCCCGGCCATCTGCGACATGAACGCGCTCAACTGGGAGATGTCCGGAGCGTCCACGTCCTGCGGCACGAACTCGGGCATGTCGGTGACCTTGAACCCGTTGAGCCTGATCAGCCGGGGCACCGCACGGCGGTTGAGCACCTGGGCGATGGCATCGGCGATCGCATTGAGTGCGGTGCGGAAGATGCCGGTCTTGTCGGTGTGCAGCGAGTACGACCCGACACTCTCGTGACCGACCATGATGAAGTCGGCCAGCACCGTCATCAGCATCCGCTGCTCGTAACGCTGGATGATGCTGTCGGTCTGGAAGGCCCGGGTGCCACCAGAACCCAGCAGTTGAAAGTCGAACAGCGGCTGTTTGGTGTCCTGGTCGTACTGCACCGGGAACACCAGGCCCTCCTGCTCGTCGCGGCGGATGCTCTTGACCATCTTCTTGAAACCCTCGACGGCCTTGCGCTGATCCGACCCGGCCTTTGCCCGCAGCCACTCGGCGGGCACCTTCACCATCGGCAAGCCCGCCAGGTCGCGCTCCACACCGACCGCCTCGAACTCCTCGATGCGCTTCTTCATGTACCAGGGCCGGTAGGCGTTGCGCAGCAGGCTGTTGTGCGATGGGACCATCGAATCACCCGCCAGGAACAAGTGCGATGGAGCGTCCACTTCAATACACACCGTAGAGCCGTTGTCGATGCGCTCGACAGACCGCACATAGTGATCACCGCGCGTCTTCACTGCGCGCACCTTCGCGCGTTTGCGCGACAGGCCGAACAGCGACGGGTCTGTCGGGGTGAACCGCACCGCCCACGCCTTATTGCGCGTCTTGCCACTCTCGAACCCGGCGTTACGCCGCACTGATACCCGAGCGTCCATCCCCAGCGAACGGACCAACTCCGCAACACTTTCGATGAGGTTCAAATTGGTGTTCGTGAACTCAACGCGGCCGAAGTCGTCGATGTGACCATCAGAGTCCAGCAAGCCAGCAAGCACATCCCAGCGTTGCTGAACGCTACCCATCAGGTATTGCGACGGCACGTGCTTGTTCCCGACCACACCAAGACGGCGAAGGTCACCCTGTAAACCTGAGCCGATCCGGTAGTACCGCCCAAGACCTCCGTCGTTGCCGTTCTGGCCAACCTTGGTTACGTCGTACCCGCGACTCTGGACCAACTCCATTTGCTCAACCAGATCGTCTACGTGTGTAGTGATCCGCGCGCCGTTGGAGTCGCCGTCACCGAGCCAGACCCCAAGTACGTATGGGTCTACCAGCAATGCTTGAGGTGCGTATTGCAGAGGTGCGCTACGGCTGATCGCGTTATACGCCGGCTGAGCGGTGAGATCTTCGGTACGCTTCACCCGTCCGTCGCGCATCACCCATTCATGGTTGGCATCAGCAATGATGGTGGTGTTGTCAGCGAACGTCACTCGGTACCGAGGGCGGTTCTCCCACTCAGCAGTGGCGACTACGTGCCTGATAGCACCGGTTTCGTCAAACACCCGGCTTCCCACGCGCAGTTGACCCATCGTGGTCCACCCATCAGGGGTCGGGACTGGCGTAGCGGGGTCCAGCGCGCGACCCTCCGGGTTGCCCTTGGACTGCTGGAAGCGGAACAGCAGGCTGCGCTCATACGGGATCAACCGCTGGGTGTAGTTCGGTGGGGCGATCTGCACCAACGCCTTCACGTCACCGTTGTCGTCGAACACCCACTTGAACAACGTCTCCTGGGCGCGGATCGGCATCTTGCGCCATGCGATCAGGCCGTCGTTGTACTTGCTCCTGCCCCGCGGGTCCGGGTTGAACACCCCCTGGCGACGCTTGTACACCACCTCGTGCCAACTCCAGCCGTACACCAGCATCGTCAGCACCTCGGAGATGAACTCGTCCCAGGTGTGCTCCATGTCGTCCATGGAGGTCTCCAGCAGTTCGGCTGCCAGGCGGTCCTGCTTGCCCTTGCCGCCAGGCTTGACCGTCCACTCCACGTTGCGCAGCAGCATCTGGATGGTGAACATCAACGCCCCCACCATCGGGTCGTTCTCGTTCATCTCCTTGAACACCTGCACTGACTTGCGACCGCGCAGCTGCGGCAAGAACTCCTCGTCGATCCAGCCCGCGCTGCGCTTGAGACCGGTGGTGCCGAACTCCATCGCCATCGAGACGCCGGCAGCCAACTCCTCGGCCTGCTTCACCTCGCCGGTCTGGTCCCCCGCCCCGACCCCCATCATCTGCTCGGCGGGCATCGACTGGAAACCGTCGCGTGGTGTGTTAGCCATGGCAATCAGACTAACCGTGGCAAGGCTGTCAACTGGTCAACAACGGGCTGCCATGACTTCCCGACCGCCAGCCGGGCGCGCTGCCCGCGTGGAACCCGGCGCACGCTCACCCGCTCATCGACGTTGCCGAACCTGCTCAACGGGGCCAGGTTGGCACTGCGCACATTGGCGCTGAGCACATACGATCTGGCGGCCTTGGGCAGGCTCTTGGGCTGGTTGGCCAACAACCGACCCGTCCCCGTGTGGTGGTAGCGCTCGTGCTTGGCCCCGAAGTCGTTGGCCACCGTCTCATGGGGGGTCCACGAACTGAGACGGCGATGTGCGAAGGTCTTGCCTGGTTGCTTGCCCAGCAGCATC
>JAKIXW010000241.1 GCA_022708865.1 Acidobacteriota bacterium
GGTCACCGGCGCGCTTCTGGTACTCGGCCATGATCGCCTGCAGCACGTCGAGGCGCTCCTCGCGGGTGGTCTGCGACCATGTCCCGAAGGCCTTGCGCGCGGCCTTGACCGCCCGGTCGACGTCGGCGGCGGTACCCAGCGCGATCCGGCCGGACACCACCTCCGTGGTCGGGTTGTCGACGTCGAGTGTCGCCGGCTCGATGGGGTCGACCCACTGGCCGTCGATGTAGAACTTCAGATACTCGCGCATGGGTCGGGCCTCTTCTTCTTGGTCTACTGGGTTCCTTCTGCATACCACGTGCGGAACCGGTCGTACTTGGGCATTTCCTCAGAATTCGCCATCGGGTCAATGCACACGTGCACCACGCCAACTTTGCCGCTGGCGTAGGCGCGGGCGATCGCCGGGCCGATTTCTTCTTCCTTCTCGACGTACTCACCGTGGCAGCCGAAGCCCTCGCCGATCTTGTCCATCCGGACCTCTTTGCTCCAGTGCACGCCCGGCTGCGGCGACGGCTGGTCGAAGGTCCGCTTGTACACACCGACCTCCAGACCCCATTGGTGGTCGACGCCGACCACGCAGACCAGCGGAAGATTCAGCCGCGCAGCGGTTTCCAGCTCGGCGATGTGGAACAGGAACGCCGAGTCGGAGGTCAGCAGCATCACCGGCCGCTTGCCGCCCTCGGCCACCGAGGCGCCGACCGCGTACGGCAGGCCGGTGCCCAGGTGCCCGAAGTTCTGATTCCAGATCACGTCGCGGGGCTTGGACTGCGAGTAGGTCCACTGGAAGATCACGGTGGCGCCGCCGTCGCGGACCAGGATGCCGTCCTCGAGGTCGTTGAACGCCTTGGTGGCCTCTACGACGTAGCGGGCGGGGTGGATCGGGGAACGGCCCGACGGTGCCTCCTCGGCCACCCGCGCGATCTCTGCGGCGTCGGCCTTGATCAGAGCCTCGAGGTTGGCCGACGGCTCGCGTGGTGCGTCCCGCAACGCCTCGACGAGCTGCGGCACGACCCCACGCAGATCACCCACCAGGGCGACGTCGAACGAGCGGTTGACGCCGATGGCGGTCGGATCCTGTTCGACGTACACCCACTTGCGGTTGGCATCGCCCTCGGCCCAGTGCTGGGTGCGGCCGTAGTGCATGGGCTCACCGAGTTCGGTGCCCAGCGCGACGCACAGATCGGATGCCTCGACCGCTTCGTTGGCGGCCGGGGAGAACAGGTACGGGAACGTCCGGTCCTGTAGTCCGGGGATGAAGGACGTGCCGCCGGAGGTCTGGACCACCGGGCAGGCCATCAGCTCGGCCAGCTCCTTGACCGCGGCCTGGGTGCGCGAGGTGTGCACGCCGTGGCCCACCAGCAGCACCGGGCTCTTCGCCGCCCGGATCAGCTCGACGGCCCTGGCGACCTCGGGGGCTCCGGCACCCTGATTCACCAACCGGTACTTCGACGGCTCCGGCGCCGCCGGGACGTCCAATTCCTCGAGGATGACGTGCGACGGGAATTCGACGTAGGCCGGGCCGGGAGTGCCCGACATTGCGCGCCGGATCGCTTCGTGGATGATCTCGTCGGTCTGGTCGGCGTACTCGATCGAGCTGCTGTACTTGACCGACGGCGTGAAGAGCGCTTCCTGCTGGACGAACTGGATGCGTCCGCGCCGAACCCGACGCTCGGTGACACGGGCCCGCTGGCCGCCCAGGAAGATCACCGGCGAGTTCTCCACCAGCGCGCACATCATCGCGCCGGCGATGTTGGCCACGCCCGGACCCAGCGTGCCGATGCACAGGCCTGGCCTGCCGGTCATCCGGGAGGCGGCCTCGGCCATGAATCCCGCCGAAAGTTCGTGGTGCGGTGCGACGACGGACCACCCACGGGTCTCGGCCTCGGTGAACATGTGCACGAAGTTGGGGTCCGGGATGCCGAACAACGTGTTGATGCCCTC
Source organism: Acidobacteriota bacterium (assembly GCA_022708865.1). Classification (GTDB taxonomy): domain Bacteria; phylum Actinomycetota; class Actinomycetes; order Mycobacteriales; family Mycobacteriaceae; genus Mycobacterium. The sequence continues at coordinate 1,942 of JAKIXW010000241.1, forward strand.
GGCCTCGAACAGGTCGAGAATGCGCTTGTAGACGGGGACGCCCATGGCCTTCTAACTCCTTGATTTCTTGTAGCGTTCTGCGAGTTCGTGTCGGTGCGCTGCCGGCGAGCCGAACAGCGAACGGTTGAGGGCGGCGCGCTTGAGATAGACGTGGATGCCGCTCTCCCACGTGTATCCGATACCGCCGTGCAATTGCATTGCCTTGCCGGCGATCTCGACGGCCTTGCTGGTGGCCTCTGCCTTGGCCATCGAGGCAGCCGGCCCGGCTTCCCCGCCGTGGGCGATGCGCTCGACGGCCGCAGTGACCAGTTGGCGGGACACCGCGAGCGACACCATCATGTCGGCGCAGGCATGCTTGACGGCCTGGAAGGACCCGATCGGACGGCCGAACTGGTGACGCACCTTTACGTAGGACACCGTGGCGTCCAGCATGGCCTGCGCCAGACCGAGGCTGTCACATGCGACGGCGACGGCGGCGCGGTCGCGCAGTTGCGGCACGGCCTCGAACGGCAGCACTTCCGCGGCGGCGACACCGTCGGCGGAAACAGTTGCCAATGATCGGGTTTCGTCGACTACGGGCTGCGGTGTCACGGTCAACCCGGCCGGAGCGAGGGCCAGCGCGTTGCCGGCGACCACCAGAATCTGGTCGGCACCATCCACATCGGGGACGAACTCCGCTGTGCCGTAAAGCTTTCCGTCGCGTAACTCGAAGCCGTCCAGCACCACGGCGGGCCGGATCCGGCCGACCGCGATACCCGAGAGCAGCTCGTCGCGGGCGCCGCCGGCTGGCACCGCGGTGAGCGCGCCGACCGACAGCAGGCCACCCAGGTAGCCCGTCGGGGCCGCGGCCCGGCCGATCTCCTCGCAGATCACCGCGGTCTCGGCGAAACTCGCACCCGCGCCGCCGAGCCCCTCGGGCACCTCGAAGCCGGTCCACCCGGCGTCGGCCAGCACCTGCCAACCACCGCCCTTGGCCAGTACGCCCCCGGCGACCGACCGCAGTTCGTCGTGGAACTCCGCGAATTCGGACTTTTCCGGGGCCATTACGCACTACTCGGTTCGCGGGGCAATTCCAGCCCCCGTTCGGCGATGATGGTGCGCTGGATCTCGCTGGCGCCACCGGGAATGGTCCATTCCCAGGAGCCGATGAAGTCGAGCATCCAGGCGCCGGATTCCCAGCCGCTCGACATCGGTTTGGCCACCTGGGTTTGTACCGGCAGGCCGCCGATCTCCGTCGCGAAGTCCGTCATCCGTTGCAGCAGTTCGCTGTAGTACAGCTTGACGATCGACGCGTCCGCGGGTCCGGCCGCACCGTCATGGCTGCGCTGCACCAGGTCGCGACACAGGCCGCGCAGCGCGGTCAGCTCGATCTCGAACTGCGCCAACCGATCCGACACGATCGGACCATCGAGCGGAGCGGACTCGACCAGCCAGCGGAAGCCGGCGTTGCCCAGTCGCTCGGCCAGCTCGAGCATCGTCATCCCGCGCTCGGCACCCAGCGTGGCCTGCGCCACCTGCCAGCCGTTGTTCTCCGGCCCGATCAGATTGGCGGCCGGAATGCGGACATCGTTGAGGAAGATCTCACAGAAGTGCGAGTCGCCGATGGCGTTGCGGATCGGCCGGACATCAATGCCCGGCGTGGTCATGTCCATCAGGAAGTACGAAATACCCTTGCGCTTCGGGGCATTCGGGTCGGTCCGGGCCAGCAGCAGACACCAGTCGGCGTGCGCGCCGCCACTGGCCCACAGCTTCTGGCCATTCACGACGAAGTCATCGCCGTCTCGGCGCGCGGCGGTGCGCAGCGCGGCCAGATCGGAGCCGGCCTCGGGTTCGGAGAAGCCCTGCACCCAGATTTCGCCGTCGAGGATCGCGGGCAGGTGACGTTGCTTCTGCTCCTCGGTGCCGGCAACCAGCAGGGTGGAGGCGGCGTGGTGGATCCCGACGAAGGCCAGCACCAGCCGGGGTGCGTCGGCAGCGGCCAGTTCCTGGTACAGCACCACCTGCTCGGCCACCGACATGCCGCCGCCCCATTCGGCCGGCCAGTGCGGCACCGCGTAACCGGCCCGGTGGAGTTCGGCGAACCACTGCTTCTGGAACGCGACGAAATCGGCTTCACCGACCCCGGTCTGGCGCTCCCGCCAGTCCGCCGGAATGTGCTCGGCGCACCAAGTCCGGACCTGCGCGCGGAACTCGTCGAGACCGGTCATGCGTACAACCCGGTCAGGCCGCGCCGCCCGACCGCACGGGTCAACACGTCCCGGGTGGCCGACAATCCGATCGGGAGCCGGCGCAGTGGTTGGCTGTAGCGCGACAACCACGACAACGTCGTCTCGTCACAGAAGCCGACCGCGCCGTGCAATTGGTGGCACACCCGGAACACCACCTCGGCGGCTTCCAGCGCCGCTAGCCGCAGGGCCAGTGCGTCGTCGAGGGATTCGGGTTGCCCGGCGGCCAGGCTCCACAGCGCGTACTTGGCCAGGATGTCCACGCCGCTGCGTTCCACCTCGGCATCGGTGAGCTGGAACTGCACCCCCTGGAACGACGACAGCGGCTGGCCGAACTGCTTGCGCAGGCTCACGTGCGCGACGGTCAGCTCGAGGGCCCGGTCGAGCATGCCGAGAAGTGTCCAGGCCGAGAGCACCAGTCCCAGCGGGACATCACCGGCGCCGCCGGCATCGAGGGCGGCCAGCTCGAGCTCGGTCACGAAACCCGGTCCGGCCGGGCCCACCCCGGTGACCGAGCTCCGTCTGCCGTCGAGAGTCACTGCCACCCAACGGTTGTCCAGCCCGGCCAGCGGCGCCGACGGCCGGGTGTCGGCGACGATCACCATGCCCTGAACATCGAGGTCGGTCGGTGCGGCCAGTCGCTCGGCGACCGGATACGGCAACGCCCAGTAGCCGGCGCTGCGGCACAGCGCGGTGGCCGCCTCGAGCCCGTCGGCGTCATTGCGCGGGTCGAGGTCGAACGCGCCCAGGCCGTCCAGCACCGGCTCGATCAGCGCGGCCCGATCCTCCGGCTTGGCCTCGGCCTGCTGCACCAGTTCATCGCCGCCGGCCGCGTCGAAGGCGCGCAGGGATTGGCGGCCATATTCTTTGGCGTCATCGCTGAGATCGAGAATCACTTGGCGCCTCCCAGGAGAGACCGGGACAACAGGATCCGCTGCATCTCGATGCTGCCCGAGGACACCGTCGATGCCTGTGAGTACTTCCAGTGGTCCTCGACCTCGCCGAGGAACCAGGCGGCCCGCGGGTCGTCGTGGGACACCTCGGCGGCGATGTCGCACAGCACTTCGGCGCTGTCCTGGTCTAGTTTC
>JAKIXW010000242.1 GCA_022708865.1 Acidobacteriota bacterium
GGCAGGGTTTGACGCCCACCCGCGTGTAGCCGGCCCGCACGCCCTCCTGCCGGCCGTCCTCGTGTAACAACCGAGTGGAGTCCAAGTCCAACGAATAGCCCTCCCGTCGGCTGGGCAACTGGCGCATCGCCCACTGCCAGAGCGGACGAAAGCAACGCAGGTTGGCCCCCGCCCCCTCAAAGCCTTGCAAGAAACGCGACAGGCTCGACTGGCTGGGCAAACGCGGCACGCCCAACAACTCGGGTGCGACCGGATCGTGCCGCAGGTAGGCCATCTGCGTGAGCTTCTCGGCGCCGCACAACAGACCGTGGATGAAGCCCAGCGCCTTGGTCAGCGGCGTGAGGTGATTGTTGGAAACAGGTTGGGGATGCGGCAACAGTCGCTCCAACTCGGCGATCACGCCGGTGCCCCGCAGCCAGCTCCAGAAACCGGCGCTGCCGGCGTGGGCACTGAGTCGCTCGTCGGTGAACTCCACCGCGATTGCCTCCCGCCCATTGTTGAGTTGCAGTGGCGCCTCCACCGGTGGTGGAAGCGGGCAAACGCCCATCGATTGTTTCGGCTTCATCACCACCAGTCACTTCCATCACCGGTGGTCTTGGCCAACTGAATGGTTACGGCTGAGCTGAAGGATGTCGGCTCTGCCATCACGGTCGTCACCGATCAGTTCCTCACCGACACCGGTGCGACGAGCAACCAGGAGCTGTTGCAGTACCTGCCGAGCACCGAAGTCGGCGGCGTGAAGGGCAACTTCGCCGGTCTCGGCGACGGCCGCACGCTCGACGACTCCGCGGCCCGCCTGAACCCGAACGGCAACACCCGTGTCCGCGGTCTCGAGGCGGCCGACAACACCCGCGGCTTCTTCCGCACGAGCATTCCGTGGGACTCGTACAACACCTCCCGCATCGACGTGCAGCGCGGCCCGAACGCCATCCTCTTCGGCATCGGCAGCGCCGCCGGCATCATCAACGGCGATGTCGACGCCGCCAGCCTCGGCAGGTCCGGTGGCACCGTCGAGTTGCGCTACGGCAGCTACGGCAGCAATCGCGCCAGCCTGAACGTCAACCAGGTGCTGCTCGAAGACCAGCTCGCCATCCGCTTCGCCGCCCTGCACGACAAGGATTTCTATCGGCAGAAACCGGCCTACAACCGCGATGCCCGCCTCTACGGCGCGCTGCGCTGGGATCCGAAGTTCCTCCGCTTCGACGGCAAGCGCACCTCGATCAAGGTCAACTACGAGAAGGTCGACATCGACGCCAACCGCCCGCGCTCGACCACGCCGATCGACGCGATCACGCCGTGGTTCCGCACCACGTCGCAGGACATGGTCACGCCCGACGGCATCTACCTCGGCACCTTGACGCCGATGAAGTCGCGCGCCGGCTACAACCCGTTCACCACGGGCATCTCGGATCTCGCGATCATCAACGCGAACGCCTCCGACTACAGCGTCGGTGCGACCGCGGGCGCCTCGTTCCAGAACAACGGCAACGGCGCCGCGACCGGCACCATCGGCAACAGCCACATGGAGCCCTGGCTCGTCGCCGGCACCGGCCACGGTGTGAACGGCAAGTGGTACGGCGGATTCGGCGCGATCTATGCCGATCCGAAGTCCGATGCGATGTCGTACTACCTGGCGAACAGCTCGACGGGTTACCTCTACGGCTCCCTCAACTCAGCCGGCGCGGTCGAGGCCACCAACGTCATGGGCCTCTCCGGCCTCCGCGGCACCGACGTGCGCTCCATCGGCTCGTTCAGCAACTATGTGACGGTCGCCCCCACGGTTTACTCGGCGAACACGCCGTACTTCACCGGCTTCAAGTATAACCTCCAGGGCGTCTACCGCGACACCACGTTGTCGGACGCGTCGATCTTCGACTTCTACAACAAGCTCCTCGACGGGAAGAACAAGCACGAGTCGCAGAACTACGAGGCGTTCAACGCCACCCTCGAGCAGATGTTCTTCAACGACAAGGCGGGCTTCAGCCTCTCGTTCGACCGACAGACCGCCGAATCGAAGCGGGTCGAGATGCTGGGCGGCAGCCCGGTCATCACGATCGACGTGAACCGGTACCTCCCGGTCGCGTCGCTCAACTCCTCCGGCAGCTACTCGTACGTCGAGAATCCGAACTTCGGCCGGCCCTACGTCGTGGGCGACGGTGGCTACAACACCTACGGCAAGAGCATCGGCACGACCATCCGCGCCAACGCCTTCCTTGATCTCAACATCAAGGATGTGACGAAGGCCGACAACATCCTCACCCGGATCATCGGACGCCACGTCATCACCGGTCTCCTCGAGAAGAACCGACAGGACACCAAGAGCGCCGTAAACTCGAGGTTCGCGCTCGACGATGCCACCACGGCTGCCCTGATGGGCAGCCAGAAGCCAGTGGGCGATGTGGCCCGCAAGATTGTCGTCGTGAACTATCTCGGGGACTCGCTGGCGACTGCCACCACGGCGGCCGGTGCGAATCTCTCCGCGATCAACGGCTCGCGCGTCCTGACGGACGGCCCGGCGTGGTACTTCAATCCCACGTGGACCGGCGCAGCGGCCGGTTACGGCTCCGCATGGACTGGCGGGACGAACTCGCCGCTCACGGTGACCCAGCCGGTTGCTGTGGCCAGCCAGTACCAGTCGGAGAACCCGGCGAACTACAGCGGCTGGGCGACGACCTCCACCATCGGCGTGCTGAACTCCGACGACGGGGACATCGGCTCGCTCACCTCCTCGTACACGGCCGGCCGACTGGACGTGAAGTCCATGGCGATCGTGGACCAGTGGTACCTGTTCAACGGCAAGCTGGTGGCGATGGCCGGCCTGCGCCGCGACGACATGAGGCCGTACAACGTTGCCTCCGATGCTGTCTTCAACAACAGCACAGGGACGACGACCATTCCCACCAAGTTCGACTATCAGCGCTACGATTGGCCGTACGCGACCAAGACACTGAAGACCTACAGCTTGGTCGGCCATACACCGGACTTCATCAATCGGCATCTGCCGTGGGGGCTGAACCTCAGCGCCTTCTACAACCAGTCGGAGAACTTCAAGCCGCAGGTCCGCAAGGATGTCTATGGCGGCCTGCTCGACCTCGCGACGGGCAAGACCAAGGACTACGGCATCGTGATCAACGCGCTCGACAACCGCGTCTCGCTCAAGGTCACCCGTTACAAGACCAACATCTACGATGCGGATCTGACCGGCGACCTCGGTTCTCTGATCTGGCGTGTGGGTGATGCGGTCGCTCGCTCTCGGGAGGCGGCCTTCGCGGTCGAGGAAGCAAACGCCGGCATCACTCCGTACTGGGGCGGCTATTCCTACCAAAACACCGCGGATGCGACGGATACGACCAAGTACCCGTACCAGCCGTTGACCGGCACCTCGGCGACCTGGACAACCGCGGATTGGCAAGCGGCCAAGACCCAGGCTACAGCGGCCGCTGCGGCTTGGCGTTCATGGGAGGCCAAGAACTCCGAGTTCCTCAATGCTTGGGGTATTCTCAGCCGCACGCCGAACAGCAGCACGAGCGGCTATCTGGCCCCGAATGGCACTGCGATCACCGGCGATACGATGTCGAAGGGTACCGAGTATGAACTCAACGTCCGCCCGGTCGACGCATGGAACATCACGTTCAATGCCTCCAAAACCGATGCTCGGCGCATCAACCTTGCGAAGACAGTGGCCTTCTTCATGGAAGACCTCTGGGCGACGATGAACGGGCCCGCGGGCGAACTCCGCTGGTTCGGCGGCAGCCAAGGTTCGGGCATGACCAGCACCGGCTACGCCCGGGTGGGCCGCAATGCGTGGGCCTACTACAGCGAAAAGCGGGCGCAGGAGGGCAATCAGGTGCCCGAGATTCGCCCGTGGCGCTTCAACATCGTCAACACCTACAACTTCTCGACGGGCCGCCTGAAGGGTGTGTCGGTCGGCGGTTCCTACCGCTGGCAGGATCGCTCGATCATCGGCTATGGCGTGAGCGAGAAGACGGCGTATGACCCGGTCATGCCGGGCAATGCGCCCGTCGGCTACATCGACCCGAGCAAGCCCTTCTACGGCCCGGCCGAGGATGCCGTGGATTGCTGGATCGGTTACAGCCGCAAGATCTGGCGCGGCATCGACTGGCGCATCCAGTTGAACGTGCGCAGCCTCTTCGACAGTGCGCACATCGTGCCGGTCTCGACGAATCCCGACGGCTCGATCGCCGCCTGGCGCATCGTCGACGGTCGCTCGTGGGAGCTCACCAGCACCTTCAAGTTCTGATCTGTCCCCCAGTTGCGCGGACCGACTGCACGGTCGGTCCGCCACGGTAATCGAAGAGCCCGGGTTTCCCCGGGCTCTTTTCGTTTCGGAAAGTCGCCGCTCGCCGCCGGAGCTTCAGACCTCGATCTGCCCGCGCATGTAGGTGACGGCGTGCCCGGCGATCTTCACGCGGTCGCCCTCGACCTCGCACCAGAGTCGCCCGCCACGGGTGGAGAGTTGCTCGGCGCGCAGGCGGGGCTTGCCGAGGCGTTTCGACCAGTAGGGCGTGAGCGTGCAGTGCGCACTGCCGGTGACGGGATCCTCGTCTATCCCCGCCTTCGGGGCGAAGAAACGGGAGACGAAATCGACACTCTTCCCGGGCGCGGTGGCGATCACGCCGAAGCAGTCGAGGGCGGCGAGTTTGTTGAAATTCGGTGCGAGGGCGCGCAGTTCCTCCTCGCGGCGGAAGACCGCGAGGTAGTTCGGCTCCGTGCGCCACACCTGGAAGGGTTTGAGGCCGAGCGCCTCCGCCAGGGCGGGCACGCAATCGCAGGCCTGCGGTGGCCGCGCAGGGAAGTCGAGCAGGAGCCGGCCGGACTCGCGGGAAACAGATACGGGGCCGCTCCGGGTCTCAAAGTGGATCGGATCCTCGGCGTGGGCGAGGTGGGTCCAGAGCACGTGGGCGGCGGCGAGGGTGGCGTGGCCGCAGAGGTCGACTTCCGTCTTCGGGGTGAACCAGCGGAGGTGGAAGCCGTTGCCGCGGGGGACGAAGAAAGCGGTCTCCGCGTGGTTGTTCTCCATCGCGAGCGACTGGAGCATCGCGGCCGGCAGCCAGCGTTTGAGGGGCACGACGCCAGCGGGGTTGCCGGTGAAGACTCGGTCGGCGAAGGCGTCGACATGGAAGTAGTCAAGGGTCATGGCGGGAGGTCCGGGCTGCGGAGGGTGGGCGATGGGGGGTGAGTGCGGGGAAGCGGCCGCGCAACCCGTGGC
>JAKIXW010000243.1 GCA_022708865.1 Acidobacteriota bacterium
GCCACGACCGTCGTCTCCTGTGCCTGAGGTTCCGGCACGGGGACGACGCCGCGCGCGGTCTGCGCGAGCGCCGCGGTACCACCCCGCTTGCGCACCCGCGGGGCGCGCCGCTCAATCGTGGGCTGTGACGGGCCCACCCGTTCGGTTCTACTGGGTCGCCGGGGCGACGGTTCCTCCGAAGGCTCCCCGGTGATGGCCGGATCGAAGCCGATTCGCCGAATTCTACCGCCGCCCGCTGGCTAGGGTGGCAGCCGTGTCTCTGGACTACCGGTTCACCCTCGCCAACGAGCGCACGTTTTTGGCCTGGATCCGCACCACGCTGGCGCTGATCGGCGGCGGCGTGGCGCTGATCGTGCTGCCCGACCTCGGCATCGGCGAGCTGCGGCACGGCCTGAGCGCGCTGCTGATCGCCTTCGGCGGGGTGCTGGCGGTGCTCTCGGTGCGGCGCTGGCGCCGGGTGCAGGAGGCCATGACCGCGGGCGCGGACCTGCCCAGCAGCCGGCTGCCGGTGATCCTCGGCGCGGTGCTGCTGACCACGGCGATCGTCGCGCTGGGCCTGCTGGCGCTGCGGGTGCCGGGATGACCGACCCGGGGCTGCAGCACGAGCGGACCGAGCTGGCCTGGGAGCGCACCGCGATCAGCCTGGCCGCGCTGGCCGGGGTGATGATGTTCCACGACGTGGCGGCGGTGCGGCTGACCCTGGCGATGGCGGCCGTGCTGCTGGCCCTGCTGGCGCTCGGGCTGTCCCAGGTGCGCCGCCGCCGCGGCACCCCGGCGACGGTGGCGGTCCCGGTGATCGGCTGGTCCGTCGCCGCGCTGGCCGCGCTGTCGCTGATCGCGCTGCGGTAGTGCCTCAGCCGGCGGCCGCGGCGGGCAGCGGGAAGCCGGCGCCCAGGTCGGGCACCGTCCGGTAGCCGCGGGCCCGGGCGGTCGCCGCGCCGCGCCGAATCAGCTGGGCGGTGCCCAGGAAGCCGGCCTGGTCGCCGAGCAGGAACGGGGTCAGCAGCCGGTTGTGCACGAAGCCGATCGCCACGCCACTGTCGGGGATCGCCCAGCCCAGTGAGCCGCCCAGGCCGACGTGGCCGAAACCGGGCAGGACGCCCGGGATCGGCAGGCCGTGGTATCCCAGGTGGAATGACAGCGGCATGCCGACGCTGCGGTCTGGGGTGAGGTCGGGGCGGCCGACCAGACCCGCGGTCAGTTCGCGGGACAGGAATTGGGTGCCGTTCATCCGGCCGCCGTTGGCCAGCGCCCCGTACATCCGGGCCAGGCCGCGCGCCGTGGCGACGCCATTGGCTGCCGGGACCTCGCTGTCGAGCAGCGGGACGTTGCCCTGCACGACGGCCTTCATGCCGGGGAAATACAGGGCGCCGAATCCGGCTGTCAGCGGATGTACCGCCGCCCGCGGCGCGATGATGTTGAAGAACGGGTTCGGAAAATTCAGCTGTGGATGGATGATCTGCGCGGCCCGGGTCGGCGAATCGGGTCCGGGACGGCCGAGATGGAGGCCGTCGGTGTTCAGCGGTTCGGCCACCTCCTCCCGGATCAGCTGCCGCATTCCCTTGCCGGTGACCGCGCGGGCCAGACCCGACACCAGCCAGCCGTAGGTGAGCGCGTGGTACGCGGGCTTCCCACGCTGCCGGGACACCGGGGCCGCGGCGATGCGTTCCTCCATCAGGCGGTGGTCCAGCAACTCGGACTTGCGCACCCCGTTGAGGTGCGCCAGACCGGACCGGTGCCGCAGCATCTCCCGCACGGTGATGTCGGCCTTGCCGTTGGCGCCGAAGTCGGTCCAGTACTCGGCGATCGGGGCGTCGTAGTCGATCAGGCCCCGGTCGGCGAGGCGGTGGATCACCGTCGCCGCAACACCCTTGGTCGCCGAGAACACCATGGCGCCGGTGTCCTCCGACCAGTGCACGCGACCCCGCCGGTCCGACCACCCGGTCCAGACGTCGACGACGGGTTCACCGTCCAGGTAGACCGCGAGGGCGCCGCCACCGAATCGCGGGTGCGGGAACATCGCGGCGAATGCGCGCACGGCACAGGCGAAGTTCGGGTCCGCCGCGCCCTGCACGCCCTTCGGGAGCGCCTCGCTGCGCTGCCGGTCGGTAACCTCGGTCACACCTCGGGAATCTACACCCGCGCCATGAGCGGACTTACGGCACGTTACCGATCTGTGAGACATCTGCCGCCCGCAGGATCTCCTGAGCAGCCAGCGCCGGAGTGAGTTCGCCGTCGCGCACCCGGCGTTCGACGTCCGACTTGATGGCCCGCACCGAAGCCGCGTTGAGCACCCGGTCGAGAACCGCGTCACGCACCATCGCCCACGTCCACGCCACCTGCTGGGCCCGCCGCCGGGCCTCGAACTCGCCAGCGTCGGTGAGCACCTGCCGGTGCCGCAACACCGCATCCCACAGATCGCCCACCCCGGTGCCCTCGAGCGCACTCATCGTCAACACCGGCGGTCGCCAGAGAGCATCGTGCGGATGGATCAGTCGCAGTGCGCCGGCCAACTCCCGGGCCGCCCGCTTCGCCTCGACCGCGTGCGCACCGTCGGCCTTGTTCACCACGACGATGTCGGCAAGTTCCAGGACGCCCTTCTTGATGCCCTGGAGCTGGTCGCCCGTGCGCGCCAGGGTCAGGAACACGAAGGTGTCCACCATGGCGGCAACCGTCACCTCGGACTGTCCGACCCCGACGGTCTCCACCAGGATCACGTCATAGCCCGCGGCCTCGAGCAGGACGATCGTCTCCCGGGTGGCCCGGGCCACCCCGCCGAGGGTGCCCGACGTGGGCGACGGCCGGATGTAAGCGGCGGGGTGGGCGGCCAGCCTGGCCATCCGGGTCTTGTCGCCGAGTATCGAACCGCCGGTGCGCGTCGACGACGGATCCACCGCGAGCACCGCCACCCGATGGCCCTGCTCGATCAGATACATCCCGAGCGCTTCGATGGTGGTCGATTTCCCGACGCCGGGGACGCCGGTGATGCCGACATGGCTGGCCCGCCCGGCGTCGGGCATCAGCTCGAGCAGCAGCTGCTGGGCGCGTGCACGATGGTCGGTGCGACTGGACTCGATCAGCGTGATCGCGCGCGCCAGGGCCGAGCGATCGCCGCTACGGATTCTCCCCGGAAGGGTCTCGCTCGGATCCGGCATCTAGCTCAGGTGGTAACCCAGGCGATCGGCCAGCTTGTTCAGCAGCCCGATCGCGGCGTCGGCGATGACCGTCCCGGGCGGGAAGATCGCCGTGGCGCCGGCGGCGTAGAGCTCGTCGAAGTCGCCGGGCGGGATGACTCCCCCGACCACCACCATGATGTCGGGCCGGCCGACCTCGGCCAGCGCATCGCGCAGCGCGGGCACCAGCGTGAGATGACCGGCGGCCAGCGAGGACACCCCGACCACGTGCACGTCGTTGTCGGCGGCCTGGCGCGCGACCTCGTCCGGGGTGGAGAACAGCGAGCCGACGTCGACGTCGAATCCGATGTCGGCGAACGCGGTCGCGATAACCTTCTGTCCACGGTCGTGGCCGTCCTGGCCCATCTTGGCCACCAGGATGCGCGGGCGGCGGCCATCGGCCTCGGCGAACTTCTCCACCAATTCGGTTGCGCGGCTCATTTGGGTCACATTCCCACCACTTCCGACCTCATCCCGATAGACACCCGCGATGGTTCGGATCTCGGCCTGATGCCGGCCGTACACCTTCTCCAGCGCGTCGGAGATCTCACCGAGCGTGGCCTTGGCCCGCGCGGCGTCGATGGCCAGCGCCAGCAGGTTGTTACCCAGACCGTCTTCACCAACGTGATCGGACTCCCCTGCCGCCCTGGTCAATTCGGCCAGCGCGGATTGTGTCGCGCGCTCATCCCTTTCCACGCGGAGTTGCTCCAATTTGGCCAGCTGCTCCGCGCGCACCCGGCTGTTCTCGACCTTGAGGACCTCGATGTCCTGGTCCTCGACCACCTGATACTTGTTCACGCCGATCAGCGGCTGGGCACCGGAGTCGATGCGCGCCTGGGTGCGCGCGGCGGCCTCCTCGATGCGCAGCTTCGGGATGCCCTCGTCGATGGCCTGCGCCATGCCGCCGTGCTCGGCGACCTCCGTGATGTGGGCGCGGGCCTTCTCGGCCAGCTGATGGGTGAGCCACTCCACGTAGTACGAACCACCCCAGGGGTCGATCGGCCGAGTGGTGCCCGACTCCTGCTGCAGCAGCAGCTGGGTGTTGCGGGCGATGCGGGCGGAGAAGTCGGTGGGCAATGCCAACGCCTCGTCGAGGGCGTTGGTGTGCAGCGACTGGGTGTGGCCCTGGGTGGCGGCCATGGCCTCGACACAGGTGCGCGCGACGTTGTTGAACACATCCTGCGCGGTCAGCGACCAACCCGAGGTCTGCGAATGGGTGCGCAGGGAAAGGGATTTCGGATTCTTGGCACCGAACTCGGCGACCAGTTCGCTCCACAACAGCCGGCCCGCGCGCAGCTTGGCGACCTCCATGAAGAAGTTCATCCCGATGCCCCAGAAGAACGACAATCGGGGGGCGAACTTGTCCACATCCAGGCCGGCGTCCCGGCCGGCCTTCAGGTACTCGACGCCGTCGGCCAGCGTGTAGGCCAGCTCGAGATCGGCGGTGGCCCCGGCTTCCTGGATGTGGTACCCGGAGATCGAAATACTGTTGAACTTCGGCATTTTCACGCTGGTGTAGCCGAAGATGTCGGAGATGATCCGCATCGACGGCTTTGGCGGGTAGATGTAGGTGTTGCGGACCATGAACTCCTTGAGGATGTCGTTCTGGATGGTCCCGGCCAGCTTCTCCGGCGGCACACCCTGCTCCTCGGCCGCCACCACGTAGAGCGCGAGGATCGGCAGCACCGCACCGTTCATCGTCATCGACACCGACACCGCGCTCAGATCGATACCGTCGAACAGCTGGCGCATGTCCAGAATGGAATCGATTGCCACGCCGGCCATTCCGACGTCGCCGGCCACCCGCGGGTGATCCGAGTCGTAGCCGCGGTGGGTGGCCAGGTCGAAGGCCACCGACAGGCCCTTCTGGCCCGCGGCCAGGTTGCGCCGGTAGAACGCGTTGGACTCGGCCGCCGTCGAGAAGCCGGCATACTGCCGGACGGTCCAGGGCTGGTTGACGTACATCGTCGGGTACGGCCCGCGG
>JAKIXW010000244.1:0-4828 GCA_022708865.1 Acidobacteriota bacterium
CCCGCCGCTGCCGGCGGGGATGACGCCCGCGCCGCCGGTCCCCGGCACCGCCAACCCGGACCTGGCGCCCATCACGCACCCGACGCCGCTGCTGTCGCCGCCCGCACCGGTGGCCCAGCCCGGTTACCCCAACGCGCCGCTGCCCGGTCCCCCGCCGGCCCCCCCAGGAGCTCCAGCGCCACCGGCCGCACCGGCACCCCCGGCGCCCGCCAGCCCGCTGCCCGCCGAGGCCGCACCCGCATCGTTCGGCGGAAACGTGGGCCCCGTGGGTAGCGCGCAGGAACGCGCCGCACTGAGCGTCGTGACCGGCCAGCCGGCCACCACCGCCACCCAGCTGCTGCTCGGTCCCGTCGCACGCGGGATGACCGTCTCACTCGCATCAGCTCCCGGGGAAGGGGGTCCCCGATGAAGTTCCGTGGCCCGATGATCGGCCTGTCCGTGTTCATGGTCGTCGCGCTGACCCTGACGTGGCTGGTGTACAGCACGCTGCGTCGTGACGTCACCGGACACACGCAGCCGTACGCGGCGGTGTTCACCGACGTCTTCGGCCTGCGCGAGGGCGACGACGTCCGGATGGCCGGCGTCCGGGTCGGGCGGGTCCAGAAGATCGAACTCGAGGGCACCCGGGCCAAGGTCGATTTCGTGGTGCAGTCGAACCAGAACCTGTACCAGAACACCGTCGCCTCGGTGGTCTACCAGAACATCGTCGGGCAGCGTTTCCTCGGGCTGTCGCTGGGGCATGTCGGCGATTCGACCAAGCTGTCCCCCGGCGCCACCATTCCGGTGGAGCGCACCGACCCGTCGTTCGACGTCGGCCAGATGATCAACGGTTTCGAGCCGCTGTTCAGCCTGGTCAATCCCGACGACCTCAACAACCTCACCGAGGGCGCCATCAAGTCGCTGCAGGGTGACCAGTCGTCGTGGGCGGTCCTGATCGACCAGACCAGCAAGTTGACCAACGCCTTCGCCGGCCAGGACAACGAACTCGGGGATGTCATCACGAACCTGAACTCGATGGTGGGAAATCTGGCCCAGCACAACGCCGATCTCGACCACGTCATCACCCAGACCCGCGGGATGGTGTCGACGTTCAACGCGCGGCGCCCCGAGCTGGTGGACTCGATGGGATCGATCAAGCGGGTGGTGAACCAGCTGGCGACCATCAGCGACAACGTCTACCCCTCGCTGAACGAGATGATCAATCGCCAGCCCGGCTTCTCATCGCATCTGCTCTCGATCGAACCGCAGCTCGCCTTCACCGGCGCCAACCTCCCGTTGCTGCTCAAGGCACTGGCGCGGATGACCAACGAGGGTGCGTACGGCAACACGTACTCCTGCGACCTCAACGCCACGGGATTCTTCCCCGGCCTCAACGACGTGACACCGATCATCGTCAACGCGGCCACCCCGGGGAACAAGGCGCAGTACAGCCCACGATGCAGGAACATGGCCAATGGCTGACCAGAGCGCGGCGCAGACGCCGCCGAGGACGAGGACACAGGGGCCGCGCAAGACGCCGCTCGAGGAGCGCAGCAAGATCCTGCTCGGCGTGATCGCCATCATCGTGGTCGGCGCGCTCGTCGCGACGCTGCTGGGCGTCAAGGCCGCCAACTTCGGCTACCGGCACGTCAAGGCCCAGTTCCTGCAGGCCGCGGCGCTGACGGACGGCAACGCCGTCACGGTCGCCGGCATCCAGGTCGGGACCGTGTCCGGTATGAAACTGATGGGCGACCACGTCGAGGCCGAACTGCGGGTGCGCGACGACGTGCCGCTGGGCGACCAGTCCCGCGCCACCATCAAGGTCCTCACCATCCTGGGCTCGCGGTATCTGTCGCTGGAGCCGGCGGGCTCGGGTTCGTTGCCCAACAACACGATCGACCTCGCGCACACCGAGGTGCCCTACGACCTGCAGCAGGCGCTGACCGATGCGACGGGCACCTACGAGCAGATGGACTTCACCAATTTCGGCCAGTCGCTGGGCGCACTGGGGACCCAGCTCAAGGGCCTGCCCCCGCTGATCCCGCAGGCAATGGAGAACCTTCGCCGTCTCGCCGACATCATCGGCACCCGCAGGGATCAGATCGGCTCGCTGCTGAAGACCACCGAGACCGTCACCAACACCCTGCACAGTCAGCAGGCCACTGTCGGAAGCCTTGTGCGGCAGGGGAATTCACTGGTGGGCGAGTTCGTCGAACGACGCGCTGCCTTCCATGCCATGCTGGCGTCCCTGACGGATCTGGTCCAGACACTGAACAACATCGTCGTCAATGACCGGCCCCAACTCGAACAGACGCTGCGCGATCTGCGCCATCTGTCCGACCTGCTGGCCCAGCACGACGACTTGTTGCGCTCCATCCTGCAGTCCGCCCCGGTGGCGCTGCGCGGCCTGGCCAACGCCACCGGCACCGGCAACGCGGCCGATCTCAACGTGCCCAACGGCCTGCTCGCGGACTCGTGGATGTGCGCCATCAGCGGACGGGCCAAGCAGTTCAACTTCGTCCAGTACTTCCAGGACTGCAAATGACCAGAACACGTAAGCGCATGATCGCCCTCACGGCCCTCGGACTGGCCGCGCTACTGGTGGCCGGTGTCATCGGCTGGAAGTTCCTGCAGGAGCGGGTCAATGTGCAGCACGTCACGGCCCAATTCGACAGCGCCGCAGGGCTTTACGTCGGTAACAAGGTGGCGGTGCTCGGGATGCCGGTGGGCACGGTCAGCAGGATCACCCCGAAGGGCGGCTACGTCGAGGCCGAGTTCACGGTCGACAAGGACGTCAAGCTGCCGGCCGACGTGCACGCGGTGACCATCTCCAACTCGATCCTGACCGACCGCCAGGTGGAGCTGACACCCCCGTACAAGGGCGGCCCGGTGCTGGCCGACCACGCGACCATCGGCCTGGCCCGCACCAAGACCCCGATCGAGTTCGCCCGCACCCTGGACCTGGTCAACAACCTGTCGAAGTCACTGCACGGCGACGGGCACGGAAACGGCCCACTGGCTGACGTCGTCAACTCCGGTGCGGCCATCGCCGACGGGAACGGCGAGCTGATGAAATCGTCGCTGGGCAATCTGTCCGATGCGCTGCGACTGTCCGCCGACCGCGGGACCATCACCCGCGAGCAGCTGACCACGGTCATCAAGAACGTCAGTTCGATGTTCGACGCGGCGGCCAAGAACGACGCGACGCTGCGGGAGTTCGGCGGCAACATCCGCGCACTGAGCGACATCGTGGCCGACGAGGACCTGGGCTCGGGCACCACCGGCCGCAAGATCAACCAGGTGGTCGAACAGCTCAGCAAGGTCCTCGACGACAACCGCGACAACATCAAACAGGTTGTGCTCAACGGCAATAAGTCAGTGGGAACCCTCGTCGACAAGCAGCGCGACACGATGGAGCTCCTCGACGTCCTCCCCATGACGCTGGACAACATCTACAACTCGATCGATCAGAAGAACGGTGCCCTGCGGGTGCACGTGCTGACCGACAAGGTGCTGTTCGACACCCAGACGCTCAAGGAGGTCTGCAACATGATGGGGTTGCGGCAGCTCGGGTGCAGCACCGGCACACTGCAGGACTTCGGGCCCGACTTCGGGCTCACCTCCGTCCTGGACGGCCTCGCGGCGATGGGGCAGAAGTGATGGCCCGGGCACGGACCGTCAAACGGACCCTGGCGCTGGCGGTGGGCACCTGCCTGACCGCCTCGGCCTGCGCGGGCGGCGGGCTCGCCAGCCTGCCGTTGCCGGCTCCCGGCAATCACGGCGCCGGCGGCTACACGCTGACGGCGGTGTTCACCAACGCGCTCAACCTGCCCGACCGGGCCAAGGTGAAGCTCGGCGGCGCCGATGTCGGCGAACTCCAATCGATGGAGGCGCACAACTACACCGCCGTCACCCGGCTGCGGATCATGGGTGGCGTGCAGTTGCCCAAGGGCAGCACGGCCGAACTTCGGTCGGCCACCCCCCTGGGCGACGTGTTCGTCTCCGTCCGGCCGCCTGAAAAGGTCGCGCCGGGCACCCCGCTGTTGAAGGACGGCGACACCCTCGGGATCGATTCGACGTCGTCGGCCGCCACCATCGAGGCGCTGCTCAGCTCGGCGGCCATCGTGGTCAACGGTGGCGCGGTGCGGAACCTGACCAACCTGGTCAACGGCATCGGCAAGGCGACCGGTGATCAGGGACAGGCCTTCGGCGACCTGATCGCCAAGACCAACCGCACGCTGGGCACCCTCAACGCCCGGTCGGACCAGATCTCCGAGGCGATGAAACAGACCTCGCAGCTGGCCACGAAGCTCAACGACAAGAACGACGAACTCAGCGCCCTGATGGCCGCGGCCAACCCGGCGACGGACACGCTGGCCGAGAACACCAGCCAGATCGCCGATCTGGTGACCCGGGTCGGCTCGGTCAGTGACCAGCTGCAGAAGTTCCCGTCGGTCGCCGGCACGGATACCAGCGGCCGCAGTGTCATCGGCGACCTGAACACCATCGCCGGATCCTGGAACGATGTCGTGCTGGCCCCCGATGCCCGGCTCTACCACCTGAACCGGTTGATGCCGCCGTTCGTGAAGATGTTCCCGAGCAGCGCGTGGTCGGTGAACACCAGCATCGACCGGCTGATCCTGGGACACATCCCGGACATCGGATTCGCCGGTGACGACGGCCTGCACGGCCCGAAGTGGTCCAACTTCAACCAGATCATCGGGTCGTTCAAGTACACGCTGTTCCGGTTGCAGGAGCGGATCGTGGGACAGGGCCAGGGCGTGCCGCAGGTGCCGGTGATCCCGAGTCCGACCGAGCCGGGTCAGTTGGCGGTCGCCGGTCCGCCGGA
>JAKIXW010000244.1:4876-5136 GCA_022708865.1 Acidobacteriota bacterium
GCGCCCGCCGGGCCCCTCCCCGCGGAGGCACCGCAGTGAGCAACCCGATTCACAAGACCGCCGACGGCATCGTCGGCGTGGTCCGCTACGGCTACCACCATCGCGCGTGGCTGTCCGCGCTGGCCCTCGTCGCCGTCATGGTGGTCGCGGTCGGCTACCTGCTGTTCGGCGCGCTGCGGGTCAACCCGTTCGCCTCGACCTACCGGGTGACCGTCGAGCTGCCCGAGTCGGCAGGCCTGCTGCCCAACCAGGACGCCACC
>JAKIXW010000245.1 GCA_022708865.1 Acidobacteriota bacterium
GCCAGCGCGTCCACCGCCAGCGTCGCCGCCCAGAACCGGTCGGCGTGGCCGATGCCGGTGCGGTCGGCGAGGTAGCGCACCGTCCCGCCGGTGGTCACCGTCTTCTGAATCGAGTGCCAGTCTTCGCGGATCCGGGCGTCGGCGGGCACGCGGATCGAACGGTCTTCGACCTTGACTCGAAGCTGGCCGGCGAGCTTGTCTTTGACCGCCGCGGTGAAGGTCACCGCATCGACCATCCACGAGCCGCGGGCGACTACCAGCTCCTCGGCCAGCTGCATGCCCAGGCCGGTCGCGTCGACCGAGACGCGATCGATTTTCAGTGCGTCGATCGTCGCATCGATGGCCTCGCGTTGCGTGCGGAACGGGCACTTGGATAACTCGGCGACCAGCAGCGTCGGGCACAGGTTGCCGACTTGTTCGAGCACCCACAGCACGGTGAGATCCCGCTGGCGGCCGACGTCGACGCCCAGCGTTCGCGTGCCCTGTTTCGGCAGCGTGGCCAGTTGGCTGAGCAGCACGTTCAGTGGTCCGGTCTCGCCGTCGCATCGGGCGACCACCGCCAAACGGTCGTCTTCGATCGCGGTGATCATCTCGTAGGTGAGGAACGCCGCCGCCTCATCCACGAACTCACAGATAAACTCGCGGCGCCAGAGATCGTCGTCGCCCAGCGCCCGGCGGAGCTGCTCGGCGTCGGCCTTGAGCCCGTCGGCGATCGCGTCGTGGATGGTCACCGTCGAGTGCGAGAACTCCGGGTTGGAGTCCAGCTCGTAGAACACGCCCTCGCGGCCGAGCGGCGTGGACGCGATGTCCAGCTCGCCATCGCCGCGCATGACCGTGGGGAACAGGGCCGCCCAGATCGCCCGGTCGTCCTTGTGCATGGCGAACTCGTCGAGGAACACGTCGCCGGTGAACCCGCGGGCGGTCATCGGGTTGGCCGGCAGGGCGATGATCCGCACGTCCTTGCCGTCGATCGGCAGGGTGAGTTCCAGCGTCTTGAACGTCGTGCCCTCGAATGTGTGATCGTCGCGGAAGCTGGCGGCCATCTTGAGGGCCTGCACGTGCATCCGCACCTTGTCCATCAGCTCGCGGCTCTGGCGTTCGCCGGCCGACAGCAGCACCTGCAGGCGCTTGCGGCCGATCGCCCCGCGCACCAGGCGGCGGAGCGATTTCGTGAAGCTCTTGCCCGTCTGCCGCGACCAGCGGGCGTGCGTGAACCGCGCGGGATCGGCCACCGCCGCGCGCTGGTACGGCAGCAGCGGCACGATCGCGGACACGTCGTCGCGTTTCGGTTCGGCCGGGATGTTCTGTCGCTTGCTCACTGTTATCCGGTGATCCCGTAAATCATGTGCAGGTCGGCCTTGAGGTTCTCCCGGGCCTTGACCGGATCGCTCTCCGCGGTCCGATCCGATTCGGCGATGGCCTTTTCCATCGCCGCCTTCTTGGTCTCCCACTCCTCGGCGGTGACCGACGCCTTGGTGACGTTCGCCTCGGTGATCGACGCCTTGAGCAGGTCGCCGATCGACGCCTCGTCGTTGACGATCGCCTCGTACAGCCGGGCCCGGATCTGCCCGCGGATGTCGTCGCCCAGTTCGCGCCCGACGATCGAATCGGCCAGCCGGCCGATCTTGCGGTCGCGGGCCAGCTTGCGCAGGTACATCCCGTGCCGCTCGATGGTCTTGATCGAGATGCCCTTCTCGGCCAGCTCGGGGTACGCGGCGTAGACTTTGTCGTAGGTCTCCCGCCCCGGCGGCTGCTCGACCAGGTCGCGTTCGATCAGCGAGCGGGTGCCGTGATCGATCAGCCGGTGCAGGTTGTTCGTCGGGCTGCCCATCAGGTTCAAACCTCAAACGCCGAATCGGACACCAGACAGTTCGCCACCTCGTTGCCGGCGGCGGTCAACGACCATTTCGCCTTGCTCCACTCGCAGCCCTGGTCCGGCTTGCCGGTCAGCGGGTGCTTGCGCTTCACGTAGCCCTTCTGTTCGAGGTAGAAGAGGTCCTTGACGCACAGCGTGCGGTCGTAGCCGGGGAACGCGCCGAGCATGGCCAGGTAGATGGTTTCCCCGGCGATCGAGCCGGGGAACGCGGTCAGCAGCGAACTCATGATCGAGTTGCGCAGCTCGCGGATGAAAAACGCTCGCTTGGTTTTATCGCTCATGCCGACTCCTTGCGGTTCAACGCCGCGGCCACCGCCGCCCCGATCTCGATGCCCATCCGGTTCTGGCCCTGCAGCTCCTTGATCGCGCCCATCAGGTCGGACATTTCCACGCGGGCGATCGCGTTGGCCCGGATGTACTCTTCCTTGTCCACCTTGGTGTCGCGAATGTCCGCGAGGTCCTCGTCGATCACCGACTGGTGCTCCTGGATCGCCCGGATCTGGTCGCGGTTGGACACGATCAGCGATCGCACCAGGTAGCCGACCCATCCGAGGATGATGGTCAGCGTGGTCAGCAGGACCTCGGTCAGCGAGATCGACGGAAGGAACGCTAAAATCATCAGGTGCATACTCAACCTTTCACTCCCCCGCCCCCCCCCGTTGTACTTCACACTGAACGCCGTGAGCTCGCGGCTGACGTTATGCGGCGCGACCGTGACTCGGTACTCCTCGAACATCGCCGCCAGCTTGAGCCCCGGCTCGATGCAGTCGGCGTTGACCGCCTGGCACTTGTACGTGCCCGGCTCGCGCTTCGCTGCGATCATCAGCGACAGCAGCACGCACAGGCCCGCGCACACCGGATCGACCTCGACGTCGGGCACGAACTGCGCCGCCGCGTCGGCCTTGGTTCTCTTGGTTTGCGTCGCCGTGCTCATTATTCCGCCTTCGTCGCCGAGCTCTTGAAGATCAGCGTCGCGCCGGTGACCATCCCGATCAGCGAGCCGATCGCCTCGTACTGCCCGGCGGGAAGCCAGGCGTTGTCGCCGTTAATCAACTGGTCCGAATTGAAAACCAGGCCGAGGGCGCACAGCAGGATGCCCCCGATCAGCGTCTTCCGGTTGGGATTGGCTTTGATTTTCGCGATCACTTCCGAGAGCTTCATCGCTCGTCTCCTGCCTGCCGCTTTCGGTCTTCCACTCCATCTTCCACCCGACCGCGTCTCCCTCGACGGTCACGCACCCGGTCGCACCGGGCAGAAGGGCCGCGAACACCGCGACGATTTGCGAAACCGTTCGTGCCCTCTTGGTCATCACGTCCTCTGCGGCGTCGTCGCCAGCACCAGCCGCATCTGCTCCTGGGTCAGCGGCCGGTCGACCAGTACCAGGTTGCACTCGCTGAACACCACGTCGGTCGCTCCAGTCTTGCCGATCTTGGCCAGCTGGCGGAGCTGGTCGACCGTCGCGACGAACGTGCAGCGCTGGAAGTCGACCATCGCCGCCGGCATTTCAGAGGCCCCCGTCCGCCGCTTGCGTCGTCACCGGCGTCACCGTCGGCGCCGTGGTCGTCTGGGCCGGCTGCAGGCCGAGCAGGCTCTGCAGGAACGGCATGAGCTTGTCCACGATCGTCGGATCGGCCCCGGCCTTGACCAGGGCGGTCTTGAGATCGGCGGTGGTCGCCGCCGACTGGTCGCCGGACTGCGAGCCCTCCCCGGCGGCCACCCCGCCCTGGGCGCTGGCGTAGCTGCCCGGTGCCGCGGCGACCGGGATGTTGGCCTGGGCGCTGGATCGCGGCTCCTGGCTGCCGGACTGGGTGGGCGTGGCGCTGGCCGTCTGCGTGCCCGTGCCCGTCCCGGTCGTGGTCCCGGTGACGCTCGGCGTGGTGCCGCCGTTGTTGATCGTGATGTAGGTGTTGTTGTTCAGCACCAGCTTGCCCGGCGAACTGGCGGTCAGGCCGTCGGCGGTGGAGGCGAACGACGTCTCGCCCTCATCGCCGGCCGGTTGGCTGGCCGCGCTAAGAATCTCCTTCAGGCCGGGGGCCGTGCCCCGCAGGTTGGACGTGTCGATGGTGATCACGTTGCCCCGGGCGTTCTGGTTCTGGTCGGTCAGCGTCGTGGTCGGCGTGACCTGGCTGGACTCGGTCCGCGTCGGCTGCTCCTGGTTCTGGGCGCAGCCCGGCGTGAGCAGGGCGATCAGCCCGACCGCCGTGGTCATGCACACCGCCCATAGGATTCCGACGACCGCGCAGCGTCTGCGATTCATGGATTGACTCCTTTTGGAAGGGTATGATTTCGCCCGTTGTTCCGGGCGTTTTGGGGCATACCGGACGGGCGGGGTGTCCGACGTCCCCGCCCGCCCCGGCCAACAGAAAACGAAAACCGGCAAGAAGCATTGCACAGCAACGAGGCGGCTGGCGGAACCGATTGATTGGCTATAGCCACCGGCTCGAAGCATTCGCCGCCGAGGACCGGCCGGGTGCGGACCCACGGTCCGTCCGCCGGCCGCCCGCCGCGTGGTTCGGGGTTTGAAATTTCAAATCTCAAATTCGAGATTCCTTTCACCCCGCGGGTGAAAGGAGTGGCCGGCGCGGGTTGGTGTCGGCGCCCCGCGCCGGCCGTGGTGAGAGCGGGCCTGGCGGTGGGGGTCCGCCGGCCCTGGTGATCAGACTGATCAGAACCGAGAGCGCCAGCGACCGGAGAATAAGCCCGACCGGTTGCCGGCTGCCTTTCGCCGCGAGCGCGGAACGTCTGCGTCAGGTTGTGCGTCTGGAATGTCTTCAGCATCCGTGCCACTATTGCCATCCCTGGCATTTGCGAGTGCACGGAAGCTCGATGGTAGGACCAGAGCCGACGCGCTGTTTACC
The DNA here is from genome assembly GCA_022708865.1 of Acidobacteriota bacterium. GTDB lineage: Bacteria > Actinomycetota > Actinomycetes > Mycobacteriales > Mycobacteriaceae > Mycobacterium. The sequence continues at coordinate 4,735 of JAKIXW010000245.1, forward strand.
ATCGCCGGCGGATCTGTCAAGGGCAAAATCAGATATTTCTGGGGGTGGCCCTTTCGGGCCATGCAAAATGACGGGCGGGTGACTTCAGCCCCTGGGCCGGGAGCGGTAGCCCCCTTGGTCCGGGCGATCCGGTAGCCGCAACTCGGGCAACTGACGGATGATGCAGCCGCACCGGCCGGTTCGATCGCTTTGGGTTTCTCGGGCGGCGGAGCCTGTGCCGGGATCGGCTGCGCTGCGGGTTCCGGCACGAGCTGCTCGCGGATCTCCCACAGGATCCACAACGCCTCGCCTGCCGCCCACAGCACCAGGCCGGAGACCGCGAGGGCCACGCACGAGGCGAGA
>JAKIXW010000246.1 GCA_022708865.1 Acidobacteriota bacterium
CTGAAGCCGCGGCTCCCGCCGCGGATACGCCTCCGGCCGCACCCGCCGTTGGCCTGGGTATGGCTACCGGCGCCAAGCGTCCCGGTGCCAAGAAGAGCGCACCCGCACCCGCACCCGCCGCGCCGGCTGCCGCTGCTCCGGCACCCGCACCGGTGACGGCCGCAGAACCCGCAGCCCCGGCCGAGCCCGCGGCGCCCGTCGTCGGACTCGGCATGGCCACCGGCGCCAAGCGGCCCGGCGCCAAGAAGGCCGCACCTGCTGCTGCTGCTGCGCCCGCACCGGCCGCCGATCCCGCACCGGCGGCCGAGCCGGAGCCGACAGCGGAGGCACCAGCGGCAGAGCCAGCGGTGATCGCCGACGAGGCGCCGGTGGTCGGACTGGGGATCGCCCCCGGCACCCGCCGGCCCGGCAAGCGCTGACCGACGACTGACTACCTGATCTGTTCAGGCGGAGCCGAGACTGCGGTCAGGCGATCTTGCGTAGCTGGAACGGCACCCGGTTGATCACACCGCCCGGGCACTGGCCGTTGGAGTCGGCGGCGCCGACACCGGCCAGTGACGCCGCGTCGATCTCGTAGGAGATCACCACCGGCGCAAAACTGCCGTCGGCGCACACGAATCCGTCGGGCTTGGTGACGGTGAAGGCGAGCCGGCCGTTGGTATAGGTGCCGACGCTGGTCCAACCGCGGTTGCTGGCGATATTGGCGGTGCAGCCGTTGCCGCCGCACGCGGAGGCCGCGATCCAGCCGAAGGTGGCCTCATCGCCGCCGACGACGGTGTACTGGCCGTTGAGAGCCGCGTCTGCCTGGGCGATCGCTGGGGAATCGACGGCGGCCAGACAAGCCGCGCCCAGCATTGCGACGAGCATTCGAGATACGTTCACCGTGGGTCCCCTGCGACTCATGTGGCTATTGCTGGCTGAAAATTAGCAGGCGATTTCCGCCCCAAACACGGTCGAGCAAACGAAACGCCGCGTTGTATCCCGGACGTCGCCGAATCGAAACCGGGCAGCGACCAACGGCGGCAAGTGTGGAAAAACCACTTGGTCCATCATGGGAGAATCGATCGCGTGACCACACACCAGCTGCCGTGGCAACATACCGGCCACACCAACGGCCAGCGGGTCTTCACGCAGTCCACCAAGCTGCAGGACGTTCTCTACGAGATCCGCGGGCCGGTGCACGCCCACGCCGCCCGCCTGGAGGCCGAGGGTCACCGCATCCTCAAACTCAACATCGGCAACCCCGCCCCGTTCGGCTTCGAGGCGCCCGACGTGATCATGCGCGACATGATCCAGGCGCTGCCCAACGCGCAGGGCTACTCCGATTCCCAGGGCATCGTCAGCGCCCGCCGGGCGGTGTTCACCCGTTACGAACTGGTCGCGGGCTTCCCCCGGTTCGACATCGACGACGTCTACCTGGGTAACGGCGTCTCCGAACTCATCACGATGACCCTGCAGGCGCTGCTCGACAACGGCGACCAGGTACTCATTCCGGCCCCCGACTACCCGCTATGGACGGCGTCGACGTCGCTGGCCGGCGGCACCCCGGTGCACTATCTGTGCGACGAGACCCAGGGCTGGCAGCCCGACATCGCCGACCTGGAATCCAAGATCACCGAACGCACCAAGGCGCTGGTGGTGATCAACCCGAACAACCCGACCGGCGCGGTGTACAGCCGCGAGGTTCTCGAGCAGATCGCGGAGCTGGCCCGCAAGCACCAGCTGCTGATCCTGGCCGATGAGATCTACGACAAGATCCTCTACGACGACGCCAAGCACGTCTGCATGGCCTCGGTCGCGCCGGACCTGCTGACCCTGACGTTCAACGGATTGTCGAAGGCCTACCGGGTGGCCGGATACCGGTCCGGCTGGTTGGTCATCACCGGCCCCAAGGAGCATGCCAGCAGCTTCATCGAGGGCATCAACCTGCTGTCCAACATGCGGCTGTGCCCGAATGTCCCTGCGCAGCACGCCATTCAGGTTGCGCTCGGCGGTCATCAGAGCATCGACGACCTGGTCCTGCCCGGCGGGCGGCTGCTCGAGCAGCGCGACGTCGCATGGACCAAGCTCAACGAGATTCCCGGCGTTTCTTGCGTCAAGCCCGAAGGGGCGCTGTACGCGTTCCCCCGGCTGGATCCCGAGGTCCACGACATCCACGACGACGAGCAACTGGTGCTGGATCTACTGCTGCAGGAGAAGATCCTGGTGGTCCAGGGCACGGGCTTCAACTGGCCCAACCCGGATCACCTGCGCGTCGTGACGCTGCCGTGGTCGCGCGATCTGGCCAAGGCGATCGAACGGCTCGGCAACTTCCTGGCGTCCTACCGCCAGTAGCGTGGCCCACTCGAATTCACACTCCCACAACGTTCCAATTCCGTTGGGGCCGTTGGACCGCCAACGTAGTCGTCGGGCTGTTGGTCGCCATCGGGTTCGTCGTCGTCGGCGCCGCCCTGCTGCTGTTCAGCGTGGCGAACCGGCCCCTGGGCGACGTGCTGACCAGTGCGAGCGTGGCCATCGAGATCGCCCGGTCCGCCGTCGGCGGAATCGTGCTGGCGCTGTCGGTGCCGCTGACCACGGCCATCGCCGCCGCGCTGGCTACGCCTGGTCGTCCTCGGACAGATCGGTAGCGGCCAGGGCCGCCGCGAGGTCGTCGTGGCGGAACACCGAGGTCACTTGATCGTGCACCACCCGGAACGCCGACGCGGCGCTGGTGCCGTCACCGAGCGCCTGCTCGGCCACCACGATCCCGTCGTGCACGAACAGCCGGCCCACGGTGACGGTCGACGGGAACGCCCGCGCCCACTCCCGCAATGCGTCCAGCCCCTGCGCCGCGCCGCGGGCGTCACCGATCTCGATGTCGTCACTGGACAGATCCGCCAGCGTGCCCAGGTTCTTCTCGCTCAACGCATCGTTCCACGCCAGCACGGTGGCGATCTCGGATGTGCTCATGGTGAGCAACCTATCTCGTCAGAACTTCATCCCGTCCAGCCAGGTCTGCAGCACCGCCCGATCGCCGAACACCTCGACAGCGGTGTCGCCGATCTGGGCCCGCCGCGTGGTGACCAGCAGAAGGTCCCTGGCCGGGCCGCGCAGGGCGAGGTCGGCCTTGTCATGCTGCTGGGTCAGCGTCCCGTTCGCGATGGTCCATTCACCGGCCTTGCCGAGACCGGCGTCGGTGGCGTGCAGGTGGATCGACTTGCCGCCGAGGTCGGGAATCCGGGTGACCACGAGCTCTAGCCATTCGCTGATCGCGTCGGCCGCCAGTGCCGGGTAGGGATCGAAGGGTGCGCCGATGGCGATGGCCGCGTCCGCGCAGTGCACGACGACCTCGTGCAGGCGGCGCCGGACCCACCAGCGGGCCGGCTGCGGACCGGTGAACGTCCACACCTGGGTGTCCGGATGCGCCGCGGCGGCGTCGACCAGGATCCGCGCACCGGCATCGAGCCAATCGATGGCTTCCCGGGGGTCCGCGGGCGCCCGGGCATCACGCACCGCGTCGAACGCCAGCGCGTCCTGCATCTGATCGCTGACGATCTGCCCGGCCCAGCGGTTACCCCCGCCGACGTGACGGAACAGCTGTTTCAGTGTCCAGCCCGGGCACGTCGGCACCGGGGTGGTGGGATCGCCCGCGGCGATCAGTTCACTGAACAATCGGTTCTGGTCGAGGAACTCGGCTGCGAAATCCACAGCTCTCAGGCTAGACGGTTTCCAGCCGGCGACCCAGACAATGGACCTGCCAGCCGGCCGACTGCCAGCGCGCCACATCCAGACAGTTCCGGCCGTCGACGATCACCCGGGCGCGCACCACGTCGGCGAGTTCGGTGGGGTCGAGGTCGACGAACTCGCGCCATTCGGTGAGCACCAGCACAGCATCGGCCCGGTCGCAGGCCTCGGCCACCGAGGTCGAGTAGTTCAGCGTCGGGAAGACCTTTCGCGAATTCTCCAGCGCCTGAGGGTCATACACGTTGACGGCAGCGCCGTTGAGTTGCAGCATGCCCGCCACGTTGAGTGCCGGCGAGTCGCGCACGTCGTCGGATTCCGGCTTGAACGCCGCCCCGAGCACCGCGATGTTGGCACCGAGCAACGAGCCCCCGCACGCGGCGGTGGTCAGCTCCACCATTCGGGTGCGTCGGCGCATGTTGATGCTGTCGACCTCACGCAGGAAGGCCAGGGCGTTGCCGGCCCCGAGCTCACCGGCGCGCGCCATGAAGGCGCGAATGTCCTTGGGCAAGCAGCCTCCCCCAAAACCGAGGCCCGCGTTGAGAAATCGCCGGCCGATGCGCGGGTCGAAGCCCAGCGCATCGGCCAGCACCGTCACGTCTGCGTCGGCGATCTCACAGACCTCCGAGATCGCATTGATGAACGAGATCTTGGTCGCCAGAAAGGCGTTGGCGGATACCTTCACCAGTTCGGCCGTCTGCAGGTCGGTCCGCAGGAACGGCACATCTTCGGCCAGTAGCGTGGCGTACAGCTCGCGCACGGCCGCCTCCGAACGCACCGAATCCCGTTGTACCCCAAGCACAATTCGGTCCGGATGCAAGGTGTCCTGGACGGCGTATCCTTCGCGCAGGAATTCGGGGTTCCAGGCGACTTCCACGTCGACGCCATGGGCAGCCAGGGCTCGCGCTCGCCTGCCCAGATCCGCCGCCGTGCCCACCGGCACGGTCGACTTGCCCACGATCACCGACGGACGGGTGAGGCGCGGGACCAGTTCGTCGATCACCGCGTGCACATGACGCAGATCGGCGCCGTACTCGCCTTTCTTCTGCGGAGTTCCGACCCCCAGGAAGTGCAGGTCGGCATGCTCGGCAGCCAGGTCGTAGTCGGTGGTGAAACGCAACCGGCCGGCAGCGATGTTGTCGCTCAGCAGCTTTCGCAGACCGGGTTCGAAGAACGGCACCTCGCCGGCGGCCAGCTTCGCGATCTTGCCGGCGTCGACGTCGACACCGATCACGTCATGGCCGAGTTCGGCCATCCCGGCTGCGTGGGTGGCCCCCAGGTAGCCCGTGCCGAATACGGTGCAGCGCATGGCTCCTGTATAGGCAGGCCGGGTGAGCTAACCGCGTCG
>JAKIXW010000247.1 GCA_022708865.1 Acidobacteriota bacterium
CGCCGGCGTCACCGCCCGGGCCGGGCGGTTTCACCCCGCCGAGCTGAGTGCGGACCGCCACCCGGCCCGCGACCGACGTCGCCACCACGGTCACCAGCGCACCGAGGATCAGCGCGGACGCCTCGCCCGGCTGCAGCAGGTGCTGTTCGGTGCCGATGGTGGCCGCGGCCACCGGCACCCCGAGTTGTGCGGCGGCCAGGGTGCCGAGCGACAGGGGTTGACGGAGGAGCCGCCCGGTCCAGTGGGCCACCACCGCACCCAGCCCCAGCGCCAGACCCAACACGATGAAACCCGGACGCTCCCCCAGTTCACGGACGCGCAGTGAGGCCCCCAGCCAGACGAAGAAGAGTGGCGCGAAGAACCCCTCGGTGATTCCGAACAGCTGACGAGCCAATCGGCGTGGTTCGCCGACGGCGCCGACCACCAGACCCAACGCGAAACCGGCCAGCATCACCGACACATGGGTGGCGACCGCCAACGCCGCCAGGCCGAACAAGAGGATCAGGCTCACCCGGAGCTCCAGTGCTTCCCGGTGGTCCTCGGAGTAGTGGTGCAGCCGCTTGCGCCGGCCGCTGCGCTCGAAGGCCCGCAGTGCGACGAACAGCACCGTGGCCACACCCGCGATCGCGAGCGCCCCCAGCGCGGCCCGCCCGGCGTGGTCGGGATCGATCACCAAGGGCAGCAACACAATACAGGCGGCATCGGCGATCGCGATCTGTGCCGTCGTCGACAGCACCGCCGGGCCAGCGAGCTTCAGACCGTCGATGACGGGCAGCGCCAGGGCCGCCGACGACGAGGTCATCAGGACCGCGTACAGCATCGCCTGACCGGTGCCGAACGCTTCGGCGAGCAGGACACCGAACACCGCGGCGACCACTCCGACGAGCACGGCTCGAACGACGGCCGTCGGCAGTGCGGACCGCAGCGTCGGGTTGTGCACCGGCACGTGGGTGCCGACGAGGAACATCACCAGCGCGAAGCCGGTATTGGCCAGCAGCTGGAGGGTGGGATCGGCGGGATCGACGATGTTGAAACCGGTTCTGCCGACGACGATCCCGGCGATGAGCTCCCCGACCACCATCGGGATGCCCAGCCCCGGGACGGCCGCCAGCAGCGGTCCGGCCAGCCCGATGACGACGAGCAGGGCCAGGGTGTCGAACCCGAACTGCGGCATCCGGACACCCTAGACCCGTCAGCTGTGCCCGGTGATCCAGTTTCCGTGGAAGCCGTACGGAACCCGTTGGGGCAGGTGGATTGTCGCGACGGCCGCGCCGCCGAAGTCGGAGGCATCCAGGATCACCAGATCGCTGCCATTGCGGGCCGGGTCGTACACGTAGGCCAGGTACCAGCCGTCGCTCTCGTCGGTGGAGCCCGCCGCCGGGACGAACACCGCCTCGCCCGGTCGCCCGCCGTCGAAGGCGCGTTCGGCGGCGCTGCCGTCGGTCAGGTCGTAGCGCACCAGGCGGTCACCACCGACCGCGACGCCATAGCGGGCCGGTAGACCGGCCAGCCGGTCGTCGATGCGCGGGAACTCGACCCCGCGCTCGTCGAGCTGACGCTCGGTCACGGTTCCGCGCGCCAGGTCCAGGGTCCAGCTCCACAGCACGCCGTCGGCGTCGAATCCGCCGTCGTGGCGCCATAATTCGGGATACCGGATCGCCTGTATCTCCAGGGAGTCGCCCGTGTCGAAGGCGTTGACCACGTGGAAGACGTAGCAGGGGTCGATGTCGAACCAGCGGATCTCGCCGAACGGGTCGTCCCGGCGCAGCACGCCGAACCGGGCGCCGTAGTCGTCGTCCCACCGGTATGGCATGCCCTTGCCGTCGATCGCCAGGTCGAGGTTGAACACGATGGGCAGGTCCATGAAGACGACGTGCCCGGCCGTCATCGCGAAGTCGTGCATCATCGTCAACGCCGGAACCTCGACGGGCCGGTCGATCACCAGCTCACCGTTGGCATCCGCACGGTGATAGGTGACGTGCGGTTCGGCGAGGTTGCCGTAGCCGAAGAAATGCAGTTCGCCGGTGCTGGGGCAGATCTTGGGGTGCGCGGTCATCGCGTCGACGAGCTTGCCGCCGAAGTCGAAGGCCCCGACGGTCTCGAGATCGTTGGTGATCTCGTACGGCAGCGAGGACTCGACGAGCGCGAGCGTGCGCCCGGCATGGTTGACGACGTGGGTGTTGGCGACGCTGGCGCGCAGGTTGCGGGCGCCGTCGGGGCCGTAGACCGGGAACGGGTCGGCGAAGCTGTCGGTGCGCACCCAGCGGTTGCGGTACCACTTGGCCGCGCCGCCCTCGAGCCGCACGCCGTGGATCATCCCGTCGCCGGTGAACCAGTGGCCGCTCGCCGTGCGCGGGTTGGGGCCGTTGCGTAGGTACCAGCCGTCCAGTTCGGGCGGGATCGTGCCGGTGACAGTCAGGTTGTCGGCGGTGAGTTCGTCGGGGACGGGCGCGTAGTTGCCCTGCAGGAAGAACTGGCCGTCGCCCGGGACATCGGCGACCAGAGAAACGTCGTGGGTATCGGTCATACGCCCCACCCTGACATTCCACTAGTGACATGTCAATAGTGGAATGAGACCCTACACTACGGGTGTGAGCCTTCGCATCGCGGCCCTCGGCCTGCTCGCCCAGCATCCCGGCAGTGGATACGACCTCCTGAAACGGTTCGACGTGTCGATGGCCAACGTGTGGCCGGCGACGCAGAGTCAGCTGTACGGCGAACTCAACCGGCTGGACCGGGACGGTCTGATCGAGGTCAGCGACGTGGGGCCCCGCGGACGCAAGGAGTACCGCGTCACCGACGCCGGCCGGATGGAGCTGCTGGACTGGATCATCCATCCCGACGGCGACCCGCCCCTGCGCCGGCCGGATCTGCTGCGGGTCTTCCTGCTCGGCCAGCTCCCCGTCGAGCAAGCCCGCGCGTACGTCGCGCGCGTGGCCGACTCCGCCGAGTCCGAGCTGGCCCGCTACGCGGAGTTGCGGGACACGGTCACGTGGAGCGATGACCCCGCCGACGCGCCGGGCGACTTCTACGGTCGCGCCGCGCTGGAATACGGGCTGCGAGAAGCCGAAATGGAGATCCAGTGGGCCCGCTGGCTGCTCGCCGAACTCGACAAGAAGGCTGGGCAGATCCGACCGTTCGGGGAATAACTGGTTGCATCGCGATAGTTTCCGATATATCGTCAACACATCGAAGCTCGATCTGAGCTTCCCCGAACCTGAAGGAATCAGACATGAACACCCCATTCACACCCCCAGAACCCCACACCGGATTCGGCTTCGGCCCCGGCGACCGCCGGCACGGCCACGGTCACGGACGCCGCCACGCCGACCGGCGCGCAGAGTTCATCGAGCAGGTCCGCGCTCAGGGTGGCGGCCCGTTCGGTCCCGGCTTCGGCCCCGGTGGACCCGGCGGCCCCGGTTTCGGCTTCGGTCCCGGCCCGTTCGGCGGCGGCCCCTTCGGCGGCGGTCGAGGACGGCGCGGACCGGGGGGTCGCCGGGGACCCGGCGGCCGGGGCAAGCGCGGCGACGTCCGTGCGGCCATCCTCAAGCTGCTGGCCGAACGCCAGATGCACGGCTACGAGATGATCCAGGAGATCGCCGAGCGCAGCGACAACCTGTGGAAGCCCAGCCCCGGCTCGGTGTACCCCACGCTGCAGATGCTCGAGGACGAAGGCCTGATCTCCGCGGCCCAGACCGAGGGCAGCAAGAAGCTGTTCGAACTCACCGACGAGGGCCGGGCCGCCGCCGAAAAGATCGAGACCGCGCCGTGGACCGAGATCACCGAGGGCGCAGACCCCGCGCAGGTCAACCTCCGCGAGGCCGTCGGCCAGCTGTTCGGTGCGGTCGCGCAGTCCGCGCACGCCGCCGATGCGGATCAGCAGCAGCGGATCCTCGACATCGTCAACAACGCGCGTCGCGAGATCTACCAGATCCTCGGCGAGAGCTGACACCCGATCGAAGTGGCGCCCATGATGTATTTCATGGGCGCCACTTTCGTGACCGACATCGCCGACATGCCGCGCGGCGGCTTCGACGCCTCCTGCCTGGACCGGCTGTTACAGACCGGCCGGGACGAATATCTGGATCGCAATGACGCCGATGACGCGGCCCTGGCGAGGAAAAAACGTCAGGTCGTCGACGCGCTGGACTGGAGCGGCCGGGTGTTCGGCAACCATCGCAAGATCGCCCGCCGCGTCCTGGACGTGCTGGCCGACGTCGCCGACCCGAAGATCGTGGAACTCGGCGCCGGACACGGCGCGGTGTCGCGGCTGCTCCTCGAGGAACATCCGACCGCGCACCTGACCGTCACGGACATCAACCCCGACTCGGTCGCCCGGATGGCCGAGTCCTTCACCGGCGAGCCCCGCGCCACCGTGCGCGTCATGGACGCCACCGCGATCGACGCGCCGGACGGCTCCTTCGACCTGGCGTTGTTCGCGCTGTCGTTCCACCACCTACCGCCGGAAGCCGCCGCACAGGTGCTGCGGGAGGGCACCCGGGTGGCCGACGTCCTACTGATCGTCGACCTGCCCCGCCCGCCGGCGCCACTGCACCTCATCCGGCTGGCATCGATGCTGCCGTTCGCACCGTTCGTGCCATTCGTGCACGACGGGCTCATCAGCTCGTTGCGCACCTACAGTCCGTCGGCGCTGCGTGCCCTGGCCGCCCACGCCGGCCCGGCGATCGAGCTCGAACTGCACGGCGGGCCGTTGAGCGAACAGGTGGTGATCGCGCACCGGAATTCCGGCTGAGCCGAATACTATTTCGGCGTGGGCGAGGAGATCACGCACACCGATTACAGCCGGGCACACCGCCAGGAGTACCGGCGCAAGGTCCAGCTGTGCCTGGACGTGTTCGAGACGATGCTCGCGAACTCCAGCTTCGAATTCGACCGCCCCCTGACGGGCCTCGAGATCGAGTGCAACCTGGTCGACGGCGACTACCAGCCGGCCATGACCAACGTCGACGTGCTCGCCTCCATCGCCGATCCGGCCTATCAGACCGAATTGGGCGCGTTCAACATCGAGTTCAACGTGCCGCCGCGCCCACTGCCGGGCCGGGCCGGG
>JAKIXW010000248.1 GCA_022708865.1 Acidobacteriota bacterium
GCGCGCCGCGACGGGCTGCTCCGAGCCCTTGATCCGGACGAACTCCGGCGGGGCCAGCACCACGGCATGCTCGACGAGTCGCGCGGTGGATTCCGAGAGCATCACCTCGTCAGCGGGCGCTGCCGATTCCATGCGCTGCGCCAGCCCGACCGCCGGCCCGGTCACGCGGTAACCCTGCGACCCCGAACCGATCTCGCCGGCGATCACCCGGCCCGAGTTCAGGCCGACCCGCACCAGAAGTTCGACACCGTCGCGTCGCGCCACCTCGGACGCTACGATCCGGGCCTCGGCCTGGATGGCCAGACCGGCGAGGCAACCGCGAAAAGCGTGGTCCTCCAAGGCAATTGGCGCACCGAAGAACGCCATTACTCCGTCGCCGGTGAACTCCACCGTCCCGCCGTAGCGCCGCGCGACAGCCGCCGCGCGGCCGACCAGGTCGGTCATCACCTCGCGGTAGCGCTCGGGATCCAGGGCCGCCGCAATGTCCATCGACCGGACCACGTCGGCGAACAGCACCGTCACCTGACGGTATTTGGCCGCCTCGACGGTGTCCGTCAGCGCGACACCACACGCACCGCAGAATCGGGCACCGCCCTGGGGCGCAGCACCACAGGATCGGCAAACAGACGGCACCGCTGACGTCATCCGACTTCCCCACCCCGAAACCTGGACCGGACTACCTCATCAGGTCAGGGTAGGACGTTCAGGGCTGGAAGATCAACGACGGTCAGACCCGCTGGGCCGAGAGCTTCCGGTACTCGAGGACCGTGTCGATGATGCCGTAGTCCTTGGCTTCCTCGGCCGTCAGGATCTTGTCGCGATCGGTGTCCTTGCGGATGATCGCCTGGCCCTGGATCGCACCGCCGACGGCCGGCTGGTGGATCAGCACGCGCGCGTTGGGCAACGCCATCCGCTTGCCAGGCGTTCCCGCGGCCAGCAGCACCGCGGCGGCCGATGCGGCCTGGCCGAGGCACACGGTCTGGATGTCGGCACGGACGTACTGCATGGTGTCGTAGATCGCCATCAGCGAGGTGAACGAACCACCCGGCGAGTTGATGTACATGGTGATGTCGCGGTCGGGATCCAGCGACTCGAGCACCAGCAGCTGCGCCATGATGTCGTTGGCCGAGGCGTCGTCCACCTGCACGCCGAGGAAGATGATGCGCTCCTCGAACAGCTTGTTGTACGGGTTGGACTCCTTGACACCGAAGCTCGAGTGCTCGATGAACGACGGCAGGATGTAACGCGCGTTGGGCTGGCTGCTCATGAGGCACTCCCGTTGAGGTGGGCGCGGGTGATGATGTGGTCGACGAAGCCGTATTCGAGAGCTTCGGGCGCGGTGAACCACCGGTCCCGGTCGGCGTCCGCCTCGATGCGCTCCAAGGTCTGACCGGTGAACTCGGCGTTGAGCCGGTTCATCTCCTTCTTGGTCAGGGCGTACTGCTCGGCCTGGATCGCGATGTCGGCCGCGCTGCCGCCGATGCCGGCCGACGGCTGATGCATCATGATCCGCGCGTGCGGCAGGGCGAACCGCTTACCCTTGGTGCCGGCGGCGAGCAGGAACTCACCCATCGACGCGGCCATCCCCATCGCGTACGTGGCGACATCGCACGGGGCGAGCACCATGGTGTCGTAGATGGCCATGCCGGCGCTGACCGAGCCGCCCGGCGAGTTGATGTACAGGTTGATGTCCTTGGTGGGATCCTCGGCCGCCAGCAGGAGGATCTGCGCGCACAGCCGATTGGCGATGTCGTCGTCGACCTGGGTACCCAGGAAGATGATCCGCTCGGCCAGCAACCGCTCGTAGACCGAGTCGGTGAGGTTCAGGCCCATGGACCCGGAACGCATTTCAGCCACGACGGGGTACCTGCTTTCTCGTGTGTGTTGCCACCGACACTAACCAACGCTCAGCGACGCGCACGCGCTAGACATGCGCTTTCGCTCACAGCTCACTCGTCGTCGGCTGCGTCACCCTCGGCGGCCGCGCCCTCGGAGTCGGCCGACTCCGCGACCTCGGTGTCCAGCTCGATGTCCGAGACCAGCTCGTCGGCATCGCTCGGCGACCCGAAGAACTCGGTGGTGTCGATCGCGGTGCCGTCCGTGTCGGTGACGGTGGCGGCCTCGACGACGGCGGCCACGGCCAGGCCGCGACGCACGTCGGCGAACATCGCCGGCAGCTGGTTGTTCTGCTGCAGCAGTTGGATCAGCTGCTGGGGCTCGATGCCGTACTGCCGCGACATCAGCATCAGCCGGTCGCTGATGTCGTTCTGGCCCACCTCGATGGCCAGGTCGTCGGCGACCGCGTCCATCAGCAGCTGGGTCTTGACGGCCTTCTCGGCATTGGTGCGGGCGTCGGCGTCGAACTCCTCGCGCGAGCTGCCCTGCTCCTTCAGCACGTCGGCGAAGCGGTCCTCGTTGTGGTCCAGCCCGTGGATGGCCTGGTGGACGGTCTCGTCGATCTGCGCCTGCACGACCTTCTCCGGCAGCGGCACCTCGGTCTGCTCGAGCAGCGTCTCGATGGCGGCATCGCGGATCTGCTCGGCCTGCTGAATGCTCTTGTAGCGCTTGACCTGATCGGTCAGGTTCTCCTTGAGCTCGTCGATGGTGTCGAACTCACTGGCCAGCTGGGCGAACTCGTCGTCGGCCTCGGGCAGCTCACGCACCTTGACCGACCCGACCGTCACAGTGACCTCGGCATCCTGGCCCGCGTGCGGACCGGCGACCAGCTTGGTGGTGAAGGTCTTGGTGTCCCCCGAGCTCATGCCGGTCAGCGCGTCGTCCAGGCCGTCGATGAGCTGGCCGGAGCCGACCTCGTGCGACAGGCCCTCGGTCTTGGCCTCGGGAACGTCGTTGCCGTCGACGGTGGCCGACAGGTCGATGGACACGAAGTCGCCGCTCTCGACCGGGCGCTCGACCCCGGTGAGCGTCCCGAACCGGGCGCGCAGGGTCTCGAGCTCCTTGGCGACGTCCTCGTCCTCGACCACCACGGGATCGACGCTGATCTTCAGCGAGCTCAGGTCCGGCAGCGTGATCTCGGGGCGGACGTCGACCTCGGCGGTGAACACCAACTCCTGGCCGTCCTCGATCTTGGTGATGTCGATGTCGGGCTGGCCCAGCGGCTTGACGTCGGTCTCGCTGACGGCCTGGCTGTAGCGGCCGGGCAGCGCGTCGTTGACGACCTGCTCGAGCACGGCACCGCGGCCGACGCGGGCCTCGAGCAGCTTGCGCGGCGCCTTGCCGGGCCGGAAGCCGGGCAGCCGGATCTGCTTGGCCAGCTGCTTGAACGCACGGTCGAAGTCGGGTTCGAGCTCCTCGAAGGGAACCTCGACATTGAGGCGCACCCGGGTGGGGCTCAGCTGCTCGACGGTGCTCTTCACTGCGGTACTCCTATATCCATGGACGGGTGTTGCTCAGTCGGGGTGACAGGATTTGAACCTGCGGCCTTCCGCTCCCAAAGCGGATGCGCTACCAAGCTGCGCTACACCCCGAATGCCTACGAGCTCGGGAATGTTCCGAAGCCCCCGGCATCCTACGGCCCAGAGGCAGGATCAAGCCAAGTCAGTCAGCGGACACACGGTCGATCTGAGTTGGATTTGATCTCGGACGGGCCGTACAGTGCTGGCTCGAAGCAGTGCATGCGGGCGTAGCTCAATGGTAGAGCCCTAGTCTTCCAAACTAGCTACGCGGGTTCGATTCCCGTCGCCCGCTCAGCGAAGCCCCTGTTGGGGCGACGGCGTCGCGGCCGTGTGAGGCACCAACCGGGTTCGATGGGACAGCCGCTGCGTGCGAGTAGTCGGCTACCTGCGTTGGCCCGAACCAAGGAATTTGCTGCGACCATCCAGCTAACAACCTGATAGATTTCGCGTACGGCGCTGGAGCCCCAGCCAACTCACGAACTTTGGGAGTACCACAATGGGACGTCATTCGATGAAGAACGCGCGGTCGGCGGCGGTTCGGAGCTATCTCACCGCGGGGGTCACGGCGGGCTTCACCAGCATCGCAATGGCCGGCGTCGGCACGCTCATGCTCACCGAAAAGAACGATGCGCCATCGGCCCAGTACGACGTCATGCTGGCCTCGGAGGACTGCGCCATCGGCAGTGCCGGCTGCGATGCGGTCACGGGCGGCGGCGACCATGTGGCTACCGTGGCCGCGGCGGTCACCACTACGGCATCCCGGCCCCTGTTCGGGCCCGGCGGATGGCTGATCGGCGACGGCCGCGACGCCCTGGTTCTCAACCCCACCTGCAAGTCGGTGTGCAACGGCGAGAGCGGCGGCATCTTCGGCGGCAACGGCGGGAACGGCGCGTTCGGCGGCAAGGGCGGCGACAGCTCCGGCTGGTTCGGGCAGGCCGGCGACGGCGGCAACGGCGTCGACGCCAAGTACACGGTGGGTGCAGACGGCAAGGTGGTGAAGACCGCCGCGGTCGCCGGAGGTGCTGGCGGCGCAGCGACCGGGCTCTTCGGCAAGGGCGGCGCCGGCGGCAAGGGCGGCTCGGACAACAACACCCAGAATTCAGCCACCGCCAGCGTCAACAACGCCAAGGGCGCCAAGGGTGGCGCAGGTGGCGCGGGTGATACCGCCGGCGCCGGCGGTAGGGGCGGCGACGCCACCTCCAACGCCGGTTCTGCGACGGGCGGCACGGGCGGTGACGGCGGACGCTCCGGCGCCGGTGGCGGCACGGGCGGTGTCGGCGGCGCGGGCGGCGATGCCACCGTTCACTCCAAGCCCGCGTCGGGCAAGAAGTTGGAAGCAGTCGGTGGCGACGGTGGCACGGGCGGGGACGCACCGTTCGGTACCGCGGGCGCCGGCGGCAAGGGCGGCAAGGGCTCGTCGACCAACGGTGACGGGTCCGACGCCTACGGCGGAACCGGAGGCGACGGCGGCAACACCAACAGCGGCCGTGCCGGCCGGGGCGGCGACGGCGGCGACGCCCTCAACGGGAGCGGCGGTGAAGCCGGCGGCGGCGACGGCGGCAACGGCGGTATGTCCAAGGTCGCCAACTCACCCGGCATC
>JAKIXW010000249.1 GCA_022708865.1 Acidobacteriota bacterium
TACGCCTGCCGCCCGTGGCCTTGGTGATGATCTGATCGAGGCGATTTGCCATCGGGCGAAGGAGCGCTACGCCTACTTTCGTGGCCGCCAAGGTGCGCATCCCCCGATGGAACACGTTGGCGTCGTCGAACTGCCTGTTTGCCATGGTGTCATTCTCGTCGAAACTGGACCCCTTGTTCGGAACTTTTCGTATTGCCGCAGCTCGGCAACTGAAGGTGTCGGCGCCGTGAATCTTCCGAGTTGAGGGCTGCGCAGGAGCCGGACGGCGCCTTCTGAGTAGGTTCCGCCCAGATCTGAGTAGTCTTACTGATCCCGAACACGGACGTTCCGCCGCAGGCTGATCGCATGAGCATTCCGAGCAACTCGTCGAAATCCACTGCCGCATTTTTCGTTCAGGCCGCGGTCGCATTCGCGGTCAGCGTCGTGGCCGCGCTGGGCGGAATCTATTTCCTTCCGCTCGATCCATGGCCGCGCATGTTTCTCGGCGTCACCTTCCTCTTTCTGGTCTCGAGCGCGTTCACCCTGGCCAAGGTAATCCGTGACCAGCAGGAGGCAGAGACCGTACGGGTACGCATCGACGAAGCGCGCATCGAGAAGCTGCTCGCCGACCACGACCCGCTCAATTCGGTGAGCTGAAAAGGACCACGAACTCCCATGACCACCCTCACCAAATTTCCCGATGTCACCGAGATCGCGGCGCGCACGCCCGCGGACCGCGATCGTGTGCTCGATGTCATCCGGATCGCATCACTGATCAGTGTGGTGCTCGGCCACGCCGTCATGGCCATCAGCATCATCCAGGATCATGTATTGATCTGGGACAACTTGCTCACCACCTCGGTGGTGTTCCAGGCGATGACGTGGCTCTTGCAGATCATGCCGCTGTTCTTCTTCGCGGGCGCAGCGGCGAGCGCGGCTTCGTGGTCGTCCGGCACCAACTGGGGCGGCTGGCTGATGAAGCGCTGTACCCGCTTGTTCCGGCCGGTGTTCTATTACTTGGTGTTCTGGGCGGCGGCCCTGACCGTGCTGCATCACGTACTGCCCCAGCACGTTTATGAACCGATTGCCGGCGTCAGCACCCAACTGCTGTGGTTCCTCGGGGCGTACGTCCTGGTCCTCGCCGCCATGCCGATGCTCTGTCGGATCACCACCGCCGCGCGGTTGGTAGCCGCAGTGAGCATCGTCTATGGAGCCATTGCCGTGGTCGACATCGTCCGCCTGCACTGGCCGACGATGATGCCGCTGGGCTACCTCAATCTCGCTGTGTGGCTCATACCCGCCATGTGCGGAATCGCCTACCGCAATCGGGTGTTTGGTCGCCGCGCGGCCACGCTCGTGGCGGCGGTGTTCTTCACCATCGACATCGCGCTGGTGCACTGGGGTCCGTATCAGATCAGCATGGTCGGCACCGGCGATCATCACTTGTCCAACACCAGCCCACCGTCGCTGCTGCTGGCCGGCCATTCAATCATCTTGTGCATGCTGGTGATCGCCGCCAGCCCGATGATCGCGCGGTGGGCACAGCGACCCCGGGTGTGGTGGGCTACGGCGATCGGTAATTCCGGGGCGATGACGCTCTACCTGTGGCACATGCCCGTCCTGCTGGGCACGCATCTGGCTTTCGATTACCTCGGATCTGCCCGCTACCCCGGCGAACACCACTTCGTCGCCGTCAGTGTCCTTCAATTGCTGACCGTCGCATTCGTGGTGGCAGCGCTGTTCATCGTCCTGCGGCCCTTGGAGAACGACCCCCTACCCGGTTGGGATCACGCTCCCGGGATCACCTCACGACGGCGAGGTGCCGTTGTCGGTGTGCTGTTGTGTGTCGCGGGCGTGGCGATCCTGGCCTCCATCCGGTGGGGGCTCAAAGATGACGGCCTGGTGTGTATGGCGGTGGCGGTGGGCGCACTGCTGGGCGCGCGGACTGCCGTCACCGCGTCGCTGCGCAGCCCTGGCCGCCATTGAGAGCGAGATTTCGTGAGTGCGCGGCCCGAACGCCGCGCACTCACGGCTCGCTGTCGAGTCCGTGTTCGATGGCGTAGCGGGCCAACTCCACCCGGTTTGCGAGCTGCAATTTGCGAAACGTCGCCTGCACGTGATTTTCCACCGTCCGGTGACTCAACGACAGTTTGGCGGCTATCTGCTTGGCAGACAGACCTTTTGCGACATAGCGCAGCACTTCGGTCTCCCGTTCGGTGAGACTGGGCGGCTGCGGCCCGCGGTCCTTGGCCTGCGCAATGCGTCGGTATTCACCCAGCACGAGCCCCGCCAGGCTGGGCGTGAACACTGCACGCCCCGCCGCGGTCGCCGTCACCGCTTGCGCCAGTTCAGCTTTGGCAGCGCTCTTGACCAGGTAACCGGTTGCGCCGGCTTTGACCGCTTCGAGCACGTCGTCACGTTCGTCGGAGGCCGAAAGCACCAGCACCCGGGAGGACGGTGACACATCGAGCACCGCTGCGGTTGCTTGCGCGCCGGTGCCGTCGGCCAGCTGCATATCCATCAACACCACGTCGGGTTTGACCACAGCGGCCCGACGCCGTGCCCCCTCCAGCCCGTCTGCGGTAGCGACGACGTTGAATCCCTCGTCAGTCAGATCACGCGCCACCGCGTCCCGCCAGATCGGGTGATCATCGACCACCATCACCGTAATGGCCACCTCACCTGCCATGCTGCCCCTTTCTAGGCACGGACAACTCCCACTCGGTGCCCTCGCCGGGGTCGCTGTGCAATTGAGCGCTGCCGCCCAGGGCCGTTAACCGCCCCATGATCGATTGCGAGATGCCAAGGCGTCCCTGGGCGGCAGCTTCGGCGAGCCGGCCGGACGCGATTCCCACTCCGTCGTCGCGAATACTGACCAGCACCGAATCACCGAGGTCTTCCACCAACACGAATGCGTGTGCGTCGGGCCCGGCGTGGGCGCGCACGTTGTCCAGGGCGTTGGCGACCGCGGCGTCGAGTTCCGAGCCCATCCACCGACCCAGCGGAACGGGTGTTGCCGGCAGGCTCAACGTCACCCGATCAGACTCCCGGCTGCGCAACAGCGTGCGCAGATCCACCGTGGTGCCGTCGCGGCCCTCATCGAGGTCGGCACCCGCCAGCCATCGCCGCAGCGCGCGTTCCTGCTCACTGGCCAGGTCAGCCAATTCGACAGTGGCGCCGCCGATTTCGCGGCCCATCTTGGCAACCAACGCCAACACCTGAATGGCACCGTCGTGCACCTGCCGCGACAGCCTCTCGCGCTGCTGCACCGCCGCCGTCAGTTGCGCGGCCCGCTGCAATTCATCGTGGGAACGTCGCGCCGTCTGCGCGGCCATCCCGACGGCCAGGCCGATCGCCACTTCGACGACCACCGTGGCGTTGTGTCCGAGGTTGAGGTCGAGGTAGTTCTTTACCGCAAAATTGGTTACCACTACCACCAGGCCGGCCAGCATCCCCCCGACCGGGCCCAACTGGATCGCCAGCGAAATTGTCGGGTTGCTGGCCCACAGAGTGGTCGGCCAGGTCTGGTTCTCGGCCGCCCACTGCGGTGTTGCGACAATCCTGTTCGACCACATCAGCAGGACAACCACCACGAGCTCGGACAACACCCACGCCGGCCGGCGCCCGAACCCATGCAAATAGGCGAACATGCAGATGGCACTCCACGCGATCAACACTGCGAACAACGCCCAGCCCAGCGAGGGCCGCTGCAGGTTCGGATTGATCGCAATCTGGAAGCCTGCGGCGTAAACGCAACTCAGCAATCGAAATACCTGTGCGGCGCGCCACAGCGACGTAGTCGGATCAGAACTACTCTCGAGCATCGACATCAGCATATGTGGAGGCAGGCAGCGCGGTGGCGGCGCAATGGTTTCGTGATTCCTGAAAGCCGGCGCCAGCTCGGAGCCCGTCCTATCGAGACGCTGGGCGATCCGCGTGGACGGACAGCGACGCCACCCGTGGATAGAGGATCGCTGGCCCGAGCCACCGAGAAACGAAGCTGCGCAGCGCACGCCCGCTGCGCGGCACCCGTCCTGGATCGGTCAGCAGGGACTGCACCGTGCGCAGCGTCATCTCGGCGAGCTCCTCGAGGGCGGTGGCGTCGTAGCCGTGCAGCGTCCAATCGACGTCAAGTCGGTGGAAGACGGATAAGCAGAATGCGATCGCCGTGTCGGAGGTGAGCGAGACGAGGGCCTCGCCGTCACCTCGCCCGGTCAGGAGGTTCTCCAACTGCGGATCACCCGAGAGGTTCTCGACTCCGAACGACACGCTCTCGACCACTGCAGTGACCGGGTCGCCGATCCCGCCGACGCGTTCGGCCACGTGGTCGATGAATCCGTTGACCGCACGCATCGAGCTTGCGATGAGCAGCGCCTCGGCATTGGGAAAGTAGCGGTACACCGTTTGGCGAGTGACACCGAGCCTGCGGGCCACATCAGCGAGGCGTATTTCCGACCCGTGCTCGGCGACCTGTTCGTCCACCGCAGTCAGAATGCGCGCAATCGCTTCCTCGTCCGAGGAGGGTGTCGAGCCGGCCCAACCACGACTACGCATCCGCCGTCACAAGACGCTCGCTGGTGAATTCGATCGGGAGGGTTGTCGGACCCGTCATCCCCAGCAGTGATTTCCATGGGGCCGGGCCGGCGCGATGCGCGCTGAAGAGGCGGCGGGTGAGAACAGTGAGGGCTCCAGCCAATTCTCGCCGCGCAAGGTTTGCCCCGAGACAGTAGTGCGCGCCACCGCCGAAGGTCAGGATCGCAGGTGCGTCATTGCGCGAGATATCGAAGCGGTCAGCATCGGCGTAGATGGCCGGATCTCGGTTGGCCGCGAAGGTATTTGCGAATACGAAGGTTCCTGCTGGAAAGAGGTAGCCACCGAACTCGGCGTCCTCGATGGCGGCGCGCGGCACGATGGCGGCGGCGGCTTCGGCGGGCAGGGCTTGCATGGGCGCAAGGCTAACCCAGCACCGTGCCACGGCCCTGCGCGCACCGTGCCAGA
>JAKIXW010000024.1:0-4777 GCA_022708865.1 Acidobacteriota bacterium
CTTTATGACCGACTACAACGTCAAGATCAGCGAGGTGATGACCAAGGACAATCTGGTCACGGCTCCTGTGGGAACCACGCTGGAACAGGCGCAGCAGATCCTGCGCAAGCACAAGATCGAAAAGCTGCCGATCGTCGACGGCAACGGCAAGCTCACCGGGCTGATCACCGTCAAGGACTTCGTCAAGACCGAACAGCATCCCGATGCCACCAAGGACAGCGACGGCCGACTGCTCGTCGGCGCGGCCGTCGGCGTCGGCGACGACTCGTGGGTACGGGCCATGGCGCTCGTCGACGCCGGGGTGGACGTGCTGATCGTCGACACCGCGCACGCGCACAACCGACGCGTCCTGGACATGGTCGGCAAACTCAAGGCCGAGGTCGGCGAGCGCGTCGACGTGGTTGGCGGCAACGTCGCCACCCGTGCCGCGGCCGCCGCCCTCGTCGATGCCGGCGCGGACGCGGTCAAGGTCGGCGTCGGCCCGGGTTCCATCTGCACCACCCGCGTCGTCGCCGGCGTCGGGGCGCCCCAGATCACCGCCATCCTCGAGGCCGTCGCGGCCTGCGCGCCCGCGGGCGTGCCGGTGATCGCCGACGGTGGCCTGCAGTACTCGGGTGATATCGCCAAGGCCCTGGCGGCCGGTGCGTCCACGGCGATGCTCGGCTCGCTGCTGGCCGGCACCGCCGAGGCGCCGGGCGATCTGATCTTCGTCAACGGCAAGCAGTTCAAGAGCTATCGCGGCATGGGGTCCCTGGGGGCCATGCAGGGGCGCGGAGAGGGCAAGCCGCGCGGGTCCTACTCCAAGGACCGGTACTTCCAGGACGACGTGCTCTCCGAGGACAAGCTGGTGCCCGAGGGCATCGAGGGCCGGGTGCCGTTCCGCGGCCCGCTGTCCACGGTCATCCATCAGCTCACCGGCGGCCTGCGGGCGGCCATGGGCTACACCGGCTCACCGACCATCGAACATCTGCAGCACGCCCAGTTCGTCCGCGTCACCGCTGCGGGGCTGAAGGAGAGCCACCCGCACGACATCACGATGACGGTCGAAGCACCGAATTACTACTCGCGCTAGGGGGATCGATTCATGCGCGACATGGTTGAGATCGGCATGGGCCGGACCGCCCGCCGCACCTACGAACTCGATGACATCGCGATCGTGCCGTCACGGCGGACCCGGTCGAGCAAGGATGTGTCGACGGCCTGGCAGCTGGACGCCTACCGGTTCGACATCCCGGTGATCAGCCACCCCACCGACGCCGTGGTGTCGGTGGAATCCGCCATCGAGCTGGGCCGCCTCGGCGGTCTCGGGGTGCTCAACGGTGAGGGGCTGATCGGTCGGCACGCCGATGTAGGGGCGAGGTTGGTCGAGATCGTCGAAATCGCCGCCAAGGAGCCGGACCCGTCCGCGGCCATCCGGTTCCTGCAGCAGCTGCACGCGGCGCCACTGGATCTGGATCTGTTGGGCGCGGCCGTATCTCGCATTAGGGAGGCCGGCGTCACCACCGCGGTGCGGGTCAGTCCGCAGAGCGTCCAGGCGCTGACGCCCACCCTGGTGGCTGCGGGTATCGACCTGCTGGTCATCCAGGGCACCATCATCTCCGCCGAACGGGTCGCCCAGGATGGCGAGCCGCTCAATCTCAAGACGTTCATCTCCGAACTGGATGTTCCCGTGGTGGCCGGCGGCGTGCTGGACCACCGGACCGCGCTGCACCTGATGCGCACCGGCGCTGCCGGCGTCATCGTCGGCTACGGCTCGACGGCCGGGGTGACCACCAGTGACGAGGTGCTGGGCATCAGCGTGCCGATGGCCACGGCCATCGCCGACGCGGCCGCGGCGCGTCGCGAGTACCTCGACGAGACCGGCGGGCGGTACGTGCACGTGCTGGCCGACGGCGATATCCACACCTCCGGTGATCTGGCGAAGGCCATCGCGTGCGGCGCCGATGCCGTGGTCCTGGGGCCCCCGCTGGCGGTGGCCGCCGAGGCGCCCGGGGAGGGCTGGTTCTGGCCGTCGGCGGCGGCGCACCCGTCGTTGCCGCGCGGAGCGCTGCTGGATGTCGCGGCCGGGGAGCGCCCGACGCTGGATCAGGTGCTCAACGGCCCGTCCGACGACCCGTTCGGGTCACTGAATCTGGTGGGCGGGCTGCGCCGGTCGATGGCGAAGGCCGGCTATTGCGATCTGAAGGAGTTCCAGAAGGTCGGTCTGTCCGTCGGGAGCTAATTTTTCCCCGCGAGCAGACACAGAATCGCTTGATCGGGCCGGATTCAAGCGATTCTGTGTCTGCTCGGCAGGTCGAAGAGGTGGGTTCGGATGCGTTCGGCAAGCCGGTCCGGGTGCTGACGAACGTCGCTGACCACGATCGGTATCACTATCCATCCGAGCTCCTGAAGAGCGGCCAATCGCTTTCTGTCCCTGAGCATTTCGGCGGATCCCGAGTGCCGTTCGATGCTCTCGTATTCGGCGATCACCATCGCGTCCGGCCAGGCGAAGTCGGCGCGGTAGAGGTTTCCGTCACTGCCGCGGATCTCCCACTGGAGCTCGGGTATCGGCAGGCCACGGTCGATCATGAGCAGCCGGGCTTCGCTCTCCATCGCGGATTCCGCTCGGCCGTCGGCATGCGCGAGGAGTTCACGTACGGCGACGATCCCGCGGCGGCCGCGTTGGGCCTGGACAGCGTCCGCCAGCTCCGCAGCTGTGCAATGAGAAGAGCGTAGGGCCGCGTCGAGCACCGCGAGGATTCGCGGACGCGAGAGTTGACGTGCGACTTCTACGGTGGTCCACGCCGGGGCAGTGGCAAGACATCCTGCGATTCGGCGCAGCGGTGCACCCGTGCGCTGGTGCACCATGAGGCCGACGGCGGGACGCATCCGGGTACCGGGATCCAGGATATGAATCGCGGTCGTGTTTTCCAGGTCGAACCCGTACAGCGCAGCGGCGGTGCCGAGGCAGACGACGGGCTCCTCGGCCATCAGAAAGCGCAATGCGCGCAGCCGGTCGCGGATGCTCGTCCCCGGTAGTCCGTACACCCCGTACCACAGCCGCACCAGATGGCCGGCGCGGACGTTGGCGTCGAGCTGACTGCGAGTCATCAACGTCAGCAGTTGCCGGGTGGTGGCGACACCTCCGAAGGCGTCGAGCACGGTATGCATCGCGGAGGTCATGAGTCGGCATCCTGCGACACCAGGCAGTGAGAGGGTATTCACCCTCGGTCACTCCCTCGCGAGCAGACACAGAATCGCCTGATCAGGCCACATTCAGCCGATTCTGTGTCTGCTCGCGGTGAGAAAGGGGCCATACTGACCGGATGCAGCCGGATTATGACGTTCTGGTCATCGGGTCGGGGTTCGGAGGCAGCGTCACCGCGCTGCGGCTCACGGAGAAGGGCTATCGGGTCGGTGTACTGGAAGCCGGCCGGCGGTTCACCGACGCGGAGTTCGCCAACACCTCCTGGGATCTGCGCAAGTTCCTGTGGGCACCGCAGCTCGGCTGCTACGGCATCCAGCGGATCCATCTGCTGCGCAACGCGATGATCCTGGCCGGCGCCGGCGTGGGCGGCGGATCGCTGAACTACGCCAACACCCTCTATGTACCGCCGGACCCGTTCTTCAACGATCGGCAGTGGGCGCACATCACCGACTGGCGCGCCGAGCTGATGCCGCACTACGAGCAGGCCAAGCGGATGCTCGGCGTCGTCATCAACCCGACCTTCACCGACGCCGACCGGATCATGAAGGAGGTCGCCGACGACATGGGCGTCGGGGACACCTTCGTGCCGACGCCGGTCGGGGTGTTCTTCGGGCCCGACGGCGCCAAGGCGCCCGGTCAGCGGGTGCCCGATCCGTACTTCGGTGGCGCGGGGCCGGAACGCACCGGCTGTATCGAGTGCGGCGAGTGCATGACGGGCTGCCGGCACGGCGCCAAGAACACGTTGGTCAAGAACTACCTCGGACTCGCGGAATCCGCTGGGGCGCAGGTGCATCCGATGACCACCGTCACCGGGTTCGCGCAGCGCACCGACGGGCTGTGGGAGGTACATACCGCACGCACCGGCCGCAAGCTGCGCCGTGGCCGCCGGACCTTCACCGCGACACATCTGGTGCTGGCGGCGGGCACGTTCAACACCCAGAAGCTGCTGTTCAAGATGCGTGACGGCGGTCAGCTGCCGCGGCTGTCCGACAAGATGGGTGTGTTGACCCGCACCAACTCGGAGTCGATCGTGGGCGCCGGCCGCCTGGCGGCGCGCCCGGATCTGGATCTCACCCACGGCGTCGCCATCACGTCGTCGATCCACCCCACCGCCGACACCCACGTGGAACCGGTGCGTTACGGCAAGGGCTCCAACGCGATGGGGCTGCTGCAGACGCTGATGACCGACGGGGACGGTCCGCTGGGTACCGACACGCCGCGCTGGCGTCAGCTGCTGGACCAGGCCGGCGCGGACCCGAGGAACATGCTGCGGATGCTCAACCCGAAGCAGTGGAGCGAGCGCACCATGATCGCGCTGGTGATGCAGCACCTGGACAACTCGATCACCACCTATACGAAGAAGGACCGCTTCGGGGTGCGCCGCATGACCAGCAAGCAGGGCCACGGCGAGCCGAACCCGACGTGGATCCCGGCCGGCAACGAGGTCACCCGGCGCGTCGCCGCCAAGATCGACGGTGTTGCCGGCGGCACCTGGGGCGAGCTGTTCAACATCCCGCTGACCGCGCACTTCCTCGGCGGTGCGGCGATCAGCGACAGCCCGGACAACGGCGTGATCGATCCGTACCAGCG
>JAKIXW010000024.1:4804-21738 GCA_022708865.1 Acidobacteriota bacterium
TGGACGGGGCCGCCGTATCGGCGAATCTCGGTGTCAATCCATCCCTTTCGATCACCGCGCAGGCCGAACGCGCGGCCTCGCTGTGGCCGAACAAGGACGAAGCCGATCCGCGGCCCGCGCAGGGCGAGGCGTACCGGCGACTGGATCCCGTCGCGCCGAACCGGCCCGTGGTTCCTGCCGAAGCGCCGGGGGCGCTCCGGCGAATCCCGATCGAGCCGGTCAACACCTCCGGAACCTGAGTGCGATTGCGCTGCTGAGTGATTCGGCTCAACCGAGCGGTTCGCCCGATCGCGAGTCGCGCTGACTGTCGGAAAACCTGGACGTTCCCTGGACAGCGCTGCTCGATGGTGGATAATGTCTCTGCCCATGTCCGGCCGTGTATCCGGACCCTGCCCGAAAGGTCGGTTCGATGACTTATCCGCCACCGCCCGGACCGTATGAGCCGCCCCCCATCGAGAACGGCCCGGAGGGTCAGGGCCAGGGTCAGCCCCCGGGATACGGGCCACCGGCCTACGGTCCTCCCGGCTACGGTCCGCCGCCCGGCGGCCCGGCTCCGGACAACTATCTGGTGTGGTCGATCCTGTGCACCGTGTTGTGCTGCCTGCCGCTGGGAATCGTGGCAATCATCAACTCCAGCAAGGTCAATGGCCTGTGGGCGTCCGGGCAGTTCGCCGCGGCGCAGAAGGCCTCCGCGGACGCGAAGAAGTTCGCCATGTGGGGCGCGATCATCGGCGCCATCGTGGGCGTGATCTACCTGATCGTGACGGTGGCCACCGGGATGTCGGCCTACAGCTGATCGTGCACCGGTTGGCGCAGCCGTTGGGCGTGGCCGCACTGGCAGCGGGCGGGTGCGGCGTGATCTGGCTGGCCGATCCGACCACGCCGGGCGGGTGGCTGCCGGTGTGTCCCACCAAGGCGCTGTTCGGTGTCGACTGTCCGGGCTGTGGCAGTCTGCGGATGCTGTATTCGCTGATGCACGGGGATCTGGCGGCCGCACTGCGGTACAACGCCCTCGGTCTGGTCGCCGTGGTGTTGCTCGTCATCGCGTTCGCGACCTGGACCTACGGCCGGGTCACGGGGCGGACCATCCGGGGCTGGCAGCACTGGCGGTGGTCGCCGCTGGTGGCGCTGGCCGCCACCGTCGTCTGGTTCGTGGTGCGCAACTTGGACTTCGGGCCGTTCCCGGCCCTCTATGTGTAGAGCTACGTGTAGAGATACGTCCGCAGATGATCCAGTGAGCCACGCCGAAATGCTTGCATCGCAGGAACTTTTATCGCCAGGCCGTCGGCGCCGTGGTACATGCCGGGCACGGTGACCAGTTCGCACGGCACTCCGGCGGCCTGGAGACGCTGCGCGTAGTCCACCGATTCGTCGTACAACAGGTCCAGGTCACCCCACCCCGATCCAGGCCGGGGCCAGGCCCGCGAGGTTCTCGCGCCGGGCGGCCGCGGCGTACTCGGGGGCGTCGGACTCCCGCGGTTCGCGGCCCAGGTAGCTGGTCCAGCCGAATCGGTTGGACGCCGGTGTCCACATGAATCGGCCGCGGACGCCGTGATCGCGCAATGCGGAGCGGTCGTCGAGCATCGGATACACCATCACCTGCGCCCGCAGCGTGATGCCCTCGTCGTGCGCGCGCTGGGCCACCGCGGCCGTCAGGCCACCCCCGGCGCTGGATCCGGTGACCGCGATCCGGTCCGGGTCGATGCCGAGCTCGTCGGCGGCGTCCCGCATCCAGTGCAGCGCCGCCATGCAGTCGTCCAGGGCGGCCGGATACCGATGTTCGGGCGCCAGTCGGTAATCGGGGGAGACCACCACGGCGTCGAGCTCGCGTGCCACCTGCCCGCTGCCGACGGCCTCGGTCTGGGGTGAGCCCATGATCATTCCGCCGCCGTGGATGTAGAGGACACCCGGACGCGGGGCCGTACCACCATTTGGCCTGGTGACGGTGACCGGAACGGCGGTGGGCCCCACGCGCTGTTCGGTCACGGTGACACCGCGTCCCGACGGCGTCCTGACCCGCCCATAGATCAGCCGGGCCCGGGGCAGGGACCGGGCGGTGGTGTCGCTGGCCAGGAACGGCAGCAGTGGGCTCCGAAGTTCCCGTGGCACCCGGGCCAGGTCGTGTCGAACGGCCAGGTAACGGCGGCCGACCAACGCGGCGGCGCCCAGCGCGGCCACGGCGAGGACTCTTCGCATCGCGGCCCACGGTACCGCCGCCCGTAGACTCATCGCCGTGGAAAGCCAATCTCAGCGTCCGGTGCTCGTGATCGACTTCGGGGCGCAGTACGCGCAGCTCATCGCGCGTCGGGTGCGGGAGGCCCGGGTGTATTCCGAGGTCATTCCGCACACCGCCACGGTCGAGCAGATCAAGGCCCGCGATCCGCAGGCGGTGGTGCTCTCCGGCGGGCCCGCCAGCGTGTACGCCGACGGCGCCCCGCAGCTCGACCCGGCGCTGTTCGACCTCGGAGTTCCGGTGTTCGGCATCTGTTATGGCTTCCAGGCGATGGCCCAGGCGCTCGGTGGCACCGTGGCGCACACGGGCACCAGCGAGTACGGTCGGACCGAGCTGAAAGTTGTTGGCGGCGAGCTTCATTCGGGGCTGCCGGACACGCAGCCGGTGTGGATGAGCCACGGCGACGCCGTCACCGTCGCCCCCGCCGGGTTCGAGGTCGCGGGTACCAGCGCCGGTGCGCCGGTAGCTGCGTTCGAGGACCGGTCCCGCCGGCTGGCCGGCGTGCAATACCACCCGGAGGTCATGCACTCACCGCACGGGCAGCAGGTGCTCAGCAGGTTCCTGCACGAGTTTGCCGGCATCGGCGCCACCTGGACACCGGCCAACATCGCCGATTCGCTGGTGGCCCGGGTGCGCGAACAGATCGGCGACGGCCGTGCCATCTGCGGGTTGTCCGGCGGCGTGGATTCCGCGGTGGCCGCCGCACTGGTGCAGCGCGCCATCGGCGACCGGCTGACGTGCGTGTTCGTCGACCACGGTCTGCTGCGCGCCGGGGAACGTGAGCAGGTGGAGCGCGACTTCGTGGCAGCCACCGGCGCCCGGCTGGTCACCGTCGACGTGTCCGAGCGATTCCTGGATGCGCTGGCCGGTGTCACCAACCCCGAGGGCAAGCGCAAGATCATCGGCCGGGAGTTCATCCGGGCCTTCGAGGGCGCGGTGCGCGACGCTCTGGGGTCCAATGAGGCGGAGATCGAATTCCTGGTGCAGGGCACGCTGTATCCCGACGTGGTGGAGTCCGGTGGCGGAGCCGGTGCGGCCAACATCAAGAGTCACCACAACGTGGGCGGCCTGCCCGACGACCTGAAGTTCACCCTCGTCGAACCGCTGCGACTGCTGTTCAAGGACGAGGTCCGTGCCGTCGGTCGCGAACTCGGCCTGCCGGAGGAAATCGTTGGGCGCCAACCGTTCCCGGGCCCCGGGCTGGGCATCCGGATCATCGGCGAGGTCACCGAGGACCGGTTGGACACCCTGCGCCGCGCCGATGCCATCGCGCGCGAGGAACTGACGTCGGCAGGTCTGGACCACCAGATCTGGCAGTGCCCGGTGGTGCTGCTGGCCGACGTCCGGTCGGTGGGCGTGCAGGGTGACGGCCGGACCTACGGCCACCCCATCGTGCTGCGTCCGGTGTCCAGTGAGGACGCCATGACCGCCGACTGGACACGCATTCCCTACGACGTGCTGGAACGGATTTCCACGCGCATCACCAATGAGGTGCCAGAGGTCAACCGGGTGGTGCTCGACGTGACGAGCAAGCCGCCGGGCACCATCGAGTGGGAGTGACCCGGCTGCGCGTCGGGTTGATGGTGGCACTGACGTTCGCCACCGGAATGCTCGATGCGGTCGGCTATCTGGGCCTGGATCGGGTCTTCGCCGGGAACATGACCGGCAACGTGGTGATCCTCGGTATGGGCCTGGCCGGCGCCGACGGCCTGCCGGTGGTCGGACCGCTGGCGGCCCTGGGCGGCTACGTGTGCGGAGCGGCGGTCGTGGGCCGTTTGCTGGCCCGTCGACCGAACGCCTGGAACGCTGCCGTCACAGCGGTTTTCACGGTCAACGCCGTGGCGCTCGTCGCCGCCGGCAGCGTCCTGTCCGTCGGCCATGTCACCGGTTCGTCGATCCCGGGAGTGCTGATCGCCGCGACACTGGCGGTGCTGATGGGCGCGCAGGCGTCGGCGGCCCGCGCGCTGGCCGTGCCGGACATGACGACAGTGGTGGTGACCTCGACGTTGACGGCCTATGCGGGCGAGACCCTGTTCGCACCGGGCTTCGGCTGGTTCCGGCACCGCCGGTTCTGGGCCATCGCCGCGATCTTCGCCGGGGCGCTCTGCGGTGCGCTGATCCTGGAGCGGGTGCACATCGCCGGCCCGTTGTTCGTGGCCGCGGGGATCAGTGCGGTGGTGGCGGTCGCCGGGCATTTCGCCTGGGAGCGGGCCGAGTCGGCGTAGCCTGAAGGAATCCGACTCACCGGCGAGGGGAGACGCCATGTTGACCCAGTGGATCGAGAATTGTGCCGTCCAGCGCATCGGACTGCGCGACGGCCTGGTCATCGACCTCGACGATTACAACGAAGTGGTGATCACCCGCCCGTTACGGCTCACGGTGCCGCCCACCGGGGCCTTTCCGGCCGAGGACGTCGTCATCGACCCTCTCGACGTGCCAGAGCACCAGCGCCCCCTGCTGGACTTCTCCGGTGCGCGATGCACCCGTGCCATCGTCGAGGACGACGGCACGCTGCAGCTGGAGTTCGCCGGCGGTCACCACATCGAGGTCCGGCCCGATGAGCACCACGCCGCGTGGGAACTCTTCGGCAAGCGGCACGGTTTCATGGCCTGCCTGCCCGGCGGCCGGGTGCGGGTGATCCGCCACGACATCGACGTCGACGACGACGGTCAGGACTCCTGGTCGATGTAGTCGGCCAGCATTCTGCTGACCAGGGATTCGATGGTCGACTCGATGGAGCCCGCCAGCGTCGCGGTGACGGCGGCCACCGCCTGGGTGCGGAACCGGACCAGCATGGTGATCAGCTCGGCCACCTCGGTGTCATCCGGCAGTGACTCGCCGGGCTTGATGATCTCGCGGACCCGCGCCAGCCCGGCCTGCACCAGGATGGCGCTGATCGCGTCGACATGGGGTACCACCGCGTTGCTGATGTCGACCAGGGTGTCGATGGACAGGCCGTAGCCGCGAATCTCGTTGAACGCCTCGATCAGCTTGGGGCGCAGGATGACCACGGTGTCGGGCTCTTCGCCGGGCCGGATCAGCTCGGCCTGCTCGAGCCGCGCGAACCCGGCGTCGTCGCCGATCAGCTCGCGGGCCGCGGCGGTGGACATGGTCATCGGTTTCTCCGCCGCCCAGGTTCCGATGATGGCCGATTCCAGGCCGAGCACGTCGCCGAGATCCTTGCCCTGCTCCCACGCGCCGAGCATCTCCTGCACGTGCGCGATGGTGTAGCCGCGATTGAGCATCGAGGTGACCAGCCGCAGCCGGGTCAGATGCGTGTCGTTGTACAGCGCGATGCGGCCCACCCGCAGCGGCGGGTGCAGCAGCCCTCGATCGCGGTAGACCCGGACATTGCGGGTGGTGGTGCCGGCCAGCCGGGCCAGGTCGACGGCCGCCTCGGTGTGCCCGGGGCGGCGCAGCACGCCGCCGTCCTTGGCGCGCAACGGCACGACGTGCCCGGGTTTGGTGAAGTCCTGCGCCACGGCCCCGGGGTTGGCCAGCGCGCGCATCGTGGTGGCGCGATCGGAGGCCGAGATACCGGTTCCCACACCGTCTTTCGCATCGACGGTGACGGTGTAGGCGGTGCCGTGCTTGTCCTGGTTCACCGCATACATCGGCAGCAGTCCGAGCCGGTCGCAGATGTCTCCGTCCAGCGGCACACACAGATAGCCGGAGGTGTAGCGGACCATGAACGCCACCAGTTCGGGAGTGGCCATCTCGGCGGCGAAGATCAGGTCGCCCTCGTTCTCGCGGTCCTCGTCGTCGACCACGACGACGGCCTTGCCCGCGGCAATGTCGGCCAGCGCCCGTTCGACGCTATCCAGCCTCGTCATTGGAGCCACCTTGTGCGTTATGTGAACTGTGAGCCTTGGTGAAGGGTCCAACCAGTATGAACCACCGCGCCACTAACCTTGCTTCCCCTGTTCACCCAGCAGCCGCTCGACGTATTTCGCGATGACGTCGACCTCGAGGTTGACCGTGGTCCCCACCGGCGCGGAACCCAGGGTCGTCATCGCCAGGGTGGTCGGGATCAGGGACACCTCGAACCAGTCCGAACCCAGGTCCGACACGGTCAGCGAGATGCCGTCGACGGTGATCGAACCCTTCTCCACCAGGTAGCGCGACAGCGGCTCCGGCAGGGCGATGCGCACCACCTCCCAGTGCTCCGAAGGTGTGCGGGAGATCACCGATCCGGTGCCGTCGACATGCCCCTGGACGATGTGACCGCCGAGCCGGCTGTTCAGCGCCGCGGCACGTTCGAGGTTGACGGGCGAACCGACCGACAGTCCGGCCAGGCTCGAACGGTTGAGCGTCTCGGCCATCACATCGGCGCTGAACCGGCCGTCGGGCAGCACCTCGACGACGGTCAGACAGACCCCGTTGACGGCGATCGAGTCCCCGTGGCCCGCATCGGCGGTCACCACGGGGCCGCGGATGACGAAGCGCGCGGCATCCGCCAACTCGTCCTTGCCGACGACCTCACCCAACTCTTCGACGATCCCGGTGAACACGCCTGTAAACCTAGTCGCCGGCCGCCGGTGGACGTGCTGGGCACCCGGGATGGTCGGATCCACCCACTACGATGCAGGGCATGCAGACACGCCAACGCAGGTATTCCGCCCTGACCCGCACGATCGGCGCGGCCGCGCTCTGCGCCGCCGTGGTCGCGGGATGTTCGGGCGGATCGTCCGGCGGCGGGTCGAAGGCCACGCTGCCGGATGCCGGGACGCTGTTGCAGCAATCCGCGCAGACCACCAAGGGCCTCGAGAGCGCGCACGTGGAGATCACCGTCGAGGGCAAGATCGACGGCCTACCGGTCAAGAACCTCTCGGGTGATCTGACCAACGTGCCCGCCACCGCGGCATCCGCCAAGGCCACCATCACCATGGGCGGTTCCGATCTCGACGCCGACATCGTGGTCACCGACGGCACCTTGTTCGCCGCACTGTCGCCGAACAACTGGCTGGACATGGGCCCGGCGGCCGACATCTACGACCCTTCGACCATCCTGCGTCCGGACACCGGCCTGGCCAACGTGCTGGGCAACTTCTCCGATCCCAAGTCGGAGACCACCGAGAAGATCAACGGCGTCGACACCGTCAAGGTCACCGGCCAGGTCAGCGCCGCGGCCGCCAACCAGATCCTGCCGCAGCTCAAGGTCACCGGCCCCATTCCGGGCACCGCCTGGATCCAGCCGGACGGCGACCACAATCTGGTCCAGGCCCGTCTGCAACCCAGCGACGGGGCCGCGGTCCAGATGACGCTGTCGGATTGGAACAAGCCGGTCACCGTCACCAAGCCCCAGATCTGATGCGGGCGGAGACCAGGCGCTGGACCGCGATCAGCGCCGGCGGTCTTGCCGTCCTGCTCGGGGCCGTCGACACCTATGTCGTGGTGTCGATCATGACCGACATCATGAAAGACGTCGGCATCCCGATCAACAAGATCCAGCAGGTCGCGCCGATCATCACCGGCTACCTCCTGGGGTACATCGCGGCAATGCCGCTGCTCGGCCGGGCCTCCGACCGCTTCGGCCGCAAGCTGGTGCTCCAACTCGGGCTCGCCGGCTTCGCCGTGGGCTCGGTGGTCACCGCGCTGTCGAACGACCTGACGACGCTGGTGGTCGGCCGGGTCATCCAGGGCACGGCCAGCGGGGCGCTGCTGCCGGTGACACTGGCCCTGGCCGCCGATCTGTGGTCGGCCCGCAACCGGGCCGCGGTGCTCGGCGGGGTGGGTGCCGCGCAGGAACTCGGCAGTGTGCTGGGCCCGCTGTACGGCATCGCCGTCGTCGCGGTGCTCAACACCTGGCGCGACGTGTTCTGGATCAACCTTCCGCTCACCGCGATCGCCATGCTGATGATCCACTTCAGCGTTCCCGCCCACGACCGCGGCACGGGACCGCGCGAGCGCGTCGACGTGATCGGCGGTGTGCTGCTTGCGATCACGCTCGGGCTGACGGTGGTCGGGCTGTACAACCCGGCGCCCGACGGCAAGCAGGTGCTGCCGCACTGGGGCCTGCCGGTGGTCGCGGCGGCGGTGGTCGCGGGCATCGCGTTCTTCGCCTGGGAGCGATACTCACGCACCAAACTGATCGACCCGGCCGGCGTCGCGTTCCGGCCGTTCCTGGCGTCGCTGGGCACCTCGGTCTGCGCGGGCGCGGCGCTGATGGTCACCCTGGTCAACGTCGAACTGTTCGGCCAGGGCGTCCTCGGCCTGGACCAGGTGGACGCCGCGCTGAAACTCACCTGGTTCCTGGCGGCGTTGCCGGTCGGGGCGTTGGTCGGCGGTGCGATCGCCACCCGCATCGGAGACCGCGCCGTGGTGTTCGTCGGGATGCTCATCGCGGCCCTGGCCTACTGGCTGGTGTCCCACTGGGGCGTCAATGTGCTTACCGCACAACACGATCTGGGTTTCATCACATTGCCGGCATTCAGCACCGATCTGGTGCTCGCCGGCTTCGGCCTGGGCCTGGTGATCGGCCCGTTGACATCCGCGGCGCTGCGGGTGGTGCCCGCCGTCCAGCATGGCATCGCATCGTCGCTGGTGGTGGTGGCGCGGATGACCGGCATGCTCGTCGGTGTCGCGGCGCTGTCCGCCTGGGGTCTGTACCGCTTCAACCAGATCCTCGCCACCAAACCGGCACCGCACGCCGACTCACTGGCCGCGAAGATCGCGGCCGAGGCCACCCGCTACCGGGAAGCGTTCGCCGACCAGTACGGCGAGATGTTCTGGATCACGATGATCATCTGCATCGTCGGGGCGTTCGCCGGGCTACTCATCGCCGGCCGCCACACCCACGCCGAGGCAACGGAGGAGCTGGCCGCCCGGTCGTAGGATAACGCCGCTCAGGACGGGATCAGCGACACCAGCAGATCGGGGCCGACCTGCTCGACGCCGTCGAACCGCCACCGCAGCGCCCGCGCGATGCTGGTCACCCCGACGTCGTCGACGGCGGAGATCGGCCCGCCCAACAGGATCGGGGCGACGTAGGCCAGGATCCGGTCGACCACCCCGGCGCGCAGAAAGGCGCCGGCCAGCACCGGGCCGCCCTCGAGCAGGACGTCGGTCCGGTCGCGCAGCGACTGGATCACCTCGTGGGGATCGTGCGTGCGGATCACCATGGTCCGCGAATCATCGTTGAGAATCCTTGATTCCGAAGAGATCTCGCGCATGCCGACCACGACGCGCAGCGGCTGGCGGTCGGCGAGGCTGCCGTCGGGATGCCGCGCGGTCAGCACGGGGTCGTCGACGAAGACCGTGCCCGTCCCCACCACGATGGCGTCGGCGGCCCGGCGCCGCCGGTGGACGTCGACCCGGGCGGCCTCGGAGGTGATCCACTGACTGGAGCCATCGGCGGCGGCGCTGCGGCCGTCGACGCTGGTGGCGTATTTCCAGGTGACATGCGGCAGTCCAGTGCGCTGCTTGTGCAGCCACTCCCGCAGCGGACCGCCGGCGACCAGGCCGGTCTCGACGCCCGAGATGACCTCGACGCCCCCGGCCCGCAACCGGTCGGCGCCGCCGGCCGCGATCGGGTTCGGGTCGGCGACGGCGAAGACCACGGTCGATACGCCGGCCGCCAACAACGCGTCCACACACGGCGGCGTGCGACCGTGATGGTTGCACGGCTCCAGCGTGCACACGGCGGTGCCGCCCGCAGCGCGGGTTCCGGCCCGGCGCAATGCGACCAGCTCGGCATGCGCGCCGCCAGGTGGTTCGGTGGCTCCCACCCCGGCGATCTGGCCGGACGCATCCAGGATCACCGCTCCCACAGGAGGATTCGGGTAGGTATCGCCCTTGACTCCCTCGGCCTGGTCGACGGCCAGCCCCATCGCGACCGCGAGGTCCGTCATAACGTCAGATGCGGCGACACCGCGGCGGCCCGATCACGCAGGGCCGCCACCGCCGCCGCCGGGTCCTGCGCGCCGTACACCGCCGAACCGGCGACGAAGCAGTCCACTCCGGCCTCCGCGGCGGCCTCGATGGTGTCGGCATTGATGCCGCCGTCGATCTCGACCAGGATGGTCAACTCCCCCGCGTCGACGAGTCGCCGCGCGGTGCGGACCTTGTCGAGCACGTCCGGGATGAACGACTGTCCGCCGAATCCGGGCTCCACCGACATCACCAGCAGGGTGTCGAAATCCCGCAGGATCTCCAGATAGGGATCGAGCGGTGTGCCCGGCTTGACCGACAGGCCCGCCCTGGCGCCGGCGGCCCGGATGTCGCGGGCCACCCGCACCGGGTTGTCGGTGGCCTCGACGTGGAAAGTGACGTTGTGGGCGCCGGCTTCGGCGTACGGCGGTGCCCAGCGGTCGGGGTCGTCGATCATCAGGTGGCAGTCCATCGGGATGTCGGTGACCTTCAACAGGCTCTCGACCACCGGAAGACCGAGCGTCAGGTTCGGTACGAAATGGTTGTCCATCACATCGACGTGCAGCCAGTCGGCACCCTTTACGGCGGCGGTCTCGTCGGCGAGCCGCGCGAAGTCCGCGGCCAGGATCGATGGGGCGATCAGCGGGCGATTCATCCGCTCACCTTAATCACTGCTCCTTGCGCAGGGCCGCGGCGAACATCGCGTCGGTGCCGTGCCGGTGCGGCCACAGCTGTGTGTACAACCCGTCACCGGCCGCCAGGTCGACGGCCGGCGCGAACAGCGGACCCGTCGGCAACGCCGTGACCGGGTGGCGGCGCAGCGCATCGGCCACCACGCCGACGGTCTCGGCCAGATGCGGCGAACAGGTGGCGTAGACGACCACGCCGCCGGGGCGTGTCAGTTCGATCGCCGAGGTGAGCAGCTCGCGCTGGAGCCGGGTCAGCTCGGGGACATCGGTGGGTTGCCGGCGCCAGCGGGCCTCCGGTCGGCGGCGCAACGCGCCCAGACCGGTGCAGGGTGCATCGACCAGGACACGGTCGAAGCCCGGCTGCAGACCTGGGTCTCGGCCGTCGACCCGGACCACGTCGACCGGCAGCCCGACGGTGTTCTGTTCCACCAGGTCGGCGCGCCGCGGCGCGGGCTCCACCGCGGTGACGCGGGCGCCGCGCCCAGCGCCGATGCCGGCCAGGGTGGCCGTCTTGCCGCCCGGACCCGCGCACAGGTCCAGCCAGCGTCCGCCGTCATCCCCGACCAGCGGCGCCTCGGTGAGCGCGCGGGCCACTAGTTGGCTGCCCTCGTCCTGCACCAGCGCGGCGCCGTCGCGCACCGGTGCCAGCCGGCCGGGATCCCCACCCGGCAGGTACACCGCGAACGGGGAGTACCTGCCCACCTCGCCCCCGACCGCCTCGGCGAGTTCGGCCGCGGTCAACACGCCCGGGCGGGCGGCCAGATGTACGACGGGACGCTCGTCGTCGCTGCGCAGCAGCGCCTCCAGCTCACCCGCGCGCCCGCCCAGCGCGTCGGCGAACGCCTGCGCGATCCAGCGTGGATGGGCGTGCCTGAACGCCAGGTGCCCGACCGGATCCGCGGCAGCCGGGGGCGCTAGTTCGGCGACCCAGGAGGCTTCGTCGCGCCCGGCGATGGTGCGCAGTACGCCGTTGACGAAACCCGCTCGCGCCGAATCGAATTCGATGGCCGCCTGCTCGACCGTGGTGGACACGGCGGCGTGTTGTTCGACGCGGGTGCGCAGCAGCTGGTAGGTGCCCAGCCTTAGCAGGTCGAGCAGGATGGGGTCGATGCGATCGACGGGCCGGCCGGCGGCGGCCACGATGACCGCGTCCAGCAGGCCGCGGGTCCGGCAGGCGCCGTAGGTCAATTCCGTGGCGAATGCCGCATCCCGCCCGGCGATCCCGCGTTCCCTCAGCAGTGCCGGTAGCGCCAGGTTCGCATAGGAATCGCGTTCGCTCACCGCGCGCAGCACATCGAACGCGGCGCGCCGAGCCGGGTCCAGTGGTGTGCGCTGCGAGCGCCGGCCCGTCCCACGGGTGGGCCGCCGGTCGCTCACGAGGCCCTCAGCACGTCGAGGCGGGCGCCGCGCGCCCAGTCGGCCGCATTCATCGCCCTCTTCCCCGGCGGTTGGACGGTGCCCAATTGCACTGCGCCCGAACCGGTTCCGATCAGGACCCGGTTGCGTTCCACCCGGATCTCCCCCGCCGCCAGGTCGGCCGCCTCGGTCAGGGTCACCGGACCGAGCTTGATCCGGGTGTCACCGATCGTCGTCCATCCGCCTGGATTCGGGGTGACCGCGCGCAGCCGCCGCTCGACCACGTGCGCGGGCAGTTCCCAGCGCACCCGCGCACCGTCGACGGTGATCTTCGGCGCCACACTGATGCCCTCGGCGGGTTGCGGCGCCGGCGTCAACGTGCCGTCCTCGATCCCGTCGAGCGTCGCCTCGAGCAGGCCCGCACCGGATTCGGCGAGCCGGCCCAGCAGATCGCCTGCGGTGTCATCGGGCCGGACGGTCTCGGTCACCATTCCGTACACCGGCCCACTGTCCAGACTGCGTTCGATCTGGAAGGTGGTGGCCCCGGTGACGGTGTCGCCGGCGGCGATCGCCGCCTGGACCGGCGCGGCACCACGCCAGGCGGGCAGCAGCGAGAAGTGCAGGTTCACCCAGCCGCGATGCGGCACCGCGAGCAACTCGTCGCCCAGCAGCGCGCCGTAGGCCACCACCGGACAGCAGTCGGGGGCCAGCGCGGCAAGTTCGGCGGCGAACTCGGCGGTGTTGGGCCGCGCCGGCTTGAGTACCGGGATCCCCTGCTCGGCCGCCAGCGCCGCAACCGGCGACGGAGCCGGTTTGCCGCGCCGTCCGGCGGCCGCGTCCGGTCTGCTCAGCACGGCGACGACGTCGTGACGCGGGGAGGCGATCAGGCGGTGCAGCGACGGCAGTGCGGGTTCGGGGGTACCGGCGAACACCAAACGCATCCGGCCAGTCTAGGGGTGCGCCGCACCCCGTCCCCGCGCACCGCGACGGTGGGTCAGCTCGGGACCTTGTAGTACTCGCGCTCCTTGCCCCCGGCCATGCCGGCGGCGAACATCCAGGGGATTGTGGTGACCAGACGGTTGAGCGTGGCGACCGCATCGTTGTAGTACTGCCGGGCGAAAGCCAGCTTGTCCTCGGTATCGGCGAGGTTGCGCTGCAGGTCCAGGAAGTTGTTCGACGAGTTCAGTTGCGGGTAGCTCTGTCCGAGCGCCATCACCTGACCGACCGCGTTGTCGAACTGCTGCTCGGCGGCGCTGCGCTGCGCGACGGATTTTCCTGCTGTTGCCGACGTCAGCGCCGCCCGCGCATCCGAAACGTGATCCAGGATCGCCTTCTCGTGCGCCGCGAAGGTACCCACGGTGCTGATCAGCGCCGGGATCAGCGACGCCCGCCGGGTCAACTGCACGTCGATGCCGCCCAGCGCCTCGTCCACCCGAACGTCCGCCGACCGGATCTTGTTGTAGCCCAACACGAATCCGACCGCGATGGCCACCACCACGATCAGCGCCAGGATCAACAGGAATCTCACCATGAGCACCTCACCAGGAACCTCCTCCTCCACCGCCACCACCGCCACCGCCGCCACCACCACCGCCACCGCCGCCACCGCTGGAGGACGACGACTGCGACGCGGTGTAGGCGCCGATGGACGACGACAGCGCCGACTCGAAACTATCGAAACTCACCGAACCGGACGAATCCCCGCCGAACCACGACGACGACCTATCCGACGAGTGGTACCAATCCGGCTGCGGGGCAGGTGCTCCCATCATCGCCTGGTACTTCTTGGCCCACAGCGCAGCGGCACCGGCGGCCAGCGCGAACGGCAGGTAGGCGGCGTAGAGATCCTTGCGGGCGGCGAAATCGAACCGCGCCTCCGCCGAATCGGTGACCAGCATGCGGTGGAAACCGCCTGCCCGCGACCACAATTCGCGACCGGTGGCGGTGCGCCGGGTGCCGACGCCCGAACGCCACGACAACGCCAAACACAGGAAGAAGGCCGCGAACGGCAGCACCCACATGGTGGCCGGGAACAGCCAGCGGATCGCCGCGGTGACCGCCAGCACCAGGGCGGCCAGATTGGCGACGCGGACCCAGTGCTCCACCCGGTGCGGCGCGGTGAACCCGCCCGACTGGGCCCAGGTGCGCACCGCCGCACCGATGTCGCCCTTGGCCTTGTTGAGGCGTTCACCGGCCGTGACGCTGCCGCTGGCGTTGAACTCGCCGCCGGGGCGCTCGATGCCGAGCGTGGCAGCCACGGCACCGGCGACGGGGTCGACCGACGCCCAATCCGGGCTGGGCAGGTAGCGCAACGTCCACTTCTTCTTGCCGGTCTGGCGCATCTCGATCAGATGCCGATCGGCCAGATGGAACAGCGTCGCCGTCAGCGCCTGCGGGCCGACCGCTTCGGTACGGATGTACTCGCTCTGCACCGGACCGATGCCCGCCGGTGGCTCGTACTGCAGCGGGAATGGCGGCGGCTTCTCCACGGTCGAGCGATACATCAGCAGCCCGGCGGCCGCGCCGGCCAGCGTGAGGGCCGCCACCCAGATGACGCCGCGCACCGACCGGCCCAGGATTCGGTCCCACTTGTACGACCACGGCAACTCGACCCGCGCCGGGGTGGCCATGTCGACGCCGGCGCGAACTGTGACCGGAGTCCGCGGCGCAAGGTCGGTCGCGCTGACCGTCAGCGTCCGTCCGGCGTCACCGCCGATTGTCAGGTCGGTGCACGCACGCCCGACCCCGCTGCCGACCGAGCACTGGGCCCCGGTGATCGGTGCGGGCAGGGTGACGGTGATGTCGGCGTGGTCGATCTGGTTGTTCCACGACGGTGCGATGACGTTCCAGTAGAAGACCGAGGGCGTCCCCCGCCCCGGGTCGCCGGTCGCGCCGGCGAACTCCTTGCGCTCCCCGGTGGTACCGGGATCGATGACGCCGGGAATGGTGTAGCGGATCTCGAATACGTGCGTGCCGTAGTCGAGGTAGCTGCCCGGATCGCCGATCTTGGCGACCCGGAACCGGTCCCCATCCTCCCACAGCATCGTGTACGGCATCGGCGCCCCGTCCATCAGCACCGAGATGACGTTGGGTTCTTGGCGCACCCCGGAATCGTTGGGGTTGGCGACATCCCAGTACCGGAAGATGCCGTGCCGGTCGCCGGGGAACTCACCGGTGATGGTTTCGACGGCGTCCAGATCTCCGGCCGCATCGATGCGGAAGTCCGCCCGGAAATCGGAGATGGTGACCGGATCGCTGGCCGGTCCGGCCTGCGACAGTCCGGAGAACGGCAGCGGCCACAACACCCCGACGGCGACGAACAGTGCCGCGATCGTCAACCAGATCGCCCTGCGGACCCCCGACATGCCCATCACCCTATGTGCAGCGGGTCGATCTGGACACGCACAGGCACATTCTCCCGGCGCGCGCTGAGCACGGCCGTCGCGCGGCGCAGGACGGCGGCCAGCGCCAGGCCCTGCTCCCGCGGGACGCGGACCAGCATCCGAACCACCTCGAGCTGAGCGTCGATGCCGGCGGGCCGGCGCACCCCAACCGGCAGGTCCACCGGCCCGAGCACCTCGACATCCCCGCCCAAGCGGCACTCCCGCAGCAACCCGTCGATGGCCGCGGCCGGGCCGTCGAGCACCGCCAGGTGCACGGCGGGTGGCAGGCCAACCTCGGCCCGGGCATCCAGTTCGGCCTCGGCATGCCCGACCGGATCCCACCGGATGAGTGCCTGCACGGTCGGGATGGCCGACTCCGCGACCACGGCGACGACTCCGCCGTCGGCGCGGCTGCGCACCAGGGCGGCCGCCGACAGCCAGCGTCGCAACGTGTCCTCGGCGGCGCGCAGATCCTGCCGGCCCAACAACGCCCAGCTGTCGAGCAGCAGTGCGGCGCCGTATCCCGACGGTGTCCGCGGCTCGGCGCCGGGCGTCGCCACCACCAGTGCCGGGCCCGCGCCGATCTCCCCGACCATCGACTCACCCGACGAGGTGACAACCTGCACCCCGGCGAACGCGCGACCGAGTTCCTCCGCGGTGCGCCGGGCGCCGGTGACCACCGCGCGCACCTCGGCCGAACCGCAGCGCGCACACCGCAGCCCGGGGTCGGCCCGCCCGCACCACCGGCACTGTGCCGAACTGCCGGCCGCGCTGAGCGCCAGCGGTCCCGTGCAATGCCGGCAGCGGGCGATGTTCCGGCACCGGTTACAGGCCAGCGCGGGCACGTAACCGCGACGCGGTACCTGGACCAGCACCGGATGACCGTCGGCCAGGGCCTGCCGGGCCGCCCGCAACGCCACCGACGGCAGCCGGGCGGTGCGCGCGGCGGGATCCCGCTCGTCGGCGTAGCCACCGTCATCGAGCGGCACCACGCGCGGCGCGCGGGCCCGTACGGTCTGCCGGGTGGCCACCACGTCGTGCGCCCAGCCGCTGCGGACCAGCGCCTGGGCCTCCGCGGTGCGGGCGTACCCGCCGATCAGAGCCGCGCAGCGCAATTGGTGCGCGCGCAGCATCGCCACCTCGCGGGCGTGCGGGTAGGGCGCCCGCGGTTCGGCCAACGTGTCGTCACCGTCGTCCCAGACGATCACCAGGCCCAGGTTCTGGACGGGCGCGAACACCGCACTGCGGGTGCCGATCACCAGGCGCGCCTGCCCGCGCAGCACGGCGAGCCAACGCCGGTAGCGGGCAGCCGGACCCAACCCGGCCGAGAGCGTGACGACGCCGTCGGGGCCGCAGCGCGCCAGCGCACTGGCCGACAACGCGTCGACGTCACGCTGATCGGGA
>JAKIXW010000024.1:21748-24226 GCA_022708865.1 Acidobacteriota bacterium
CGGCGGCCGCCTCGGACAGCCGATCCGTCCATTGCTCACCGGGCAGCGCCTGCCAGCTGGCCCTGGCCGCCCGTCCGGCCTGCAGCGCGTCGAGCAACTGTCCGCCCCGCGCGTACGCCTCCCACCCCGAAACATCCGGCATCGGGAGGTCGGAAAATGTTGGCGGCAAAACCATCTCCGCACGCTCCACCTTGGCGTGCCGCGGCGGCACTGCCAGCCTCAGCACGTCAGCGCGGGTACCCGCGTAGCGGGCCGCCACGGCGTCGACCAGACGGCGCACCTCCGCGGTGAGCACCGGCTCCGGCGACACCACCCGGTCCAGCCAGCCCAACCGGCCGTCGTGGTCGGTGTCGTTGCGCCGCTCCAGCACGAACGCGTCGACCAGGCGGCCATGGAACCGTACCCGGACCCGCACCCCCGGCTGGGCGTCGTCGGACTGCTCGGCGCTCACCAGGTAGTCGAACTCGCGATCCAGATGCGGCACACCGAGCATCGGCAGCACCCGCGCGATCGGCTCGTGCTCGGCCGCCTGCCGCCCAGTGGTCACGTGGCCGGTGTAGCAGTACCGACCGACGAACGCCGGAAGATCAGGCCGGCGACGATCAGCACCATCGCGGCCGCGTACGCCCACCAGATCGGCACCGCCAGCGCCTGATCCCGCCGGATGAACTCGCTGATCCCGATCATCGCGTCCGAAACGGCGAAACACATCGCGCCCAACGCCGTCCACGGGGTGGGCAACCGCGCCAGCAGCGCGGCACACACCATCGCGGCCAGCACCAGCATGTAGACGGTGACCGGGACGGTCAGGGCACCGCCTTCCTGGGCGGCCAGCTGCGGCCAGAACCACACCAGCAGACCCACGCAACCCGCCACCACGACGGCGGCGAGAACCACCCGCGGTCGCGTCGGCGCGGCCAGCGGCAGCAGCGCACCCAGGAAGCACAGGTGCGCCAGCAGGAACGCCGACAACCCACCGACGAATGACGGCGGCCACCACGGGATCGCCAGCAGGAAATCGCCGGTGGCCGAGAACAGCAGCGCGGGCAGCAACCAGCGACGTTCCCGGACGATGGGGTGAGCCCGCACGGCGACCGCCAACAGCACCGCCATTGCCGACTTGAGCGCGGGCTGGGCCCAGAACTGACCCGTCAGCGGAGCGCCAGGGGCCACCCTGGACCAGATGGCGACCAGCATGACCCCGTACCCTGCGCCGACGACGGCCGCGGCC
Organism: Acidobacteriota bacterium; assembly: GCA_022708865.1. Lineage (GTDB taxonomy): Bacteria > Actinomycetota > Actinomycetes > Mycobacteriales > Mycobacteriaceae > Mycobacterium. The sequence goes on from JAKIXW010000024.1 coordinate 22,980, forward strand.
AGCCACCACCTGTGCATCTGCCGAAGGTACTGCACGCACGCGCCCGCACCGCCGGACGCCGCACCTATGGTGAATGCATGACACGCCCGGGCATCGACCCCGTCATCAAGAAGGTCATGGACGCCGTACCGCTGGAGTTCTCCATCGACGACGGCGCCGTGGTGGCACGCGAACGTCTGCGGGCCGTCAAGCCGCCGGCCGCGCTGCTACCGCAGATGCGAATCGAGGAACGCGTCATCGGGCACGGCGACATCGACGACATCCCGGCCCGGATCTACTGGCCGCCGATCGAACAGCACAGCGACCTGCCGGTGGTGGTCTTCTACCACGGGGGCGGCTGGTGCATCGGCGACCTGGACACCCATGACCACGTCGCGCGCGCCCATGCCGTCGGCGCCGAGGCGATCGTGGTGTCCGTCGACTACCGGCTGGCCCCCGAACATCCGTATCCGCAGGGCGTGCAGGATGCCTGGGCGGCCCTGCAGTGGGTCGGCGAGAACGCGGCCGACCTCGGTGGGGACCCGAAACGCATTGCTGTCGCCGGTGATTCGGCCGGCGGCAACCTGTCGGCGGTGATGGCCCTGCGGGCCCGGGACCACGGTGGGCCGCCACTGGTCTTCCAACTGCTGTGGTACCCCGTGGCCGTAGGCGACCTGTCCCTGCCGTCGTTCACCGAGAATGCAGGCGCGCCGATGCTCGGCGAGGACGTCAGCGCCGCGTTCCTGCACTGGTACGTGCCGGACTTCGACTTCACCGACCCCGGGTCGCTGCCCACCGACCTGGCACCGGCCAACGCCGAAACACTGGCCGGGTTGCCGCCGGCCTACATTGGCACCGCCGAACACGACCCGTTGCGCGACGACGGCGGCAAGTACGCCGAATTACTCACCGCGGCAGGTGTTTCCGTCACGCTGAGCAACGAGCCGACGATGATCCATGGCTACATCAGCCTGGCCCTGGTCTCCCCCGTCGCCGCCGAGGCGTTCGACCGCGGCCTGGCCGCCCTGAACCGCGCCCTACACCCCGGTGTGTAGACTTTGCTGACCAACCATCGTGCGAGTGCAGATGGGGACATCACCCGAGGGCGAGCTGTGTCGGAGTGGCCTTTCGTGGCACGGTCCGAGGAGTTTCGGGTTGCGTTGGGGGCGCTGGTAACTCACTCGGAGCACAGTGGTGTCATCCTGCGGGGCGACGGCGGTGTCGGCAAGACCACGACGGCGGCGGCCATGGCGTTGCGCGCCGCCGAG
>JAKIXW010000250.1 GCA_022708865.1 Acidobacteriota bacterium
GGTCAAGATCACCGCGCCGTGAGCTGCGCGTTTACGATGACTCGGAATCGGGCACGGCGACGGAACCAGGCCCCGGACGGAGAGGTAACCATGGCTCACCCCGCTGGTGCGGTCGGAGATCCGCAGACCAGTGCACGCAGACTGGGTGCGCCGGACGCCAAGAATCGCACCGTCCTGCTGGACGCAGCCGAACGGTTGATGGCCGAAGAGGGTTACGCGGCAGTGACGTCGCGCCGGGTCGCCGAGCAGGCCGGCCTGAAGCCCCAGCTCGTGCACTACTACTTCCGCACGATGGACGAGCTGTTCCTCGAGCTGTTCGGGCGCCGGGCCGAGCAGATGCTGCACTACCACCAGCTCGCGCTGCAGGCTCCGCAGCCGTTGTGGGCGCTGTGGGAACTCAACACCGACCCGCAGGGCACGGGGATGACGATGGAGTTCGTCGCGCTCGCCAACCACCGCAAGACGCTCCGCGCCGAGATCGCCCGTTACGCCGAGATCCATCGCACCGAGCAGATCAAGACCATCACCGCGGCGATGGCCCGGTACGACGTGCCGTTCGACGAGTTCAGTCCGACGGTGTTGATGGTGCTGATGACCGGTGCCACCCAGGTGCTGGTGCAGGAGCAGCTGCTGGGGGTGACGGCCGGGCACGACGAGACGCTCCGGTTCGCCGAGAAGTGGCTGACCTTCCTGGAGGGCCCGCGCCAGCTCGACCCCAACTGGCGCAACGGCTGATTTCTCAGTTGTCTCTGCCGCGAGCGTCCGACTTGGTACGCGGCACGCCGACGGGAGCCGTACAGACACGGCCGCTCGCGGGCAGGTGGGGATTACTTCGCGCGGGACATCACCTTGTCGGCCGCGGCCCAATGCTCGTCGGACACCCAGAGTCCCGCGAAGGCCGCGATGGCCTCCTCGGCGGACACTCCGCCCATCACCTTCTTGATGTCGCCCGCGGCGCGATGGGTCAGCGACCGCGCGATGCCTCGCCAGCCCTCCTCGAAGGCGGCCCGGGGGAAGACCTGGTCGACCAGGCCGAGGCGCTCCGCCTCCGCGGCGTCGAGGATGCGTCCGCTGCCGGCCAGCATCAGTGCGCGACCCTTGCCGACCAGGGCGGCCAGCCGCTCGGCACCACCCCAAGCCGGCATGATCTCCAACGTCACCTGATTGAAGCCGATCCGGATGTCGTCGGCCGCGATCCGGATGTCGGCGGCCACGGCCACCTCGGCGCCGCCACCGAGCGCATGCCCGTTGAGGGCGGCGACCACGGGCGCCGGGAAGGCGGCGATGCGATCGCAGATCGTGCGCATCTGCCGGGCCATGTCGGCGGCCTGCTCCTCGGTGCGCAGTTTGGCGAGTTCCTTGAGGTCCCCGCCGGACACGAACGCGCGGTCGCCGCCGCCGCGGATCACGAGCGCCAGCGCGCCCTCGGCGCGATCCAGCGCGGCGTCGAGCTGGTCCATGGTCTCGGGGGCGATCGCATTGCGGGCCTGCGGGCGGTCGATGGTGATGACGGCCAGACCGTCGGTCAGCTCTAGCTCGACCATGTAGGCATTCTCCAGACTTGATATCGGCATTCTCCAAAACAGAGAATAACATCGGCCCGCGGCGTTAATCCGCGGTACCGCACGCCACGCCGCCTACGGTCGGCTCGATGCCGGTGGCCCCGCGGCGGCGGGAGGACATTGCGGCCGCGGCGCTATGAGAATATGATTCTCACGAACTGGAAAGGAGCATTTCATGGGGCAGCTGTCGCACAAGGTCGACATTCCGTTTCCGCTCTTCGACGCGGACAACCACCTCTACGAGCCGCCGGAGGCGATGACCAAGTACCTCCCCAAGGAGTACAAGGACATCATCCAGTACGTCGAGATCAACGGTCGTACCAAGATCGCGATCCGCGGCCAGATCAGCGAATACATCCCGAACCCCACGTTCTCCGTGGTCGCCAAGCCCGGCGCCTGGGAGGAGTACTTCAAGTTCGGCAACCCCGACGGCAAGAGCAAGCGTGAGCTGTTCGGCGAGCCGATGAAGTCCATCCCGGCCTTCTTCGAGCCCGCGCCGCGGCTGGAGCTGATGGATCAGCTCGGCCTGGACCGCACGCTGATGTTCCCGACGCTGGCCAGCCTGATCGAGGAGCGGCTGCGCGACGATCCGGTCGCCATCCACGTCATCGTTCACTCGCTCAACCAGTGGCTCGACGAGGTCTGGGGCTTCAACTACCAGAACCGGATCTTCACCACGCCGGTCATCACCCTGCCGATCGTCGAGAAGGCCATCGAGGAACTGGAGTGGGCCGTCGAGCGCGGCGCCCGCGCCATCCTGGTCCGCCCGGCGCCGGTGCCCGGGTTCCGTGGCCCGCGGTCGTTCGCGCTGCCCGAGTTCGATCCCTTCTGGGAGCGCTGCGTTCACCACGACGTGTTCGTCGGGATGCACTCGAGCGACAGTGGCTACTCGCGCTACACCTCGGAGTGGGACGGCGGCGCTCAGGAGATGCTGCCGTTCCAGACCAACGCCATGTCCATCCTCAACGAATGGCGCCCGATCCAGGACGCGGTCGCCTCGTGGGTCATCCACGGTGCGCTGTTCCGCCACCCGAAGTTGAAGGTCGGCATCGTCGAGGCCGGTTCGAAGTGGATGTTCCCGCTGCTGGACTCGATGGCCGAGGTGTACAAGAAGGCCCCGGAGGCTTTCCTGGGCAACCCGATGGAGGAGATCAAGAACCGGATCTACGTCAGCCCGTTCTACGAAGAGGGCATCGACGACCTGATCAACCTGGTCGGCGTGGACCAGGTGCTCTACGGGTCCGACTGGCCGCACCCGGAGGGCCTGGCCGAGCCGACCCACTATGTGACCGCACTGGACCACCTGTCGGTCGAGGATCAGGCCAAGATCATGGGTGGCAACCTGGGCCGCCTTGTGACGGTGTGACACAACAGAATTGGTCGACCATCCCCGAGATGGTCCTGAGCGTCGGCGACCGCTTCGGAGATTCCGAGGCGGTCGTCGACGGTTCACTGCGATTGACCTTCGCCCAGCTGGTGGACCGAGTCCGTTGCGCCGCAGGTGCTTTCGCGGAATTGGGGGTGGACCGGGGCGACCGGGTCGCCATCTGGGCGCCCAACTCCGCGGAATGGATGATCGCCGCCTTCGGCCTGCTGACCGCCGGCGGAGTGGTGGTTCCGGTCAACACCCGGTTCAAGCCGGACGAGGCCGCCGACGTCATCACCCGCAGCGGCGCAAAGGCCGTCCTGGTCCAGGAGGGCTTCCTCGGCCTGGACTATTCGACACCGCCCGGGGTCACCGGTATCGACCTGAAATCCGACTTCCTGCAGTCCGGTTCGCCCTTCGAACGGCGGGTCTCCGGCGATGATGTCGCCGACATCATCTACACGTCCGGCACCACTGGCCGCCCGAAGGGCGTCATGACCGGACATCGGCAGAACCTGCGGCTGTACGCCGAATGGTGCGATCTGGCCGACCTGCGACAAGGCGACCGCTATTTGATCGTCAACCCGTTCTTCCACACCTTCGGGTACAAGGCCGGCTGTATCGCGTCGATGATCCGTGGCGCCACGGTGCTGCCGATGCCGGTTCTCGAGATGGACCGGCTGGTGGACATCGTCGAGACCGAACGCATCACGATGCTCCCCGGCCCGCCGACGCTGTACCACTCGCTGTTGGACGTCGCCCGGCGCGACGGCGCCAGGACCCGGTTGGCCACCCTGCGCGCGGCCGTCACCGGGTCCGCGGACATCCCCGTCGAGCTGATCCGCCGCGTGCACGACGAACTGCCGTTCGAGACCATCATGACCGGATACGGGCTGACCGAAGCCGGCACCGTGACGGCGTCGCGACGCGGCGACTCCTTCGAGGACATCGCCACCACCGTCGGAATCGCCTGTGCCGACCAGGAACTGCGCATCGCCGAGGACGGCGAGTTGCTGGTGCGCGGCTACAACGTGATGCAGGGCTACCTCGACGACCCCGATGCGACCGCCGCGGTCATCGACCCCGACGGCTGGCTGCACACCGGAGATCTGGCCACCATTGACGAGAACGCGCGGGTGCGGATCGTCGGCCGCAAGAAGGACATGTTCATCGTCGGTGGCTTCAACGCCTATCCCGCCGAGATCGAGGGCTTCCTCATCGAGCACCCCGCGGTGGCCCAGGCCGCCGTCATCGGGACGCCCGACGAGAGAATGGGTCAGGTCGGCAAGGCGTTCGTGGTGCTCGACGACGGCGCTGCCGAACTCGCCGAGTCCGATCTGATCAGCTGGTGCAAGCAGAGAATGGCCGGCTACAAGGTGCCCAGGGCTATCGTGTTCCTCGAGGCGCTGCCGCTGGGTGCCACCGGAAAAGTGATGAAGGACCGGCTCGAATGAGACTCTCCGATGTGTATCGCCACTCGATGGTCATCGCATCGGACTACCGCATCCCCGACCCGGACAAGGTCGGTCCGCTGCTGCGCCGGCGCACCGACGAGCTGATTGCGATGGGCGCACACCACGTCCTGGTGTACCGCGCGCTACGGGATCCCGGCCGCGTCCTGGTGATGATCGGGGTGAACAGCAAGCAACCCGTTGTCGAACTGCTGAGTTCGCGGGTGTTCTTCAACTGGTTCGACGCCGCCGGCGTCGAGGACATCCCGGCCGTGTTCGCCGGTGAGATCGCCGGCCGCTTCGAGCACGCCGACCCCGAGGTGGGGGAGGCACCCGGGGTGCTGGTCTCCGCGTTCCTCCTGGTCGACGACATCGACTGGCTGTTGACCGAATTCCGCCAGCAGGCAAGCACATTCAAGAGTGCCGGCGTACGCAAGGTATGGGTGTTCCAGGCCTTCGACGACCCCCGCGAGGTGATGATCGTCCAGGAACTCGACACCGAGGAGCATGCCTGGAGCTGGACCCATCGCCACGACGCGGCCATGGACTGGATGGAGCGCACCGGAGTGGGGGTCTAT